>DATDKF010000043.1:0-12347 GCA_036520135.1 Solirubrobacteraceae bacterium
GAGAACATCTTCCGCTCGGTCAACATCGCGCTCGTCAACGAGCTGGCGATCCTCGCCGACCGGATGGACATCGACATCTGGGAGGTCATCGACGCCGCGGCGACCAAGCCGTACGGCTTCACGCGCTTCGAGCCTGGCCCGGGGATGGGCGGGCACTGCCTGCCGGTCGACCCGTTCTACCTGGCCTGGAAGGCCCGGGAGTACGACCTGTCGACCGAGTTCATCGAGCTCGCCGGCAAGGTCAACCAGTACATGCCGTACTTCTGCGTGGACAAGATCGAGCGCGCGCTCAACGACGTGCACAAGCCGGTGCGCGGCTCACGTGTGCTGCTGCTCGGCGTGTCCTACAAGGCCGGGGTCGGGGACATCCGCGAGTCGCCGGCGCTGAAGATCATGCAGCTCCTGCGCAAGCACGGCGCCGACGTCTCCTACCACGACCCGCACGTGCCCGAGCTGCTCGAGCACGACCTGCGCAGCCGGCCGCTCGAGGAGGCGCTCGACGGCGTCGACCTCGCGGTCATCGTCACCGCGCACCCGAGCGTCGACCACGGCCACGTCGTCGAGCGGGCGCCGCAGGTGCTCGACCTGCGCGGCACGACGCGCCACCTCGGCGCGCCGCAGCTCTGAGCGCCGTCAAACGCCGTCGTCGTTCACTGCTTTGAGGTCGTCGCGAGCGCGCGTTCATAGGCCGCGAACGTGCCGCGAGCCGACTCCTCCCAGGTGAAGCGCTCGGCCTGCGCCGCCGCGGCCGCGACGTCATGCGGCTCGGTCAGGGCGGCCTGCAGCGTGCGGGCCGCGGCAGCGACGTCGTGCGGGTCGAAGTAGCGGGGCACGAGGCCGCCGAGCTCGCGCAGCGCCGGGATGTCTGAGCACGCCACGGGCACGCCGCGTTGCATCGCCTCCAGGATCGTGAGCCCGAAGCCCTCGGCCAGCGCCGGGAAGGCGGCGCAGCCGGCAATCCGCCACAGCGCCTCCAGCTCGGCTTCGGCGACGTAGCCTGCGATCCGCAGCCGGGACGCGACACCGAGCTCTTCGGCGACCTCCTCGAGCTGATCGGCGTATCGCTCGGGGTGGCCGCACAGGACGAGCAGGACGTCGTCGTCGAGCATGCGCAACGCGCGCACGAGCAGCTCCTGGTTCTCGCGTGGGCGCATGGCGGCAACGCAGAGCACGACACGCCGGCCGGGCTTGAGCTCGTAGCGGGCGCGGACCTCGTCCTCGGGCGCCGGCGTCAAGCGCCGCCGGTGACCGGCGCCGTTGTGCACGACGTGGATCCGGTTCGCCGGGATGTCGAGGGCAGCCGCGACGTCGTCGCGCGCGGTCTGCGTGATCGCGATCACGGCGTCAGCATGGCGGCCGGCGGTCTGGATGAGCATGCGCGTGCCGGCCGTCGCCACGCTCTTGACAGTACGCACGTGAAAGAGCGCGACGTCGTGCACGGTGATGACAGCGGGCGTAACGGTCCTCACCGGAGCGAGCGACGCCAGCGAGTGCAGGACGTCCCAGCGCTTCAAGCGCGCGAGGACCGGCAGCCGCACCTGCTCGACGGCGAGCCGTCGCACGGGCTGCCCTCCGTCGCACGGCAGCCCCACGACGGTGCAGAACTCCGCCCAGCCGTCGTCCTTCAGGGCGGCTGATCCCCGGCGGGTGGTGACGACCGTGAACCGCGTGGCCGGGAACTCGTTGGCGAGCGCCGGCGCGAGCCCGCGCAGGTAGGTTTCCACGCCCGCCGACCGCCCCGGTTCGAGGAAGAGGGCGTTGAGCCCGACGTGGCGGGGCCACCGCTGCACGGCCGCGGATCCTAAGCGTCCAACGGCGCCGGTCGAAACCGAGCTCAGCGATAGACCTCGCGGAGCGCGTCAGCGACAACCGCCGGCGCGGTGCGCTCGCGCGCGACCGCCAGTGCGCGCTCGCCGGCCGCGGCGTCGGCCCACAGGGCGCGGATGCGGGCGGCCAGCGCGGCGGCGTCGCCCGGCGGGTACAGGCCCTCCTCCGGAACGATCTCGGCGAGCCCGCCGGCCCGCGCGGCGACGACCGGCAGCCCCGCCGCCATCGCCTCGAGCGCCGCCAGCGGCAAGATCTCGGCGTAGCGCGAGGGGACGATCGCGAGCGCCGCCTCGCGGCGCAGCGCGGCGAGCTCGTCCGCCGCCACGCGCCCGGTGAAGCGCACGTCGCCGCCGAGCGCGCGCAGCTCGTCGAGCTGCGGCCCGTCGCCCGCGACCACCAGCGGCACGCCGGCCGCCGCGCAAGCGCGAACCGCGTCGGCGAAGCCCTTCTCGGGCGTCAGCCGCCCCGCCGCCAGCGCGAACCGCCCCGCCGCCGCGCGCGACGCCGCCGCGAACGACCGCTGCACCGACGGGATCACGCGCGCCCGGCCGTCGACCGGCGCGCCCAACTCACGCAGCCGCCCGAGCGCGAACTCGCTGGGGACCACGTAGGCGTCGACGTTCGCCGCGATCCGGTTCTGCCACAGCGACAGCCCGGCGCCGTACGCGACCGCCTCCGCGCGCGCGCCGCGGCAGTTGAGCCGCACGCCCGGCAGCGTGTCGCGCCCGTGGCAGCGCGTGCAGTCCTCCCCGCGCGTGAAGCAGGTGCCGATCGCGCAGACGAACCGGTAGTTGTGCAGGTGCAGCACGACGCGGGCGCCAGCGTCGCGCGCCGCGGCCAGCGCGCGCCAGCCGAACGAGGGATGCACGTTGTGGGCGTGGACGACGCGGGCGCCCGAGCGCCGGACCGCCTTCGCCACCGACCGCGGGCCCAGCCCGCCGGCCAGCAGCCCCGCCGCGGCGCGGCGCGAGCTCAGCCGCGCCGAGTCGCGCGTGAGCACCGCGGCCTCCTCGCCCAGCTCGGTGCGGATCAGCCACGCGAGGTCGTCGACGGCGCGCTCCTCGCCGCCGGGCACGCGGTAGCGGTTGTGCAGGAGGAGGATCAGCGGCCCAGCAGGCGGTCGAGCCGCCCTCCCCAGACGGTCACCGCGCGATGGACCGGCAGGATCAGCCGCGCGCGGCGAACGTGCTTGTTGGCGAAGCGCGCGACCGAGGCGGCGAGGTACTCGTCGCGCGACGCCACCACGCCGCCCTCGTGGCGGACGCGCACGCCCGGCTCGTACCGCACCCGCCCGCCGGCCCGTCGGATGCGCAGGAACAGGTCCTCTTCCTCCTTGTACAGGAAGAACTCCGGGTCGAAGCCGCCGACGCGGTCGAACCACTCGCGCGCGATCAGGCACGCGGCGCCCGAGACCCACGCGACGTCGAGCGGCGCGTCGCGGCGGCGGTAGTGGCTGTGGCCGGCCGCCTGCGCGACGCGGGCGCGGAAGCCGCGCAGCTCGCCGTGGTCGCGCACGTCGACCTCGCCCGTCGCGGACACGAGCTGCGGCCCGACCGCCGCGACGCTCCCGCCGAGCGCGCGCAGCAGCCGGCCCACCGTGTCGGGCTCCACGAGCTGCGCGTCGGGGTTCAGCAGCAGCAGCGCCCGCGCGTCGTGGCGCTCGGCGAGCCGGTTGTGGCCGGCGCCGAAGCCGAGGTTGCGCTCGGCCGTCTCGAACGCCACCGACGGGTGCCGGGCGGCGAGCTCGGACAGGTCGTCGCCCGACGCGTTGTCGAGCACGAAGACGCGCGCGGACAGCCCGGCGACCTCATTCAGGACGGTCGGCAGGCATGCCTCGAGCTGCCGCCGGGTGCGGTAGTTCACGACCTGGACGGCGACGTCGAGCGGCACGCCGCCATCATAGGTTCGGGATGCGGGTCGCCATCGTCGCCGAGTACTACCCCCGCGCCCACGACCCGGTGCTCGGGATCTGGGCCCACCGGCAGGCGGTCGCGACCGCCGCCGCGGGCGCCGACGTGCACGTGCTGGTGCTGCACCGGCCCGTGCCGCCCCGCGCCGCGCTGCACGCCCGCGACCGCCGCGCGCTGATCGCCCCGCTGCGCCAGCCGCTGCACGAGGACCGCGACGGCGTGCCGGTCACCTACGTCCCGTTCCTCGCCCCGCCGCGGCCGCGCACGTACGCGACGTGGGGCCGCTGGGCCGCTCCCCCACTGGCGCTCGCGCTCGCCCGGCTGCGCCGCCGCTTCCCGTTCGATCTCGTGCACGCCCACTACGCCGCGCCTGCCGGCGACGCCGTGCGCCACGCCCGCGTGCGCGTGCCGCTCGCCGTCTCGGTGCACGGCGGCGACCTGCTCGCCGTCGCACAGCGCTCGACGACCGGCGCCCGCGCCGTCCGCGGCGCGCTCGGCCACGCCCGGCTCGTGCTCGCCAACTCGGCCGGGATGGAACGCCGGGCGAAGGCGCTGGGCGCCGAGCGCACGCGCGTCGTGCACCTCGGCAGCGACCTGCCGGCCGACGCCACGCCGGCGGGCCCGCGCCGGATCGTCACCGTCGCCAGCCTGATCGCCCGCAAGCGCCACGCCGACGTGCTGCGCGCGCTGTGGCTGCTGCGCGAGTCTCACCCGGCCGTCGAGTGGGTTGTGGTCGGCCACGGCCCCGAGCGCGGCGCCCTGGAGGCGCTGGCGCGGGAGCTCGGCCTCGGCGAGCGCGTGCGCTTCACCGGCCCGCTGCCGCACGCGGACGCGGTCGCGCAGGCGCGCCGCGGGATCTTCGTGCTGCCGAGTGTCGACGAGGCGTTCGGCGTCGCCTACGTGGAGGCGATGGCCGGCGGCGTGCCCGCGATCGGCTGCCGCGGCGAGGACGGGCCGGAGGAGATCGCGGCGAGCGGCGACGGGATCCGGCTCGTCCCGCCCGCCGACCCCGAGGCGCTGGCCGCCGAGCTCGACGCGCTGCTGCGGCGCGACGACTGGCGCCACGAGCTGGGCGCCGCCGCGCGCGCGACGGTGGCGCGCTCGTTCACGTGGGAGGGGTGCGGGCGCGCGACGGTCGAGGCCTACGAGCAGGCGCTCGCGTGAGCCGCCCCGTCCTGTTCGTCACCAACCACGCGCCGCCGTTCCGGATCGGCGCGTTCGCCGCGCTGCACGAGCGCGAGGACGTGGTGTTCGCGCTGATCGGCGGCGACATCCGCCACGGCGGCGTTAAGGAGGGACAGTCCCTCCCTACGCGCGAGCTGCCGTTTCCGGTGGTGCGGCCGAGCCAGCGCGGGGTGCTGCGGCTCGCCGCGTCGGGCCGCTTCCGCGCGGTCGTCGCCGGCCTGTCCGGCCGCGTGGCGCTGCCCGCGGCCTACGCGGGCGCCCGCCGCGCGGGCGTGCCATTCGTGCTGTGGGCGACGATCTGGGCGCACCCGCGGACCGCGGCCCACGCGCTCTCCTACCTCCCGCTCCGGCACGTCTACCGCAGCGCCGACGCGATCGCCACGTACGGGCCCCACGTCAGCGCCTACGTGCGGTCAAAGGGGGCGCGCGCACCGGTCGTCGAGGCCCCGCAGAGCGTGGAGAACGCTTTCTGGTCCGCGCCTGGGCGCCCGGACCGTGGTGCCCCTTTCCAGGCGATGTTTGCGGGCCGATTGGCGCGGGAAAAGGGGGTCGCGGTGCTCCTTCGGGCCTGGCGTCAATCAGGCTTGTCAGCACCATCAGCCGCGCTGGTTCTGGTCGGCGGCGGCCCGATCCGAGCCCGGGCCGCCGCCACCGGCGCGGCCGTGCTCGCGGGGCCGGCCGACCCACCGGCGCTGCGCAACTTCTACGCGGGCTCCGACGTTGTCGTCATACCGTCCATCCCCACGCGCGACTTCCGCGAGCCGTGGGGGCTGGTCGCCAACGAAGCCTTCAACCAGGGAGTCCCCGTGATCGCGACCGACGCGGTCGGCGCCGCCGCCGGCGGGCTGATCGAGCACGAGCGCACCGGCCTGGTC
Organism: Solirubrobacteraceae bacterium; assembly: GCA_036520135.1. GTDB lineage: Bacteria > Actinomycetota > Thermoleophilia > Solirubrobacterales > Solirubrobacteraceae > DASSUW01. The sequence goes on from DATDKF010000043.1 coordinate 5,798, forward strand.
GTCCCCGCCGGCGACCCGGACGCCCTCGCCCGCGCGCTGCGCCGGCTGCACGACGAGCCCGATCTGCGCGCCCGGCTGGGGGCCGCCGCGCGCGACGCGGTGGGCGCTTACACACACGACGACTGGGCCCGCGGCATGGCGCGAGCGCTGGCCGCGGCAGGCGCCGGACGCTCCGAGGACGGCTGCTAGCGTGCTCCGTCCCATGCTGCGCCTGGTCGTTTTCGCCTGCATGCTCGCGGTCCTCGCCGCCGCTCCTGCCGCTCTCGCCGACTCCACGCGGACCAAGATCCTGCGCGAGTGCCAGGACGGCCGGCTGACCGGCGAGTACACGTCGAAGCAGATCCGGGACGCGCTCAACAACATCCCGGACGACATCGACCAGTACTCCGACTGCCGCGACGTGCTGCGGGCCGCGCTGCTCAACCAGGCCGGCAACAGCGGCAACGGCGGCGGAGGAGGCACCGGCGGCGGCGGCGGTGTTGGCGGAGGCACCGGCGGCAGCGGCGGCTCGGGCGGAGCGCCGCTTACGCCCTCGACCGACGCCGACCGCAAGGCGCTGGAGTCCGCCGCGACCGGGGGCGGCCAGCCGCTCCAGATCGCCGGCAAACCCGTGACCCCGGGCGAGGGCACGCTGCGCAACGACCTGCCGACGACGCTGATCGTCGTCCTGATCCTGCTCGCCGTGGCGGCGGCGGCCGCGCTCGCGCCGTTCGTGCGGCGGCGAGCGTTCGGCCGCGTCAGCGCCCTCGGGCCACTGCTCCGACGTGTCCTCCCTGGCCGATCCGGTTAGCCCCAGCCGCCCGGCGCGGCGGACGATCACGATCCCGATCCCCGACGTCACGGGCAACGCCGGGCTGGCCGCGGGCGTGGCGATCGCGATCGCCGCCGCATCGTTCGCCGCCGCCGGCGGCCTGCGGCTCGAGCGCACGACCTATGTCCTGATCGCGATGATGCTCGCCGGCGCCGCGCTCGTCGCGGCCGCGCTGCTGCGGCGCCCGCGCAGCGCCGACTTCCCGCTGCGCGGCGGCGGCCCGCTGCTCGCCTTCGGCGTGCTGGCGGCACTCACCGCGCTGTCGGTCCTGTGGTCGCTGGCGCCGGCCGACTCGTGGGTCGAGGCCAACCGCACGTTCGCCTACCTGTCCGTGTTCGCGGGCGGGATCGCGCTAGCCCGCCTGATGCCGGGCCGCTGGGCGGGGCTCGTGATGGGCGTCGGAGCCGGCTGCATGCTCGTGACCGTCTGGGCGCTGCTGACCAAGGTGTTCCCGGCTTCGCTGGCCCCGGACGAGACCTACGCGCGGCTGCGCGAGCCGTTCGCGTACTGGAACTCGGTCGGGCTGATGGCGGCGCTCGGCGTGCCGCCGATGCTGTGGCTCGCCGCCCGGCGCTCGGGCCACGCGGCGGCCAACGCGCTCGCGTGGCCGGGCATCGCCCTGCTGCTGGTGTGCCTGATGCTGTCCTACTCGCGCGGGGCGCTCGTCGCGCTCGTGATCGCGGTCGCGATCTGGTTCCTCGTCGTGCCCCTGCGGCTGCGGGCGACCGCTGCGCTGGCCGCAGGCGTGCTCGGCGCTGCGCCGGTCGTGGCGTGGGCGTTCTCGCAGGACGGGCTGACGACCGACCGGGCGCCGGTCGCCGCGCGCGTCGACGCCGGCCACGAGTTCGGCGCGCTGCTCGTGCTGATGGCAGTCGTGCTGCTGTGCGCCGGCCTCGCCGTGCACTTCGCGGTCGCGCAGCGGCCGCTGACGCCGCGGGCGCGCAAGCTCGCGGGCCGCACCGCGCTCGGCGTGCTCGCGCTGCTGCCGGTCGTGGCGGTGATCGCGCTCGCCACCGCGCCGGGCGGGATCGACGGCCAGGTCTCCAAGGCGTGGGACCAGCTCACCGATCCCAACGCGAAGACGCCCGCCAACACGCCGGACCGGCTCACGGCCACATCGTCGGTGCGCGCCCGCTACTGGGCCGAGGCGCTCGACGTCCACGCGACCGAGCCGTGGCTCGGCACCGGCGCGGGCGCCTACGCGACGGTCCGGACCCGCTTCCGCGACGACGCGCTCGCCGTCCGCCACGCGCACGGCTACGTCGTCCAGACGCTCGCCGATCTCGGCTGGGCGGGCCTGGCGGCTTCGCTGCTCGCGGCCTTCGCGTGGCTGGCCGCCGCCGCGCGGGCGACCGGCGTGCACCGCCGGGCGCGCGGCCTGCCGTACGACGCCGAGCGGATCGGCATGCTCACGCTGGCGACGGTCGTGATCCTGTTCGGCATCCACTCGCTGGTGGACTGGACGTGGTTCGTCCCGGCCAACGCCGGCGTGGCGATGCTGTGCGCCGGCTGGGTGGTCGGGCGCGGGCCGCTGCGCGCGCGGCTCGAGCACCCGGAGGGCCCAGCGCCGCCGCCCCCGACCTGGCCGCACGCCAGCCGGCTGCAGCGGATCGCCAACAGCGTGCCGCCGTTGCACGGGATGGCCGCCGCGCTCGTGCTCGTGATCGCGGTCGCCGCCGCGTGGACGGCGTTCCAGCCCGTGCGCGCGGTGCACGCCGGCGACGAGGCGTTCGACCGGCTCGACCGGGGCCAGCCGGACGCCGCCGCGTCGATCGCCACGATCGCGACCAAGCGCAACCCGCTGTCCGTCGACCCGCTGTTCGAGCTGTCGGCGATCGAGCAGGCGCGCGGGCGGCTGCCGCAGGCGCGCGGCGCGCTCGAGCGCGCGGTGCGGCTGCAGCCGGCCAGCCCCGAGGCGTGGCGGCGGCTCGGCGAGCTGCGGCTCGACGCGCTCAACGACCCCAAGGGCGCGCTGAGCGCGTTCCAGGCCGCGTACTACCTGGACCCGAAGAACCCGGCGTCGACCTCGGACATCCTCGCGGCCAGCCGCGCCTCCGCTACGGGCGCGACGCCCACGCCGTAAGCCCGACGCGCAGCAGCGGCGGCCCGCCCCAGGCGTCGATCCGCACGCCGTCAAAGCCCGCGCGGTCGAGCGTGCGGGCGAGCGAGCTGCGCGTGTAGAAGCGCAGGTGCTGGCCGGTCGGGTCGAAGTGCTCGTCGAAGCGCAGCAGGCCGATCAGCGCGGCCTTGACGCGGCCGTGGAACGGCACGGTCAGAAGCAGCCGACCGCGCGGCCGCAGCACCCGGCGCGCCTCGAGCAGCAGGTGCTCGGTGTCGGCGACATGCTCGAGCACCTCCGAGCACCACACGAGATCGACGCTGCCGTGCTCGAGCGGCAGCGAGCCGTCCGGCTCGACGAGGCGCAGGTCGGCGCCCGGCACGTTGCGGCGCGCGCGCTCGAGCGCCGCCTCGGCGAGCTCCACGCCCACGGGCTCGGCGCCGGCGTCGCGCAGCGCCGCGACGAAGCGGCCGGCGCCGCAGCCGAGGTCGAGCACCCGCTCGCCGGGCGCGGTCGCGCCGAGCAGCAGCGCCCGGCGGCGCTCCCACGCCCACGGCTCGGGATCCTGCGGCGCATCCGCCCAGAACGCCTGGTATTGGGCGCGCACCGGGCCGAGGGTACGCTTTCGCTGGATGCGCCTGCGACTGATCCGCCACGCGACGCTGCACGTGCGGATGGCGGGGCATCGCCTGGTGGTGGATCCGATGCTGGATCCCGCCGGAGCCCGGCCGCCGGTCCCCGACACGCCGAACCAGGTCCCGAACCCGCTGGTCGAGCTGCCCGAGCCGCCGGAGATCGTCGTGCAGGGGCTGAGCGCGCTGTTCGTCACGCACCTGCATCAGGACCACCTCGACGCGACGGCCGTCGCGCTGGCGCCGAAGGACGTGCCGGTGTTCTGCGCGCCCGGCGACGCCGGGAAGCTGCGCGAGCACGGCTTCGCCGACGTGCGGCCGATGGAAGGCGCGGTCGACTGGGAGGGCCTGCGAATCACCATCACCGGCGGCGTCCACGGCCCGCTCGGCCCGTCGCCGGGCTTCGTCGTCGCCGCCGAGGGCGAGCCGACGTTCTACGTCGCCGGCGACACGATCTGGTGCGAGGACGTCCGCGCCGCGATCGACGCGCACGCGCCCGACGTCGTCGTGGTCAACGCGAGCGGCGCGCACTTCGTCGACGACGACCCGCTCGTCATGACGACCGATGAGGTTCTCGCCGTGGCGCGGTACGCGCCCGCCGCCCGAATCGTCGCCGTGCACTTCGAGGCGATCAACCACTGCCTCGAGACCCGCGCCGACCCCCACCAGCGCCTCCACGAAGAAGAGCTGACCGATCACGTCACGGTGCCGGAGGACGGCGCCGAAGTGCCCGTGTGAGGGACGAACTTCGGCATTGAGGGAGGCGGGTTCGGCCGCCGCGCGCCAGGTCCTTGGCGAGTTCACCTCCGTATAGGAGGTCAACTCGCCAGGGAGTTCGCCGCGCGGCCGAAACCCCGCCTCCTTACCCAGCCGGGGTTGGCGCGGAGTAGCTCCAGGCGCTCTCCCAGAACGCCAGCTCGTGCTCGGACGACGCGCGGAAGGCGTTGTGCATGCGCCGGCGGCCGGGGCCGGCGACGTCGGCGGCCGCGGCGTCGGTGAGCTCGCGGCACCACTGCGCGAGCTGGGCGAACTCGTCGCTCGCGTACGCCGCGATCCACTCGGCGTAGCCCTCGTGGTCCGGCGGGCCGGCGGCGGCGAGCCGCTGGCCGATCTCGGCGTAGCTCCACATGCACGGCAGCAGCGCGGCGACGAGCTCGGCGAAGTCGCCGAGCGAGGCCGTGCGCAGCAGGAAGTCGCAGTAGGCGTCGGTCGCCGGCGCGGTCGTCTCGGTCTCGAGCTGCTCGGCGGTGATCCCCCAGCGCGCGGCGAACTGGCGGTGCAGGTCCATCTCGGTCTCGAGCACCGACTCGGCGAGGGCGGCGAAGCGCCGCATCCACTCGAGCCGCGGCGCCCGCGCCGCGGCGAGCGCGAGCAGCCGCCCGTAGTCGATCAGGAACAGGTAGTCCTGGCGGACGTAGAAGCGGAACCGGTCCTCAGGGAGCGTGCCGTCGCCGATCCCCGCCACGAACGGGTGCGCGACCTGCGCCTCCCAGACGGGAGCGTGGGCCTCGCGCAGCTCCGCCGAGAAGCTCACGGGTCATCCTGCGCCGGCCGCGTGGGGCGCCGTCGGGTCCGCGCCCGCCTCGCCGAGGTGCTCGCGCGCCATGAAGTTCTCGACCTCCATGGGGTCGTCCTTGGAGCGCTCGACCACGCGCAGCAGGTCGGACATCGTCGCGACCTCCTCGACCTGCTCCTTGATGAACCACTGCGTGAACTGCTCGCTCGTGTAGTCGCCGGCCTCGCGCGCGGTGGCGGCGAGCTCGTTGATCTGCTCGGTGACGTTCTTCTCCTGCTGCAGGGCCAGCGCGACCGGCGCGACGATGTCGTCGAACGCGCTCCTAGGGGCGCTCACGCCCGGGATCACGACGTCGGCGTCGGCGTCGATCAGGTACTGCACCATCATCATCGCGTGGTCGCGCTCCTCGAGCGCCTGGCGGTAGAAGAACCGCGCGAGCTGGGGCAGGGTCTCGGCGTCGTAATGGACGGCGATCGCCACGTACTGCTGGTGGGCGGCGAACTCGTGGCCGATCTGCTCGTTGAGGCGGCTGACGAAGGATTCGGCGGGCATGGGCGGCGATGCTAGCCTGCTCGGGCTCGATGACGAAGGTCCGGCTCGTCAAGACCAAGAAGCGGTGCTGCAAGTCCAATCCGCGGTGCAAGAAATGCCCCGTGGTGTGCAAGCGCCTGGCGCGCGACGGGCACGCGGTCAGGCGGGACAGCCGCCACTACGTCGTCGACCTGGGGATCGGCAAGAAGGCGCTCAAGGCCGCGCGGGCCCGGTAGCGCTCGATATCCTGCGGCCGCAATGGCCACCTGCCTCGTCACGGGTGGTGCGGGATTCCTCGGATCGCACCTGTGCGATGAGCTGCTGGCTCGCGGCCATCGCGTGATCTGCGTCGACAACTTCGAGACCGGGTCGCTCGCGAACATCGAGCACATCCGCCGGCCCGAGTTCCAGCACCTGCACGCCGACATCATCAAGCCGTTCCACGTCGAGGAGCCGGTGGACGTCGTTTACCACTTCGCCTCCCCGGCGTCGCCGATCGACTACCTGCGGCTGCCGCTGCACACGCTCAAGGTCGGCTCCTACGGCACCCACAACTCGCTCGGCCTCGCCAAGCACCACCGGGCGCGGTTCCTGCTCGCCTCCACGTCGGAGGTCTACGGCGATCCGCAGGTCCATCCCCAGCCCGAGTCCTACTGGGGGCACGTGAACCCGATTGGCCCGCGCGGCGTCTACGACGAGGCCAAGCGGTACGCCGAGGCGCTGACGATGGCCTATCACCGCCAGCAGGGGGTCGACACCGCGATCGTGCGGATCTTCAACACGTACGGGCCGCGGATGCGCCCGCACGACGGCCGAGCCATCCCGACGTTCATGCGCCAGGCGCTCCAGGACCGCCCGATCACGGTGTTCGGCGACGGATCGCAAACACGGTCCTTCTGCTATGTCTCCGACCTCATCGACGGCATCATCGCGCTCGCGGAATCCGGCGCGCACATGCCTGTGAACGTCGGCAACCCGAACGAGTTCACGCTGCTCGAGCT
>DATDKF010000044.1:0-11876 GCA_036520135.1 Solirubrobacteraceae bacterium
GCGACCTCGCGCACGAGCTGTGCGCCCTGGTTCTGGAAGACGTCCTCGACCTCGATCTCACGAGCGATGGTCACGCCGTCATTGGTGATGGTGGGAGCGCCGAACTTCTTGTCGAGGACCACGTAGCGGCCGCGCGGGCCGAGTGTGACCTTGACCGCATTCGCGACCGCATCGACGCCCTGCTCGAGCGCCTTGCGGGCGTCGACGTCGTACTTGAGTTCCTTGTGAGCCATGTTCTCTGTCGTCTCCGCTTACTGGACCTTGGCCAGCACGTCGGACTCGCGGAGCACGAGGAGATCCTCGCCCTCCACCTTGATCTCGGTGCCGCCGTACTTGGAGTAGAGGACCTCGTCGCCCTCCGCGACGTCGAGCGGGATGCGCTTGCCGTCATCGTCGAGCTTGCCGTCGCCGACGGCAAGGACCTTGCCCTTCTGCGGCTTCTCCTTGGCAGTGTCCGGAAGGACGATGCCGGAAGCGGTCGTCTCGTCCTCCTCGACCGCCTTGACGATCAGCCGATCGCCTAGGGGCTTGAGCTTCATCTGAGTGCCCTCCACTGAGATATTGAACTTCGAAGTCGGCTGGCACTCGCTAGGTGAGAGTGCCAACGGGCGATGATTCTATGACGGTCTCGACCGAAGTCAAGACCGTCTTGGCACTCTCGCCATGGGAGTGCCAACCTGCCCGCGTCCATTTTCTCCCGTAGGGGCTCCAGTTCCGGGGTGCGCGTGCCGACATTTGAGCCACCATGCGCACCCTCGGCTTTCGCACCCACACCCTCCTCGCCGCCGCTGCCGCCGTGGGGGTGATCGCCGCGCTCGGCGAGACGTGGTACGCGCAGGCGCCGCGTGTGGCCCAGGACGAGGGGTCGTCGATCGGATCGCTTCACGGGCCGGTCGAGGGGCTTACGGCCGGCATCGTCCGCTGGGTCAGCGAGACCGACGGCAGCCGCGGCTGGGACGCGCTCGGCGCCTGGGGCAGCGTGCTCGCGGCGTGCGCGGCGCTGACTGCGCTCGGCGCGGTTGGCTGCCTGATCCCGGCGATCCAGGGCGTCGCGCGCGAGGCGCTGCGCTACGCCGGCCTCGCGACGTTCGGCATCGCACTGTGGAAGCTGATCGACACGCCCGGCCCAAACCAGCTCATGGAGCCGCGCTTCGGCGCCTTCGTCGCGACCGCGGCCGCGCTGGTGGCGGTGACCTCGGGCTCGGCGGTCGCGGCCGCGCCGCTCAAGCGGCGTCAGACGTCGCCGGTCTACGCCTCGTAAACCTCAACTGCGGCAGGGTAAGGGAGGCGACGAGGTCGGCCTCTGGCGAGTTGGCCTTCATAACGCAGGCGAACTCGCCAGCGAGTCTGCCGCCGCGGGCCGATTCCCTCGCCGCCCTACCCAGCCGCCGTTGACGTTCGCCGATGTCTCAGGGCGCGTTGCGATATGCATCCTGCATGCCCGAGATCCGGCTGCTGCGCCACGGTGAGACGTCCGGCTACGAGGGCGACCTCGGCCTGTCCGACCGCGGGCGCGACCAGGCCCGCGCCGCGGCCGCCACGCTGGCCGCCGAGGCGCACGGGTCGCTGACGCTGCTGTACGCACCGAGCGTGCGCGCACGCGTGACCGCCGAGGTGCTGGCCGACGACCTGCGGGCGGCAGCCGTCGAGGTCGACGGCCCGCGCGCGGAGCGTGACTTCGCCAACTTCACCGTCGCCGCCGGCAGCGAGGTGCGCGAGCAGGCCGAGGTGTTCGGCGAGTACGCCAAGGCGGGCGAGACGCCGGTCGAGGAGCTGCCGGGCTGGCTCGCCGACCTCGCGCGCTTTCGATCCGTGCACGTCTCCGGCGGCGATCCGATCGCGCTGTGGCTGACCACCCCGCTGCTCGGCTTCGAGCCGCCGTCGGTGTCCGTCCGGCGCCACTGGCGCGGGATCCGCGCGCTGAGCGGCGCCGGCCTCACCGTCGTCGCCGCCCACTCCGGCCCGATGCGCGCGCTCGTCGCGCACGCCTTCGGCCGCGACCTGGGCGAGCCCGAGAACCTGGAGGCGGTCGCGATCCACCTCGACGCCGACCGCGCCCGGGTCGACTTCCGCGGCGAGCGCGCGAAGATCGCGGTGCCGGACGTCGACGAACCGGCATGGTGGTGATCGGGCCTCAGTTCTGGGCGCCGCCGACGCCGCGCAGGCGGTCCTGAAGGTCGGGCGGGTTCTCGACGATCTGCGAGAAGCGCACCACGGTCACGGTGTCGTCGAGCGAGACCTCGCGCCCGTAGATCTGCTTGAGGAAATGGACCATCTCCTCGGTCCGGCGGAACTCCGGGTTGTCGTGCTCGATGTCGCGCGGCGAGAGGTCTTTGACCCGCTTGACCTCGACGTTGTCGATGACCGCGTGGAAGAGCTTCTCACGCGGCGAGTACTGGTAGCCGACCGTGACGAGGACGACCTGGTTCTTGCGGTACTTGTGCCGCTTGTCGCCCAGCCGGATCGTCGCGGTCTTGCGGCCGCGCTTCATCTGGTCCGCGAAAACGGTTGAGTAGAAGTTAAGGACCTGCACGGGCGGGCAGACTAGCGGCCGGGAGCCGAGTTGGACAACGCGCGCTCGATCAAGGCGCGCTCGCCCGGGTAGCTGAGCGTGGTCCGGGCCTCGGAGAGCGGGATCCAGCGCGCGTCCTCGACCTCGTGGTCGTGGTCGTCGGTCGACCCCGACACGTAGTCGAACAGGTAGAAGTGCACGGTCTTGTAGACCCGGCGGCCGCCGCGCCGGTACCAGTAGTTGACGTCGCCGAGCGGCCCGCGGACCGTGGCCGTGACGCCGGTCTCCTCGCGCACCTCGCGCGCCGCGGTCTGCTCGCCGCTCTCGCCCGGGTTGGCGCCGCCCTTGGGCAGGCCGGTGACCCGGCGCTTGCCGGCGGGCGTGATCACGAGCACCGAGTCGCCGCGGACCACGACGCCGCCGAACGAGGTCTCGCGCAGCGGGCGATCAGTAGACATAGCCCTGGAGCGCCGCCGGGTCGTGGACCGTCAGGCGCCCGCGCCCCTGCGTGATCACGCCGGCCCGCTCGAGCACGGCGAGGAAGCGGCTGGCCGACTCGCGCGAGGAGCCGGCGAGCTTGGCGAGGTCGGCCTGCGTGGCGACGACCGCGACGTCGCGGTCGGCCGCGCCCTCGGTCTGCGCCTGGTCGACGAGCTGGGCGAGCACGGCCGCAACCCGGCTCTGGACGGTCTGGAACGACTGCCGCGCCAGCCGCTCGTTCGCCGCGCGCAGCCGGCGGCCGAGCGAGATGACGAGCTTGACCGCCATGTCCGGGTGCCGGCGCATCAGCCGCCGCATGTCGCCGCCAAGGATGCCGAGCACCTCGAGGTCGTCGGTCGCCTCGACGGTCGCCGACCGGCGCTCGTCGTCGAACATCGCCAGCTCGCCGAAGATGTCGCCGGGCCCGAACGTCGCCAGCGTGATCTGGCGGCCGTCGAGATGCTCGCGGATCGCCCGCGCGTGGCCGGCGTTGACGACGTAGCAGGTGTCCGAGTCGTCGCCCTCGCGGAATACCACCTCGCCCGCGGCGAAGCGCCGCGGCACCGTCACGTCGGCGACGCGGCGCAGGTCGTCGTCCGCGAGCTCCTCGAACACGGGCACGCGGCCGAGCAACGCAGCCGTCTCGTCAGCGCTCGCGGGCATCGTCGCCCGCAGCATGCCATAGGGCGCGGGAGGCGGTCAGGCCATGTCGAGCGCGCGCTCGCGGCGCCGGCGGGTCACGCCGCGCCGCGCCAGCCAGGCGAGCAACCAGGCGACGAGCAGCGGCAGCGCCACCGCGGCCACGATCAGCAGCACGCCGGCGGTGACCTCGAGCACGCGCAGCGCGTCGTGCCACGCGTCGCCCGGCGTCCACGCGCCGCCCGCCGCCCCGCCGCGCGCGGTCACGAGTGTGACCGCGACGTCGGCGAAGTCGGCGCGGTTGTTCACCCGCCGCAGCGCGTTGCGGGCCACGGCGATCTCGCGCGAGACGATCCGCAGGCGCGCGCGGATGCTCTCGGTCTCGTTGACCGTGACCGCGTTCGCGAGCTGCTTCAGCAGGCTCTTGCGCTCGGCGCGGGCGTCGTTGAGGCGGTCGCGCGCCGAGACCACCTGGGCGGTGATGTCCTCGGTGTCGCGCGAGAGCTCGCGCACCTTGGCCAGCTTGGACAGGCGCTGGATCGTCGTGTCGAGCCGGTTGGAGGGGACGCGCAGGGTCAGCGACCCGCCGCTGGAGCTGGTGACGCTCGACCGGGCGACGAAGCCGCCGACGTCGGCCGTGATGTCGCCGATATCGGACGCCACGGTGTCGATCTGGCGCCGCGGCGCGGCCAGCGTGATGGTCACCGAGCGCTGCACGGAGCGGCGCGCGTGCTGCAGCGCTTCGTCGGAGCCGCCGCTCGGCGCCGCGGCGTCGGGCGCCGACGTGGCCTCTTCTGCGCCGCCGCTCGCGGCCGTGCCGGCGCCCGCGCCGGACGAGCCGCCGCCGCCCGAGTCGTCGCTGCCGCCGCCGAGCGTCGCCGCCAGCCCGATCGGGATGACCAGCAGCGCGACGAGGACGATCGCCGGGGCGGCGGTGCGGAACCACTGGAAGCGCGGCGGCTTGGCACGAGCTGGAAAGCGGGCCTCGACGCGGCGGTCGAGGTGGGTCGCCCACGCCGGCGTGGGCTCGGGGCGGCCGTCGCGCAGCAGCAGCGCCAGCTCCGCCAGCTCGGCGTGCTCGGGGGCGACGTAGCGGCCCGCGAGGGCGGCGTCGACGGCCTCGAGCTCGAGGGCCTCAGGACTGGTCATCGAGAATCTCCCGGAGCTTGGTCAGGGCGCGGTGAAGTCGGGTGCCGGCGTTCGAGACGCTCACGCCGAGCACGGCGGCGAGCTCGGCGTTGTCAAGCCCGGCGTGGAATTTGAGCGCGATCAGCTCGCGCTCGCGCGGCTCGAGCGCGGCCACGGCGGCGCGGACGGCGGCGCGCCGCAGCGCGCGGTCCATCTCCTCGTCGGGCTGGGGCGCCACGTCCTCCGGCTCGGCGGCCAGGCGGGCGCTGCGCTTGCGCTTGCGCAGCTCGTCGAGCGCGGCGTTGCGGGCGATGCCGAACAGCCACGCCCGCTCGCTGCCCTTCCGCGCGTCGAAGCTCTTGCGCTTGCGGAACGCACGCTCGAAGGCGAGCGCGGTCACGTCCTCGGCCGCCCCGCGGTCGCGGAGCAGCGTGGCGACGTAGGCGAAGACGTCGTCGCGGGCCGTACGGTAGAGCGCGTCGAAGTCGAGTGCGAGCTTGCCGGCTCCTGGGGCCGCGGGAAGGGTCATCGTGCCGGTCACACGAGTACTACGCGCCGCTTCACGATCTGTCACGAAAGGAAATCGAGTTTCGCCCGGCGACCGTCGTGCGACGTTACGTGAACAGGCGCGGATCGTTCGTGATCACGCCGGTCACGCCGAGCGCCTCGAGCCGCCGGATCCGCGCCGCGTCGTCGACGGTCCAGACGTACAGCTCGCCGCCGGACTCCGCCACCGCCTCCACGAGCCGGCCGGTGACGAGCCGCCAGTGGACCATCAGCGCGTCGCAGCGCCCGGCGCCCAGGTGCTCGCGCGCGGCGTCCGGCAGCCGCCGCTTGATGCGCCCGATCGCCAGGTACGCGGGCACCCGGTACACCCACGAGCGCGTGTAGTCCTTGCGCGCGCGCGGGACCGACCAGCCGAGCCGCAGCCGCGGCTCGAGCTCGCGCACGACCACGAGGCTGCGCATGAACGTCGTCGAGATGAGCGCGCGCTCGATCAGGCCGTGCTCGCGCAGCGCCCGCACCACGCGCTCCTCGTAGCCGGGCAGCTTGAGGTCGACGTCGAGCTCGACGTCGGTGAACGGCGACGAGGCGAGGTGGGCCAGGCCCTGCTCGAGCGTCAGCGCGTCCGCGAGGTCGTGCGAGTAGTCGTGGGCGAGCACGAGCCGGCTCTCGGCCGGCTGCCGGATGTCTTCAGGCAGCACGTCGAACTCGATCATGTCGACGCCCGCGGCCAGCGCGGCGTCGAACGACGCGGCCGTGTTGCCGGGCGCGATGTGGTCGGCCCCTTTGTGGCCGACGCGTCTCAGTGCTGACAGGTCGGACACCAGAAGGTGGGTCGGTTGCCGTCGCCCTGCCCGCGGGCCTTGATCAGCGCGGGCGGCCCGCAGCGCGGGCACGGTCGCCCGGCGGCGTTGTAGATCCGCCGCCAGCGGTCCTGCCGCCCGTCCTCGGCCGCCGCCTGCATCCGCGGCCGCAGCTCGCGCACGATCGCCAGCGCCTCGTCGTCGCTCACCCGCCCGCCCGGCCGCCACGGGTCGATTGCGGCGGCGAAGCAGCCCTCGGACTTCCACATGTTCCCGATGCCGGCGATCGTCCGCTGGTCGAGCAGCGCGTCGCCGATCCCGCGCGTGGGATCGTCCTCGCGCAGGCGGCGCAGGAACGCGGCCTCGTCGAGCTCGGGGGCGAGGATGTCCGGCCCGAGACCGGCCAGCCGCTGGTCGAACCGCGTGCGCGACTCGGTCATCAGCTCCAGTACCGGGCCCTTGAGCTGCACGACCTCCTGGTCGCCATGGCCGATCACGAGCCACGCGGTCCGCGGCACCGGCTCACCGCGCGGGTGCACGCGCCAGGAGCCGGTCATGCGCAGGTGCGAGTGGATGACCAGGCCGCCCTCGAAGCGCAGGAACAGGTGCTTGCCGCGCGCGTCGACCGACCGCACCGCGCGGCCGGCCAGCCGCTCCGGCCAGCGGTCGCGCCCGAAGCGCGGGTGCGGCGTGGCGATCGCGTCCGGCACCTGGCCTTCCAGGACCGCCCGGATCCGCTTGGCCGCGTAATGGATGGTGTCGCCCTCGGGCATGTGACTAATGCGCTTGCGTGAGCTTGCGAGTGGGAGTGCGCCGCACTCGTTCTCATGATGGTGGGTAGCGGCCGATAAATGGGGTTGTCATGCGGTCGTGGTCCGCTCGCTTCTCCCTGCTCGGGCGGTTCACCGCCAGGGGCGTCGTCGTCGTCGCGGCCCTCGGGCTGGCGATCGGCGCGGTGCTCGAGGACCAGATCGAGCGCCGTGCGCTCGACCATGCGGTCCAGCAGGCCAAGGTGATCGCGAACCTCGGCGTCCAGTCGGCGCTCGACCGCGGCGACATGCGCTTCCCGATCCCGCTGACCCGGCTGAAGGAGCTCGACCGCCAGATCGGCAAGCGGTACTTCCCCGAGACCGGCGTGCTCCGCGTGAAGCTCTTCAACCGCGGCCTGCGGCTCGTCTACTCGGACGATCGCACGATGATCGGCAAGTACGCGGTTAGGGGCGGCCACGTCCATACGGCGCTCCGCGGCACGGCGGTGCAGGAGCTCGAGACCGGCTACCGTCACGACAACAGCGGCCCGCGCACACTCGAGGTCTACGTCCCCGTCCACGTCGACGACGACCAGGACCCCGACGGCGTGCTCGAGGTCTACATGTCCTATGACCCGGTCGCGGCCGAGATCCGCGAAGACGCGCTGATCGTCTCGATTTTGCTCGGCGGCGGCCTGCTGATCCTGTTCGCCGCGCTGTTCCGGATCGTCGCCGGCGCCTCGCGCCGTCTGCGCCACCAGGCGCTGCACGACGCGCTCACCGGCCTGCCCAACCGCACGCTGCTGCACCGCAACGCCGAGCGCGCGCTCCGGGCCGACGGCGAGGGCGCGATGCTGCTGATCGACCTCGACCGCTTCAAGGAGGTCAACGACACGCTCGGCCACGACCACGGCGACCAGCTGCTCGTCGAGGTCGCCGCGCGCCTGCGCCGCGCCGTCCGCCGGGGCGACACGCTGGCGCGGCTGGGCGGCGACGAGTTCGCGGTCCATCTCGACGGGCTGCCGCACCGCGGCGCCGCGGTCGAGCTCGCCGCCCGCCTGCAGGACGCGCTGCGGCCACCGTTCGCGCTGCGCGGCGTGTCGATCGAGCTCGAGGCCAGCGTCGGTGTGGCGCTGTACCCAAGCCACGGCACCACCGTCGGGACGCTGCTGCAGCGGGCCGATGTCGCGATGTACGAGGCCAAGCGCGGCCGCCACGGCATCGCGACCTACACGGCCGCGCGCGACCCCTACTCGGCCGACCGCCTCGGCCTCGTGACCGAGCTGCGGCGCGCGATCGCCGAGGGCGAGCTGGTCCTGCACTACCAGCCGAAGGTCGCGCTCGACGGCGGCCGGGTCGTCGGCGTCGAGGCGCTGGTGCGCTGGCAGCACCCGACCCGCGGGCTGCTCGCGCCCGACCAGTTCGTCCCGCTCGCCGAGCGCACCGGCGCGATCGCCGATCTCACGCGCTGGGTCGTCGACGCCGCGCTCGCCGAGCACCGCGCGTGGCGCGAGGCGGGGATCGACCTACCCGTGGCGGTCAACCTCGCGGCGGCGAACATCGTCGACGTCGCGCTGCCGGACGCGATCACCGCGCTGCTCGCGCGCCACGGGGTCGACGGCGACCGCCTCGTGTGCGAGATCTCCGAGCACACCGTGATGGCCGATCCGCTCCGCGCGTCCGAGGTCCTCGATCGCCTGCGCGCGCTCGGCGTCCGCCTCTCGCTCGACGACTTCGGCACCGGCCACTCCTCGCTCGCCTACCTCAAGCGGCTGCCGCTCGACGAGGTCAAGATCGACCGCTCGTTCGTGTCCGGCATGACCGCGGACGAGAACGACATGGTGATCGTCCGCTCGACGATCGACCTCGCCCGCAACCTCGGCCTGACCGTGGTCGCCGAGGGCGTCGAGAGCGAGGACATCATGGCCGAGCTGGCCGCGCTGCAGTGCGACACGGCGCAGGGCTTCCACCTCTCCCGCCCGCTCGCGCCGAGCGCGTTGAACGACTGGCTGGCGACCCGCGTATAGCGGACCGGTGCGGCTGTTCCTCGCCCTCGTCGTCCTGCTCGCGTTCCCGGCGGCCGCCGGCGCTCTGCCCGGCGACCCGCCGATCGTCCTGCTCGCGCCGGCCGACCGCGCCGAGGTCGCCGCCGACCCCGACGGGATCCCTGTCCAGATCACCTGCCCGGAGTACCGCAAGTTCGAGTCCGGCTCGTTCACCGCCTACGGCGACTACACGGACTACGAGGTGATCTTCGCGACGCGGCCGGACCTCGGCGCCGACGGGCGGCTGCTCGACGCGAACGTCATCGACCGCGACATCCCGCTCAAGACCAACGCCGGCCCGGACCAGTGCTCGAGCGGGATGGACATGAGCTCGGCCGTGCCCGGCACCTACTACTGGCAGGCCGCGCGGCTGTGCACGGGCTGCCCCAGCGGCCACGAGACGTCGGCGGTTCGGAGCTTCGCGGTGCGCACGACCCTCCGGCTGGCGCTGGCCGTCCCGAAGCGGGCGTTCGGCGGCTACCCGATCGTCGCCCCGCTGCGCGCGGCGGGCGTTCCCGACGGCGGGAAGGTGACCGTCCAGCGCCGCGCCGGCCGCAGATGGAAGCTCGTGGCCTCGGCGACGGTCCTTCAGGAGCGCGGCTCGGTGGTCTTCAAGCTGCCGAACGGGCGCCAGCGCCTCCGACTGAAGGCCGTCGTCGGCACGCAGGGCGGCACGAGCCCCGTGCGGGTCGTCCGCGTCGCGCGCGCACGCGCCTGGAGCACCACGCACGACGCCGGCCCCTACCGCGGCAGGGCCGAGGGCGCGAAGCTCACGCTCACCGTCGCCGCGGGCGGCCGCCAGATCCGCGACTTCCAGACCGACGTGTCGATGTTCTGCGTCGGGCCGACGCCTGCCGACAACCACATCCTCATCGGGGTCGCCCCGGTCAAGCGGGCGAGGATCGCGCCCGATGGGCGCGCTTCTACTCACGCACGAAGCACGGGAGCAGCACCGTGATCGTGCTGTCCGGCCGCGTGCGCCACGGGCGCGTGAAGGGGCAGGTGGAGCTGACGGTCGGCACCTGCGACGGCCCAGCCGACTACAGCGCCGCCCTCAAGCGCTGAGCGTGAGCTTGCGCGGTCCGGCGCGGAAGCCGAGCTCGAGCAGCGTCTCCTCGTAGGGCGAGCCGACGACCGGCTCGCCGTTGACGCGCTCGACGGCCAGCCGGCGGATGCGGCCGCGCTGCACGGCCTCGACGAGCGCCTCCATCGCCGGCCCCATCCGCGGGTCGTCCTCGGCGACGAGGATCTGCAGGCCCTTGCCGCCGCGCTCGACGTACAGCACCGGCTCGGCGCCCGCGAGCACGACGTAGGCGCCGGCCGTGCGGGCGGGCGAGCGATTTTCGCGGCGCGGCCACTTCAAGGCGGCGCCGTAGGGCTGCGCCGGGTCGGTGGCGGCGAGCACGACCGGAGGCGCCTCGTCGTCGTCGCGCTGCGAGCGCAGCCGCTCGACCGCGCCCGGCAGCGCGAACTGCGCGCCGCCGAGCCCTTCGATGAAGTAGCCGCGGCGGGCGACGCCGATCGTCTCCAGCGCCGCGAGCGAGTCGTACAGCGACGAGAAGCCGCCGGGGATGCCCTCGGCGAGCACCTGCTCGCGCGTGACGATCCCGTAGCGCTCGAGCAGCAGCTCGGCCTGGGCGCGCCGGCGCGCGGCCGGATCGTCGCCGGCGAACAGCGCGGCGGTCAGCGACCAGCGGCCTTGCACGGTCGGCGCGGCGCCGCGGCGGCGCGCTGAGAAGCTGCGGCGGCGCTCGGCGCGCGCCTTCTGCGACCACGGCGCGGCCGCGGTGAGCTTCGGCGAGCGCAGCGGCGCCCACGCGTCGTTGGTCGCCTCGCCCGCCCACACGAGGTCCCACAACGCCTCGACGAGCTCCTCGGTCGGCACCCCGGGGACGTCGGTCAGCAGGTCGCTGAAGAAGCACGCCCCGGCGGCCAGGCGCGCCCGCAGCGCGTCGTGCACGCCGCCCTCGGGCGCCGGCGGCGCGGGCGGCGCCCCGAGCAGCGCCGCGTCCTCGCGGAAGTAGATCGCGACCTTTCCCGAGCGGCGCCCGAGCGACCCCGCGCCGACCCACACCAGCTCGCCCGCGGCGCACAGCTGGTCGAGCCACGACGGCGAGTAGGCACCGGTCCGCCGCGGCAGCACGTCGCGCTCCCAGACCTCGACCGGCAGCGCGAGGCCCTGCAGCGGCACCAGGACGTCGCGCAGGCGGTCGATGCCCGCGCCGGACGCCGGATGGCGGTCGACGCCCTGCCAGCTCGGCATGAAGCGGGCGAGCGCGCGCTGCTCGGCCGGCTCGATCTCCTTGCGCAGCGCGGCCAGCGAGGCGCGCCGCAGGCGTCGCAGCACCTCGGGGTCGCACCACTCGCGGCGCGTGCCGCCGGGCCGCAGCTCTCCGCGCACGAGCTCGCCGGCGCGCTCGAGGGCGGCGAGCACCGGCGTGAGGTCGAGCCCGTAGCGCTCCTTCAGCGCGCCGGCCTCGAACGGCCCGTGCGTGCGGGCGTAGCGGCGCACGAGGCGTTCCATCGCGTCCGGCACGTCGTCGAGGAACACCTCGGGCAGGCCGGACGGCGGCACCGAGCCGAGCGCGTCGCGGTACAGCCCGGCGTCCTCGGCGGCGATCCAGCGCGGCTCGCCGCCCACGCGCAGGCGCACCGCCCGGCGCTCGGCGCCCAGCTGCTCGAGCCACGCGTCCGCCTCGTCCGCGCGCTGCCGCGCCTCGTCGAGCGTCAGGTCCCCGAGCCGGCGCAGCACGTCGTGCATGGCGTCGACGCTGTCCGCGCGGGTGCGCTCGGACCGCCGCTGCAGGTCGGCCTCCACCTGCTCGAGCGCGGCCGGGTCGATCAGGTCGCGCAGCTCCTCCTGGCCGAGCAGCTCACGCAGCAGGTCGCGGTCGAGCGCGAGGGCGGCGGCGCGCCGCTCCGCGTTCGGCGTGTCGCCCTCGTACATGTAGGTCGCCACGTAGTCGAACAGCAGCGAGGACGCGTACGGCGAAGCGGTCGGCGTCTCGACCTCGAC
>DATDKF010000045.1:0-2352 GCA_036520135.1 Solirubrobacteraceae bacterium
GAGCAGCGCCGCCGACACGTTCCAGCGTTGGGCGGCGCGGGCGAGCATCGGCGCGAAGCGGTCGGGCACGAACGACGGCAGCGGGTGCTCGGCGGCGGGCCGCGGCGTCGAGCGCGGGTTGAGCGTGTACCCGTAGTGCCATGGTTCCCAGTCGTAGCGCCGAACGAAGTGGAACCGGGGAGCGTTGGCGGCGAGCCAGCCGTACGCGCTCGCCGGTCCGAGGTCGAGCTCGGTGGCGTAGCGGTGCAGCGACGTCCCGGGCGGCGCGACCCACTTCGGATCGGGGTGCGCCCTGAAGAGGACGGCCTGCTCGGCGTCGGACCGGTATGCGCTCGCGATCAGCAGCGCAACGCCGTCGTCGCGCGCCGCCGCGTTGAGGCGGTCGAATGCGAGCGCCACGTCCGGCCGCATCGGCTTGCCTTGGCGATAGGCGAGCGGCCCGTCATAGCCACCGCCCGTCGCGACGTCCGCCTGTACGGGCGCCAGCTCCGCCACGGCCGCGACCCGGACCGTCACGTCCCGCTTCACGTCGTTGCGGCGCACCTCGACGACCTCCCGCACCCCGACCCGGATCCGCACCGGCGCGAACGTGTCCTGGTCCGGGAACTCGACGCTCGCCGCGTCCGCGCCGTTCGCCCGCGCGACCTGCCTGGCTGCGTCGCGCGCGAGCGCGAGATACCCGTCGCGCCCGAGGTGCCGGGGATCCGCGGCCGGCACGAACAACCGCGGATACGCGTCGTACATCGCCCGCGCGCCCGCGATCGCGCCGAGGTCCGCGGCCCGCTGCGCCGCCGCCTCACGAGCCACCCCGCGCGCCACCGCCCCGAGCACCACCACCCCGACGAGCACGGCAGCGAGCGCGCCGACCAGGAGCACCGACGCCTGCCCGGGCGAGCCGCCGATCGCCGCCCGACGATCGTCGCCGACGGACGTCACGCGATCTCCTTCGCGGCGGCAAGACCGGCGAGGGCGACCGCGCGGGGCAGGCCGCGGCGGAGCGGTTGGCAAGCGCGGGCGTCGACGCCGTGGGCCGTGAGGCGGGCGAGGGCGGCGCGTGCGAGGGCGCTGTCGGGATCGGCGGCGACGACGGCGAGGTCGTGCTCGGCGATCAGGTCCTCGAGCGCGGGCGGCCGGGCGCCGGCGAGCGCGGTCACGAGCGCGCCGTCGACGAGCGCCGACGCGCGGCGGACGGCGGCGGCCGCGTCAACTGGGTCGTCCGGCAAGCGCAGCCAGGCGAGGCGGCCGCGAGCCGCGGCCGGAAGATCGCGGGCGACAAGTCGCGCGGCGAGCCGCGCCGCCGCGCGGGTGGCGACGGCGGCCGCGGGCGAGCGATCGGCGCCCCACACTGCGACGACGCCGGGCGGCCGCAGCGCGAGCGCCACCGCCGCCGCGAGCGGCACGACTTCACCGGCAGCGCCGAGCACGACCGCCCGCGCCGCCGGAGGGACGGCGGCCGCTTCCGCGGAAGCGCCGCCCTCGGCGGGCGCGATGAAGAACGCGGCCACGCGTTCGAGGCGGCCGCTCACAACGCCGCCCCCGGCACGGAGTGACTCGTCGGCGCGGATGCGCGGCAGCGGCTCACGGCGTCGGCGTCGCCCCCTTCCGAACGCCGGCGCCGCGGGTCGTGGGCGCGCAATACGTCACGGCGGCCACGCGTTCGAGGCGGCCGCTCACAGCGCCGCCTCCGCGGGCCGCCGGCGCGACGAGTCGTGGGCGCGCGACAGATCATGGCGTCCCCGCGTGAGCGGTCGCCGCTCCCGTCAGCGGTGCTTCCAAGGCGTGGAGCGGGAGGCGGGGGCGGACGTGGACGGTGACGCGGTGGCCGTGGACGTTGATCTCGGCGCGGCCGCGGGTCTCGCCTGGGAGCGCTCGGCGGGCGGCGGCGCGCGGGTCGGCGCCCTGCAGCACCGCGAGGGCTCCCGCTTCGGCCGCCTGACCGGCCTGCTCGCCCGCGGTGTGGGCGGTGAGCAGCGCAGCGGCCGTGAGCGCGATCACGAGCAGCAGCGGGAGGAGCGCCACGAGCTCGACCGTCGCCTGTCCGTCGTCGCCGCTCATGACTGCGGCTCGAAGTGGGCGGACGCGTGGACGCGGCCGAGGCTCGGGACCCCGGGCAGGCGGGGCACGCGCAGCGCGACCGAGACGTCCCCGTCGACGCCCGCCGAGACGCGGAGACCGCGGCGCAGCGACCCCGGCACGATGCGGCGCGCGGCGTCCCCCGGATCGTCCCCGACCGCGTGGGCGCGGGCAGCCGCGCGAGCGGCGGCGCTCGCCGCCCACTCGGCGTAGCCGAACAGCGCGAGCTGCCAGACCGCCGCGAGCAGGGCCGCGAGGCACGGCAGCAGCGCGATCAGC
>DATDKF010000046.1:0-12191 GCA_036520135.1 Solirubrobacteraceae bacterium
TCAACGGTGCGCGACGCTGACCAGATCGCCGTGCTCGACGGCGGCGTCGTGGCCGAGCGCGGGACGCACGAGGAGCTGGTGGCCGCCGGCGGCCGCTACGCCGAGCTCACGGCGCGCGACGAGGGCATGCCCTCATACGTCCGTTGATTCGGCTGCTGTCAGGCGGCTGACTTTCTACTGTGGGGCGCGTGAAGCGCCGCCCCTCGCTCGCGACCGCGATCGCGCTGCTCGCCCTGTTCGTCGCGCTCGGCGGCCCCGCTCAGGCGACCCGGTTCATCGACGGCAAGCTGCGCAAGGGCGCCGTCGGCAGCGCCGAGGTCAAGGACCACTCGCTCAAGACGCGCGACCTCGGCAAGAAGACCGTCCGCCGGCTGCGCACTCCGCGCGCCAACTCCGTCAGCGAGGTCAAGATCGTCAACGGCGCGGTCACGTCGCGCAAGCTCTCCCGGGGCGCGGTCGGGAGCGCCGCGATCGCGGACCGCTCGGTGACCGCGATCGATCTCGCGGCGGGCTCGGTGACCGGCGCCCAGGTCGCCGACGGCGGTCTCGACGCGCGTGATATCGGCCGCTTCTCCGGGCGCTTTCGGCTCGCCGATCCGATCATCGTTCCCGCGGACAAGTGCTGGTCCGGCGTGCCCGCGAACCTTCCGGCCGAGCGCGCGCGGATCGACATCGCGAACGACCTCGTGATCGTCACGCCCGACGCGACGTGGCCGGAGAAAACGCTCACTTTCATGGTCAAGACCGAGCCGCCGACGCCGACGCCCGGCCGCTTCACGCTGGCCGCGTGCAACCAGACGAGCGCCGAGGCGACGGTGTCGCCGACGTTCAGCTACCTGATCGTCGACCTGCCGTAGCGCCCTTGCGGGCGCGATAGCGGCGCATCTTCAGGCGGCTGCCGCACTCGCTCATCGAGCACCAGCGGCGGCTGTGGTTGCGGCTGAGGTCGAGGAACAGCCACGGGCAGGCGTCGCACAGCTTGAGGCGGTCGAGCGGGCCGTGGCGCAGCAGGTCGACCGCGGCGGCGGCCAGCGGGCCGAGCACCTCGCCGTCCCACGCCAGCTCGTAGCGCTCGCCGGCGGGGACGAGCCGCGCGCGGGCGACCGCGGCGGCGTAGAAGCCGGCCAGGGCGGCGAGCGGCTCCGGGCCGGGCTCGCGCTCTTCCGCGATCGCGCGGAAGACCGAGTAGGCGGCGCCGCGCAGCTCGCGCGCGGCCGTGAGCTCGCGGGCGCCGACGGCCGGCGGTGCGGACGTCACGCCCGCGTGGGCCGCCCACTCGGCGAGGTCCTGCGGCGTGCGAAGGAACTCCTCGTCGAGCGGGCCGTCGCGCAGGCCGTTGACCGTGTTCGCGAGGTCAAGGGCGATGTCGCCGCCCACCAACTCGAGCTCGGCCGCACGATCGGTTACCACCGAAACAAGTTTAGGCGGTCTACCGGACGTGTAGGCCAGCAATGATGCTTTTGCCGGTAACGCTGTTGTGCGGCGGCCAGTTCCTCGTCGTTCTCGACGCCACGATCGTCGCGGTCGCCCTGCCGGCGATCCGGCACTCGCTCGCGCTCTCGCACGACGGGCTGCAGTGGGTCGTGACCGCATACGCGCTCACGTTCGGCGGGCTGCTGGTGGCCACCGGGCGGGCGGGTGATCTCGTCGGCCACCGGCGGCTGCTGCAGGCGGGGCTGGTCACGTTCGGGGGCGCCTCGCTCGCGTGCGCACTCGCCCCCTCGGGCGCCGCGCTGATCGCCGGGCGGGCGGTGCAAGGCGCCGGCGCGGCGATGGAGGCGCCGGCCGCGCTCGCGCTCGTCGCGACGCTGCCCGACCGCCGCCGCGGCGTCGCCTGGCTCACCGCCGCCGCGGCGGCCGGCGGCGCGTCGGGCTGGGTGCTCGGCGGCGTGCTCGTCGAGGCGTTCGGCTGGCCTGCCGTGTTCGCGGTCAACGTGCCGCTGTGCGCGGCCGGCGCACTGCTGGCGCCGCGCGTGCTGGCGGAGCGCCGCGGCGCCGCCCGGCGGCTCGACGTCGCCGGCAGCACGGCCGTCACCGCCGGTCTCGCCCTGCTCGTGCTCGGCCTCAGCGAGCAGCCCGCCGCGCTCCCCGCCGCGGGCGCTGCGTTCGCCGCCTTCGCATGGATCGAGCGGCGGGCGAGCGATCCGATCCTCCCCGGCTGGACGCTGCGCCGGCCCGGCTTCGCCCGTGCCAACGGCGTCGCCCTCGCGCTCACGGCCACGACCACGCCGGCGATGTTCCTGGCGATCCTCTACCAGCAGGAGGTGCTCGGCCGGTCGGCGCTCGAGGCGGGGCTGTGGTGCGCCCCGTTCAACCTCGCGGTGATCGGCGGCTCGCTGCTCGGGCGGCCCGGCGCGATGGCGGGCGGGCTCGCCGGTGTCGGCGCCGGCACGCTGGCGCTGGCGACGCTGCGGCCGGCGGCGCTGCCCGTGGCGTTTGTTCTGATGGGCGCCGGGCTCGGCTGCGCGTCGGTCGCGTCGACGGCGTCGGGGACCGCGGCGCTGCCCGACGGCGAGCAGGGGATCGCGTCGGGCGTGCTCAACGCCTCCGCGCAGATCGGCAGCGCGGTCGGCGTCGCGGTGATCGTCGGGCTCGGCTACCGCGCGGGGTTCGTCGTCGCGGCTGTGGTGGCGCTGACAGTCGCGAAGGCGTCAAAGGATCGACGCGAACGTGCCGCCGTCCACCGACCAGGCGGCGCCGGTCACGTCCGACGCACGCTCCGAGCACAGGAAGACGACGACGGCGGCGATCTCGTCGGGGTCGCCGAAGCGGCCGAGCGGGACGCGTGACGCCTGGTCGTCGATCGCTGCCTGCCGCGACGGGAGGCCCTTGGCCGCGGCGGTCTGGTCGCCGAGGCCGCCGTCCTGCACCCACAGCGGCGAGCTCGTCGGGCCTGGTGCCACCGAGTTCACGAGGACGCCGCGCTCGGCGTAGGTGTCGGCGAACACGCGGCTGAGCGAGCTCTGCGCCGCCTTGGTGACCGAGTAGGCCGCGTTGGTGAGCGACGGCCGCTTGCCGGCCGAGGACGTGACGTTGACGATCCGGCCCCAGCCGCGCTCGGCCATGCCGGGGGCGAACGCGCGCATCAGCCGCATCGACGCCATGACGTGCAGTTCCCAGAGCCCGTTCCAGTCGTCGTCGGTCAGGTCGTCGAGCGCCTTGGCGAAGCTCGTGCCCGCGTTGTTGACGAGGATGTCCACGGGCCCCGGCGCGCGGTCGGCGATCCGCTCGGCGGCATCCGGCGCCGTCACGTCGATCCCGTTGCCGCGCGACACGCGCAGCACGTGCGCGCCCTCGGCCTCGAGACGATCGGCCGTCGCCGCGCCGATCCCGCTCGTCGCACCGGTCACTACCGCCACCCGCCCGGAGATCTCCAGCTCCATCTAGCCAGCGTACCCGCGGGCCGCGCGCTCGGCCGACGCGCCGTAGCCGCCGCCGAACAGCACCGTGTGCACGAGCAGCGGGAACAGCTGGTACAGCGCCACGCGGTCCTCGTGCCCGTCCGCGAGCGGCGCCACCTCCTCGTACGCGGCGAGGAAGCGCGGGCCGGGCGCGCCGAACAGCCGCAGCATCGCGAGGTCAACCTCGCGGTGGCCGCCGTAGGCGATCGGGTCGATCAGGTACGGCCGGCCGTCGCTCCACAGGACATTGCCGCTCCACAGGTCGCCGTGCAGGCGCGCGGGCGGCTCGGGCGGGCCCGCGAGGTCGGCGATCCGCTCGCACACGCGCTCGACGGCCGCAGCGCCGGCGGCCGACAGCGCGCCGCCGTCGCGCGCCGGCCCGACGAGCGGCGCCAGGCGGCGCTCGGCGTAGAAGCGCGGCCAGTCGTCGAGCGGCCCGTTGGGGAGCTCGATCCGCCCGATGCGCAGCGGGCCGGCGCCGCCGAACCGCTCGGCCCCGGCCGCATGGACGCCCGCGAGACCGCGGCCGAGCTCGGCGGCGTCGCCCGCCCGGCCCTCCTCGAGCCACTCGAGCGCGAGCAGCTCGTCGGAGGCGCCCAGCACCGCCGGGACGCCGAGAGCCCTCGGCTCGCCGAGCCAGCGCAGCGCCTCCGCCTCGGCGGCGTACTCGCCGGCCGGAGCGCCGGGCCGCGTCTTGACGAACGCGCGCCGGCCGTCCTCGAGCTCGGCGAGGTAGGCCTCGTTGATGTCCCCGCCGCCGGCGCGCCGCAGCGACCGCACGCCGCTGCCGGTCGCGCGGGCGACGGCGGCCTCGAAGCTCACACGCGGTCGGCGGCGCGCAGCTCGTCGATCAGGCCGCGGCAGGCCGCCTCGACCATGTCGAGCACGGTCTCGAAGCCGCGGTCGCCGCCGTAGTACGGATCCGGGACGTCGAGGTCGCCGCTGCTCGCCGACGCGGGGTCGAACTCGCGCAGCAACCGCACCTTCTCCGCCGCGTCCTCGTCGGGCGCCAGCGCGAGCAGCTCGCGCAGGTTGGCCCGGTCGAGCGCGATCAGCAGGTCGAAGCGCCGGAAATCCGCAGGCTTCACCTGACGGGCCGCGCCCTCGAGCGTCACGCCGCGGCGGGCGGCGGCGGCCGTCGCCCGCTCGTCCGGCGGCTCGCCGGCGTGCCAGCCGCCGGTCCCCGCGCTCTCGACCTCGATGCCCTCGAGCCCGGCGTCGCCGATCAGCCGCCGCATCACGCCCTCGGCCGTGGGCGAGCGGCAGATGTTCCCCATGCACACGAAGAGGATTCGCATCGCGCAGGAGGATGGCAGCCCCGACGTTGCGCCGCTCCGAGCAGCGTTGCGGCTCTGGGAACATTGGAGGTGCCAGTGGTCGACGCGGATGCCTTCAATGCTTTCGAGGCGGCGGGCTGGGAGACACACGCCGCCGGCTATGACGAGTTCTTCGGTCCGATCACGACCCAGCTCGTCGAGCCGCTGCTCGACGCGGCCGACGTGCATCGCGGCGCACGGGTGCTGGACGTCGCCTCGGGTCCCGGCTACGTGGCAGCCAGGGCCGCACAGCGCGGCGCCTCGGTCGTCGGGGTGGACATCGCCGAGGCGATGATCTCGCTCGCGCGGCGACTCCATCCGCAACTCGAGTTCCGCCACGGCAGCGCCGAGGCACTCCCGGTGCCTGACGAGTCGTTCGATGCCGCGCTGGGCAACTTCGTCGTGCTGCATCTGGGCCGCCCCGAGCAGGCGGCCGCGGAGCTCGCTCGCGTCCTCGTCCCCGGCGGCCGGGTTGCGCTCACCGTCTGGGACTTTCCCGACCGAGCACGGTTCATCGGCGTGTTCCTCGAGGCGGTGGCAGAGGCAGGAGCCAGTCCGCCTGAGGATCTCCCTGTCGGGCCGCCTTTCTTCCGGTTCTCGGAGGAGCAGGAGTTCGTCCGCCTCCTGCGTGACCAGGGATTCGAGGGCGTCCAGGTGAGGACGATCTCGTTCGTGCATCCGGTGTCCTCGTCCGAAGAGCTCTGGCGGGGGCTGCTCGGCGGGGCCGTCCGGACTCCCGCGCTCATCTTCGGTCAGACGGAGGAGATCCAGCGGCAGATTCGCGCTGCCTTCGATCGAATCGTCCAGCAGTTCGAGGTCGGCGCTCGGCTGGAGCTGCCGGTCTCCGTGACGCTCGCTTCGGCCCAGAAGCCGCCTAGCTGAGGCGTTCCACGATCATCGCCTGGCCCATGCCGCCGGCGACGCACATGGTCTCCAGCCCATACGTCCCGTCGGTCGCCCTCAGGCCGTTGAGCAGCGTGGTCATGATGCGCGCGCCGGTCATGCCGAACGGGTGGCCGAGCGCGATCGCGCCGCCGAACGGGTTGAGCTTCTCCGGGTCGATCCCCAGCTCGTCGCGGCAGGGGACGACCTGGGCGGCGAACGCCTCGTTGAGCTCGACGATGTCGATGTCGTCGATCGTCATGCCGGCCTGCTCGAGCACCGCCTTGACGGCGGGGATCGGGCCGAGGCCCATGATCTCGGGCCGGATCGCCGAGACCGAGGAGGCGAGGATGCGCGCCTTGGCCTGCAGGCCCAGTGCCTCGGCCTTCTCGTCGGACATCACGAGCACGGCGGCGGCGCCGTCGTTGAGCGGGCACGAGTTGCCGGCGGTGACCGTGCCGCTCTCCGGGTTGAACGCGGGCTTGAGCTCGGCGAGCTTCTCCATCGTCGTGCCGGGGCGCGGGCCGTCGTCGCGCGCGACGTCGCCGACGGGCACGATCTCGGCGTCGAAGTGGCCGGAGTCGCGGGCCGCGACCGCGCGGTTCTGCGAGGTCATCGCCCACTCGTCCTGCGCCTCGCGGCTGACATTGCAGCGCTGCGCGACGTTCTCGGCCGTCAGGCCCATCGGGATATAGACGTTGTACGGCGCGCCCTCGGAGCCGTCGAGCTGCGGGTGCGGGTCGAACGGCGCCTGCGCGGGGAAGCGCGACACGGCCTCGACGCCGGCGGCGACGTACTGGTCACCCTCGCCGGCCTTGATCGCGTGGAAGGCCATGCGGATCGTCTGCAGCGAGGAGGCGCAGAAGCGGTTGACCGTGGTGGCCGGAACGTGATGATCGAGCCCGGCCAGCAGCGCGGCGTTGCGACCGACGTTGTAGCCCGCCTCGCCCAGCTGGAAGCCGCAGCCCATCATCAGGTCGTTCGTCGCGGAGAAGTCGACGCCGGGGTTGCGCTCGACCAGGGCCTTCAGCGGCACCGCCGCGAGGTCGTCCGCGCGGACGTCCTTCAGCGATCCCTTCGCCGCGCGCCCGATCGGCGTGCGGATGGCGTCGACGATGACGGCTTCAGGCATTCCGGGGTCTCCGTTCAGTTGACTGACCAGTCAATCGTACTCCGGCCGTGCGCCCACCTGCGCCACCGCGCGGGCCGCCACGCGGCAGCCCGCGGCCAGCGCCTCACGCGGCTCGGCGCCACCGAGGCGGGCGGTCAGGAAGCCGGCGGCGAACGCGTCGCCGGCCCCGGTGGTGTCGACGACCCCGACCGGCTCGGCGGGCACGCGCACGTCGTCCCAGCACGCGCCGTCGGCTCCGAGCTTGGTGACGATCGCCCGCGAGGGATGGTCGCGCAGAAGCGCCGCCTCCTCGACATTGGGGAGCAGCACGTCGACGGGCGGGATCGCGTCCGCCCGCAGCAGCGCCCAAGACGACGGATCGACCGAGACGGTCATGCCCGCGGCCTGGGCCCGCTCGATCGCCGCCAGCGCGCTGGCCCGCGGGCCGGCGCGCAGCAGCGCGTAGCCGACCACGTGCAGGTGGTCGCCGAGCGGGATCTCGGGCAGCGGACCGTCGTTGGCGCCTGGGTCGGGCAGCATCGTGCGCTCGCCGCCCGGCTCGACGAGCACGACGCACGTGCCGGTTGGCTTTTCGGAGTCCACGACCGCGTGCACGTCGACGCCGGGCAGCTCGGCGACCGCCGCGCGGCCGCGCTCGTCGTCGCCGACGCGGCACACGAGCGCCACCGGCGTCCCGAGCCACGCCGCCCAGGCGGCGACGTTGGCCGCCGAGCCGCCGCCCCGGACGGAGATCGCCGCCGGGGTGTCGCTCCCGCGTGCGAGAGCGCCTGAGGTGCACGCGACCACGTCGACCATCAGGTCGCCGAGGACGACGAGCGTCATGCGGTGGCGCGGGCGATCTGCGCGGCGAGCATCGCGTTGCGCAGCACCAGCCGGACGTTCGCCTCCAGGCTCGCGCCGGCGGTCTCGCGATGGAAGCGGTCGAGCAGGAACGGCGTGACGTCCTTGCCTCGGATGCCCTCCCGCGCGGCCGCCTCGAGGCCCTCGTGCAGCACGCGGTCGTGCAGCTCGGCGTCGAGCGGCTCGTCGATCGGGTTGGCCACGACGATCGCGCCCAGCCCCAGCTCGGCGCGCGCGTGCGCAACGTCCGCCACCTGCTCGGGCGTGTCGACGCGCCACGGCACCGGGAAGCCGGAGTCGGTCAGGTAGAAGCCCGGGAAGCGGTCGGTCTGGTAGCCGAGCAGCGTCACGTTGAGCGTCTCGAGGCGTTCGAGCGTCGCCTCCACGTCGAGGATCGACTTCACGCCCGCGCACACGACCGTGATCGGGGTCTGCCCGAGCGTGGTGAGGTCGGCCGACTCGTCCCAGCTCTCGCGCGCCTCGCGGTGCACGCCGCCGAGGCCGCCGGTGGCGAACACGCCGATGCCGGCCCTGACCGCGAGCGTGGCCGTGGCGGCGACGGTCGTCGCGCCGCTCGCGCGCCGGGCCATGACCACCGGCAGGTCGCGCGCGCTGCACTTGGCGACGTCGTTGGCGGCGAGCTCCTCGAGGGCCTCGGGATCGAGGCCGATCCGCACCATGCCTTCGACGACGGCGATCGTGGCGGGGATCGCTCCCTCCTCGCGCACCGCGGCCTCGATCTCGCGCGCGATGTCGACGTTCTCCGGCCGCGGCAGCCCGTGCGCGATCAGCGTGCTCTCGAGCGCCACCACCGGGCGCCCCTCGTCCAGCGCATTGGAGACCTCGCGGGTGTAACGCATGAGGCCGTCACCGTACAGTGGTAGGCACCATGCTCTTCTCCTCCCGCAAGACACAGATGATCGATCCCGAGCGGGCGCTCCCCGGTCGCGACACGCCGATCCGCGTCCCGAGCCGCCACGAGGTGCTCGGCACGCCGCTCGTGCCCCCGTTCCCGGACGGGTTCGAGCAGATCGTCGTCGGCATGGGCTGCTTCTGGGGCGCCGAGCGCGTGTTCTGGCAGGCCGAGGGCGTCTACACGACCGCGGTCGGCTACGCCGGGGGCTTCACGCCGAACCCGACGTACGAGGAGGTCTGCTCGGCCGGCACCGGCCACGCCGAGGTCGTGCTCGCGGTCTTCGACCCGTCGGTGACGTCGTATGACGCGATGCTGCGGCTGTTCTGGGAGAACCACGACCCGACGCAGGGCATGCGCCAGGGCAACGACATCGGCACCCAGTACCGCTCCGGGATCTACTGGCAGACCGAGGCCCAGCGCGACGCCGCGCTCGCCTCGCGCGAGACGTTCCAGAAGGAGCTCTCCGCCGCCGGCTACGGCGAGATCTCGACCGAGATCGAGAAGGCCGGGCCGTTCTACTACGCCGAGGACTACCACCAGCAGTACCTGGCCAAGAACCCGAACGGGTACTGCGGCCTGGGCGGCACCGGCGTGAGCTGCCCGATCGGGCTGCGCGCCTAGTCAGTCGCGGGTCTTCTTTCGGCCCTTCAGGAATCGCGGCAGCGGTACGGCCGGCCGCGTGAAGATCGTGCTTCCGTAGTCGCGATCCTCACGGCTCGGCCGCTCGTCCTCGTCGTGGGCCATCGGCCGTGTGCCGCTGAGCTTGCTCGGCTCGGCCGCCGGGGGCGGATCCTCGTGCTTCCGGCGATGCATGGGGGTCCTCCTCAGTTGTTGGCCGCTGCTGCGACCGACCATACCCCCGTTGCCTCGCGGCGGCAATCGGAGATCTCGAGCCAAGAACCCAGATGGGTACTGCGGCCTGCGTGGCACCGGCGTGAGCTGCCCGATCGGGCTGCGCGCGTAGCGGCGGCACGAACTTCTCCTGGGTAGGGGACCGGGGCGCCAGCCGCGCGGTCGGCCTCTGGCGAGTTGACCTCATGTACGCAGGCAAAGTCGCCAAGCGGTGCCGTCTGGCGACTTTGCGGCGCATATCGCCGTCAACTCGCCAGGGACCACCGGCGCGGCCGGCGTCCCCGCTCCCCTACCCAGCCGCAGTTGACGTTGACGTCCACCGCGTGAGGGCCAGCACGGGGGGCGCGCAGGGGGTTGCCCGTATGGTTGCGCGGTCGCGGCCGACGTACCGTTTTCTCGTGGCCGCATCTCCCCCCACCTCACGCCTCGCCCGCACCGGTCGCTTCGGCGGCCTGGTCGCCGGCCAGAGCCTGCGCTGGGCCGGCACGCAGGCCGCGAACCGCGTGCGCTCGCCCGAGCGCGCCGAGGCCGCCACCGGCGAGCGCGCGGCCGCGCTGGCCCGCGAGCTGGTCACCCAGCTCGGGCACATGCGCGGCGCCGCGATGAAGATCGGGCAGGTGCTCTCCACGGCCGACTTCAGTGCGATCCCCGCGAGCGAGCGCGAGCAGTTCAAGCAGACGCTGGCGGCGCTGCGCGACGACGTGCCGCCGCTGCCGTTCGCGGCGATCGAGAAGCTCGTCAAGACCGAGCTCGGCGGGCCGGTCTCGCGCCACTTCGCCGAGTTCGACCGCGACGCGTTCGCAGCCGCCTCGATCGGCCAGGTCCATCGCGCGGTGACGCTCGACGGCGACGAGGTCGCCGTCAAGGTCCAGTACCCGGGCATGGCCGAGGCGGTCGAGAACGACCTGCGCAACCTCGGGCTCGTGCTGCCGCTCGTCAAGCGGCTGGCGCCCGGGCTCGACGTCAAGGCGCTGGCCGCCGAGCTCCGCGAGCGCGTGGGCGAGGAGCTCGACTACGAGATCGAGGCCCAGAACCACCGCAACATGGCGCGCGCGTGGCGCGACCATCCGTTCGCCCACGTGCCGGCAGTGTTCACCTCGCTCTCCTCCCGGCGCCTGCTCGTCACCGAGCTGCTGAGCGGCCGCCGCTTCGAGGAGGTCAAGCGGCTCGACGACGCCAAGCGCGACCGCTTCGCCGAGATCGTCTTCCGCTTCTTCTTCGGCACGCTCACCCACCTCGGCCGCGCGTCCGGCGACCCCCACCCCGGCAACTACCTACTGCTCGACGACGGCCGCGTCGGCTTCCTCGACTTCGGCCTCATGCGGCGAGTCGACCCCGCGTACCTCGAGCGCGAGCAGGCGATCGCCCAGGCCGTCACCGCCGGCGACGCCGCTGCCGTCCACGCCGGCATGGCCGCGCTCGGCTATCTCCCGGACCCCGGCTCGTTCGAGCCCGAGCGGCTGCTCGCCCAGCTGCGGCTCGGCGGCGAGTGGTACTTCGAGCCCGGCGCGCGCCGGATCACGCCGGAGTACGTGACCGACCTGATCGAGCGCGGCTCCTCCCCGCGGTCGGAGTACTTCGACGATCTGCGCCGCATGTCGCTCCCGCCCCAGGCGCTGCTGATCCGCCGCATGGAGGGCCTGGTCTTCTCCACGCTCGGCGAGCTGCGCGCCGAAGCCGACTGGGCCGCGCTCGGCCACGAGTACCACGCCGACGGCCCGCCCGCCACGCCGCTCGGCGAGCTCGACGCCGGCTTCTGGGGCGAGCGCCGCCCGCTCGCCCGCGCCGCCTAGCCGCGCCGGGTAGAACATGCGGGTGCGCGTGAGGCCGCTCGACGAAACGACCTGGCCCGACTTCGCGCGGCTCGGGGGCGGAACGGTGGAGAGCTATCCCGAGGACGCCGACGGCCTTCGAGAGCCACGGGTTCGAGCGAACCCGTCGCCCCGGCAAGCACCATGGGTGGTCGCCAAGGTCGTCGGCTGAGCGTCAGACGCCTTCGCTCTTGAAGCGGACGTGGAAGGTCGACGTGAAGCCGTGGCCGCGGTAGACGATCGTCGTCCTCCCGCACTGGCCGTCCATGCCCGACGGGAGCGTCCAGTAGCGCCAGTGGCGCTTCGACGCGCGCGCCTTGCGGTGCCACCAGACGGTGCCCGTGGCGCGATCGATCGCCTTCATGCGCACCCAGCGGCTCCCGGTCGTCCACGACTGCGCCCAGATGCCGACCGTGATCGCGTCGCCGCAGACGAGCCGCTTCGGCGGCGCGTGGACGAGCACCGCCGCCTGCGCCGGCGCGGCGAGCGCGAGCGCGGCAAGAATCGCGATCAGGACCGTCCTGCGCACGGCCGCCAGGATACGCGCGTAAAGTCTCGCCGTCGTCTCGCGGGTTCTGCTGCGGACACCTGAGCTGACGCTCGGCGAGTTCACCTGCGCGTCCGGCGACCGGCTGTGGGACGAGGTCAACGACATCGGCGACGGGGTGGTATTCCCACCGGATCGACCTGCTGCTGTCGGCCGCCACCGGCTCCAACGTCTACCTCGTCGCGGGCGACCGCCAGCGCGATGGAACCGACGCGGCGCATGGGTTGTAATAGGGGTGTATGCGTCGCGTCAGCACCCTCGCACTCGTCGTCGCCGCCGTGTTGCTCGCGGCCCCGGCGGCGCAGGCCAAGGAGATCACGAAGGTCCGCGCGTGCGGGCTCGACGGCTGCGTCACGACCCGAGACCCGGCGGTCCTCGCCGGCCTCACCGACGGCGGCCCGCCGACCGTGCCGCCGCGGATGCAGGGCGGCGTGATCAGTCTGCGGGCCTCGGTCTCCGACGGCCACCGGACGATCGCCCGCTTCACGAGCTGG
>DATDKF010000047.1:0-7337 GCA_036520135.1 Solirubrobacteraceae bacterium
GGCGCCGGTCGAGGTCGACCACGAGCGAATCGAGCGACTTGGCATCCGTGTGCACCAGGCGCGCCTGCTGCCCGACGCGATGGACGCCGAGGTGCGCCACGACCCTGACCGGCTCGCCTTGGCCGTGCACGATGTCGGCGCCGACGTCGGGAGGCTCGCCCGCTAGGTGCGCTTCTTCGCCAAGCGGCCGTCGGAGAGCGCGGCGAGGTCGACGTCGTCGAGCGTGGTCACCACGAGGTCGGCGCCGGCGGCGGCCAGTGCTTCGGTGTCGTCGGCCCGTGCCAGGCCGAGCGCCGCCATGTTGCCCGCCTTGGCCGCTTGGACGCCGGCGTCGGCGTCCTCTATGACGAAGTTGTGTTCGGGTGGGATGCCGAGCTCCTGGGCGGCGGCCAGGAACATGTCGGGGTGCGGCTTGCCCTCGGCGAAGTCCCGGCCGGAGACGTCCGCGTCGAAGTAGTCGAGCAGGGTCAGGCCCGGCCGCAGGGACTCCGAACTGATGCCATGCTCCTCGGCGAAGGTATCCAGCCGTATCTGTTGCAAGAACAGGCCGGCGTTCTTAGACGAGGAGGCGGCGGCCACTCGGATCCCGGCGTCCTTGACGGCGATGATGAAGCGCAGCGCGTCGGGGTAAGCGGCGAACTCTCCGGCCTCGATGAGCTCGATCACCATCGCCTGCTTGCGCTCGCCGTAGGCCTCGGCCCGGGTCTCGGCGTCGGGCACCTCGAAGTACTCGAGCGCGGCGCGGGCGCCGCTCATGCGCGGCTTGCCGGACATCACCTGCTGGTAGACCTGCGGTGTGAAGGCTTCGGCGGTCCAGGTCGTGTCGCCGCTGATGTCGCTCCATTCCGACTCCATCAGCTCGCGCAGCGCCTCCCGCCAGGCTGCCTCGTGCGGCGAGTCCACGAGCACGCCGTCGACGTCGAATATCGCCCCTTGGAACTCTCTCTGCACGTCCCCTCCTCTCGGCCGTGGATTTCTATCGCGCGACGCTGGTTTCGCGGCCCAGCGGGAACGCCCACCGCTCCCCGGCGCACAGCTCGCGGACCTCGTCGCCGACGCCGACCCGGACGGGCCGGCTGAAGCCCTCCGCGTCGGCGACCACCGTGAGCTCGCCGCCCTCGAGCGTCACTCGGAGCGGAGTCCGGCGGAACTGCATCGCGAACGACAGTCCCTCCAGCCGGTCGGC
The DNA here is from genome assembly GCA_036520135.1 of Solirubrobacteraceae bacterium. GTDB lineage: Bacteria > Actinomycetota > Thermoleophilia > Solirubrobacterales > Solirubrobacteraceae > DASSUW01. The sequence continues at coordinate 1,187 of DATDKF010000047.1, forward strand.
AAGCTTGGGGTCGAAGTAGAGGACTCCATCGCGAATCTCGCTGCCGACGTAGCCGCGTTGAACCAGATCCAAGGTCCCCGACATCACTCCCATGTGGATTCCCTCCTTGGTGGTACCGCCCTGGACGTCGCCGATGTCGCTCTCCAGGGCGACCATGAAGCGCTCCCACGAGCTCTCCGGCTCGATCGCGGCCAGCGCGCCGGCGTGGGTAATGAAGCTCAGCGTGGACCCGTGTGACGTGCGCCTGTCGTAGTAGTCGATGTTCTTGCGGGCGGTATCGGGCCGGTATTCGTAGCCGAGCTGCTCGAACAGTCGCTGCAGTTCCCGCTCGGGAAACAGGAAGAACAGCATCACCGTGTCGGCCTGCTTGGCGAGCTGGTAGCGATCGGGATCGTCGCCTTCGGCGCGCAGGATCCGGTCCAGCCGCTGGATGTTGTCGTACTTGTCCCGGTACGCGGCCCAGTCGAGTTCTTGGAGATCTTCGTAGTCCTCGAACTGGCTGATGATGCCGTCCCCGTGGAACGGCACGAACATCTTGCGGCTCATCCGCTGCCAGGTGGCGATCTCCTCGTCGGTGAGCCCGAGCCGCGCCCGCAGCGCTTCGCGGCGGCTCTCGGGCAGAAGCTCGAGCACCTTCCCGGCGATCTCACAGCTCCACGCGACCATCACGTTCGTGTAGGCGTTGTTGCGCAGGCCGCCCTCCTCCGCGCCCGGGTACTTCTCGTGGAACTCGTCGGGGCCCATCACGCCGTGGATCTCGTAGCGCTCGCGCTCGGGGTTCAAGTGGGCGATCGAGGCCCAAAAGCGCGCGATCTCGAGCATCATCTCCGCACCGTAGTCCCGCAGGAACGTCAGGTCCTGGGTGGCGTCGTAGTAGCTCCAGAGGTTGTAGAAGATCGCCGCGTTAACGTGCCGCTGGTTGTGGCTGAGGTCCGGCTCCCAGCGCCCCGACACCGGGTTGAGATGAACGGTTTGCGTTTCCTCCTTGCCGTCGCTCCCGCTCTGCCACGGGAACATCGCACCCCGGAACCCGGCTTCGCGCGCCGCCGCGCGAGCCTCACCGAGACGGCGGTAGCGGTACATGAGCAGCTCCCGCGTGATCTCGGGCAGCCGGAAGCTGAGGAAGGGATAGACGTAGAGCTCGTCCCAGAAGACATGCCCGCGGTATGCCTCGCCATTGAGGCCGCGGGCGGGCACGCCGGCGTCCAGATCGGCCGTGTGGCGCGAGCAGACCTGCAGGATGTGCGAGATGTGGAAGCGCAGCAGCAGCTGCACCCGCTCATTGCCGGGAAGGCGTAGATCGCATACCTCCCAGAGCTCCTCCCAAGCGCGGCCGTGGCGTTCCAGCGCCTCGGCGAAAGGGGGATAGCGGGCGGCCGACTTCCCGGCGCTGCCCAGCGTCTCATTGATCGCGCGGTCGTGCGAGGTGTAGAAGGCGACCATCTTCTCAACACGCACGGGCTCGCCCTGACGCACGTCGAAGGCGAGCACCTGCTGGATGTAGTCCTCCATCTGGTAGAGGCTGCGCTCGACGTCGATCAGGTCCTCACCCCGGTAGGCGCGCGTGCGAGCCGCCTCGGCGACATAGAGGTTCGACTGCCGCGTCTGCACCTTCAAGGCTATGACCTCGGCACCGAAAGTCCGCGGAGACACCGGATCCAAGTGGCGCCCCTCGAGCTCCCGGTAGCGGGCAACCCCGCGGTTCGTGACCCGCCCGTCGAGCGCCGTGATGAGTTCCACCCTGCCCGACCAGTTCCCGGGCGTCAGCGTCCACTCGATGCCCGCCTGGTGGACGTGAGCCATGCTGACAAAGCGGCGGCTGTGCAACGTGGTCTCGCGATCGGCCCGGTCGCGGAACCGCAGCTCGCGCATGACGACGGCGTTGCGGATGTCCAGCTCATGGCGGTAGGACAGGAGCTCGACGTTGTCGAGGCCGATCGCTTCCTCGCCCTCGATACGGAGCTTGAGCACGAGCCAGTTGGGCAGGTTCACGAGATCCTCGTTGAGGACCGGGCGCCCGCCCATGATCGTCGTCTCGCGGTTGTAGCTGCCGTGGGCATAGGTGCCCGGGTAATGCACGTCGTGCGCGTCCTCCCACTCTGCTGCGCCGCGCGTGCAGAAGTAGCCGTTGCCCGTCGAGGTCAGGGCCTCCCGTAGCCCTTCCTCCTCGGGAACAAAGCGGTCATAAGCGAGCGTGAAGTCGTTCACCGGAATCCTCCTAGGAAGCCATGACGCTCAGCGTGCGAGCGTGTCCAGGAACCGCTCGACCTCCTGCGTCGAATCGAGGACGAAGTCCGCGGCGGTGCTGCGCTCGGCCACCTCCGGGTCGTCGGCTTGGCCGACGAAGATCCCGATGCCCCTTCCGCTGAGAGCCTCGAAGGCGTGCTCGTCGGTGATGTCGTCACCCAGGTACAGCGCCACGATGTCCTCACGGTCGAGATCGAGGGCCTCGAGGAGGTAGAGCACGGCCTTGCCCTTGTCCCAGTCGAGGTTGGGCTGAATCTCGTACACCATCTTGCCCAGCGTCACCTTGAGCTCATCGGGATGCTCGACCAGCAGCGCATCGACGAGCGCCTTGATCGACGGTCGCTGTGACTCTGAGACGAGGCGATAGTGCACCGCAACCGACGCCTTCTTCGGTTCGATAAAGGCTCCCTCGATCGTATCGGCCTCACCGTGAATCCGGTTCGTCACGTCGTGGAGGAGATCCTCGAACCCGGCACCCCCCTCATGCTCGAGCGTGCCCTCCTCGGGGCTCCAGATGTCAAAGCCATGGCTTCCGGCGACGACGAGGTCGTCGACGCCCATGAGCTCCTGCACCACCGGGCGGTCACGGCCACTGATCACGCACACGGTGCAGCGCCTCGCCAGTCCGCGCACCGCCTCCCGCATGCTCTCCGAGATGATCGCGTCCTCCGGACGGTCGACGATCGGCGTAAGGGTGCCGTCGTAGTCGAGGAACACGGCCGGGCGCTTGCCGGCCAAGCGCTCGGCAAGCCTCTCGCCATCGGCGAGCGCGTGCGGCAGATCGCGCATGTTCGAACCGTCCCCGCTCATGCGAGCCTTCCGGGCAGCTCGTCGCCGGCACGCGCGACGTCTTCGGACGGCGACCTCCACGGCGCGGTCGCGGTCGGCCGCGCCCGTGCCCCCAAGGACACGATCACGACAGTAGACCCCTGCTCGTAGGCGGTCAACATGCCATCTCCTCCAGGTGGGTGCTTTCTAGCACGGGAAGGACCGCCAAGCGCCGACGACGTCGACACAGCCGCGATGTCTGCCCGGTTCGAGCCCTTCGGTGCACGCGCGCATGAGATACGCCGTCAGCGGTCACGGGCGAGGTCGCCGGCGCCCACGATGCCGGCCTCAGGACCGAGCTTGGCGACGCGCAACTCGGCGTGTGGTCGGTGCCCGCGGGCGGTGAGATACTGCAGGAGCGCCTGCCAGGCCGGCCCGCGGAGCACCTCGCCGGCCGCGGACACGCCGCCGCCGAGCACGAACAGGCCGGGGTCGAGCACCGCGGCGAGTTGCGCCATGCCACGCCCAAGCCAGGTACCGACGACGTCGAAGGAGCGGAGCGCCGCGACGTCGCCTTCCTGCGCGGCCTGGGTGACCATGGGACCGGTGATCATCTCCGGCTCGTCGCCGGCGAGGCGCAGCATGTCACGCGCCATTGCTGGTGAGGCCTTGGCGAGCTCCTGGGCCTCCTGGACCAGCGCCAGCCCGCTTGCGTACTGCTCCCAGCACCCCTCGAGCCCGCACCCGCAGCGCCGCCCGTCCGGGACGATGTTGATATGCCCGATCTCGGCGGCGACGCCGAACCGGCCGCGCAGCAGCCGCCCACCTAGCACGATCCCGCCGCCTAGCCCGGTGCCGACGGTGAGGACCACCACATGGTCCTCACCACGCCCGGCACCGAATCGCGCCTCCCCCCAGGCGGCGGCGTTGGCGTCGTTCTCGATCACGACCGGGAGCCCGCAGCGTTCCTCGATCGCCGCGCGCAGCGGCTCATCGCGCCAGGCCAGGTTGGGGGCGAAGAGCACGGTCGACCGCTGAGCGTCCACGAAGCCGGCCGCCCCAACGCCGACGGCCTCGACGTCATGCGAGGCCATCAGCTCCCGGACCACGTCGGCGATGACGTCCTCGGTCCTGCTCGGGTCATCAGAAGGGGTGTCGTGCGATGCCGTTGCGAGCACGCTGCCCTGGTCGTCGACGACACCGGCGGCGACTGTGGTCCCGCCTACATCGACGCCGATCGTCAATGCCATTCGCTCTCCTTAGGTCACGCACCGCTCTGCGGAATCCGACCGAACCGCTACCCGGGCATCTCCTCTAACTCCACGCCCTTGGTCTCGCGGACGAACTTCAGGACGAACAGCAAGGACAACACCGCAAAGGTGGTGTAGATGCCGTACGCAAGCCCCAGGCCGGCGTCCTTGAGCGGCGGGAAGCTGGTGGAGATCACCCAGTTGGCGGCCCACTGCGCGGCGGCCGCCAGCGACAGCGCGGCCGCACGGATCCGGTTCGGGAACGACTCGCCCAGCAGCACCCACACCACCGGGCCCCAGGACATCCCGAACGCGAAGACGAACAGGTTGGCGGCGACCAGCGCGATCGGCGCGGCGACACCATGGAGCACCGGGTCGCCTGCCTTGTTGAGCGTCGCCGTGCCGAACACCACCGCCAGCGTTCCCAGGGTGACGGCCATGCCGATCGAGCCGATTACGAGCAGCGGCTTGCGGCCGAAGCGGTCGATGGAGGCGATCGCGACGAGGGTGGTGACGACGTTCACGACGCTCGTGATGACCGTAATGAGCAGCGCGTCGCTCTCACTGAAGCCGGCCGCCTGCCACAGGACGCTGGAGTAGTAGAAGATCACGTTGATACCGACGAACTGCTGAAACACCGACAGCCCGATGCCGACCCACACGATCCCCATCAACCCGAACTGCGGGCCGCGGAGGTCGCGCATGCCGGGGCGCGTCTCGCTCTCCACCGTCTCCTTGATCTGCGCCACCTTCTCGTCGAGGTCGATGTTGCCCAGCACGCGGCGCAGCACGCCGGCCGCCTCGTCGAGACGGCCCTTGGCGACCAGGTAACGCGGCGACTCCGGGATCGTCAACGCCAGCCCCCCGTACACCACTGCGGGGACCGCCATCGCCAGAAACATCCAGCGCCAGGCCTCCAGACCCAGCCACAGGTCATCCTCGGATGAGCCCGCCGCCCCCGCGACCGCGAAGTCGACCAGCAACGCCAGGAAGATTCCGAGGACGATCGCGAGCTGCTGCAGCGAGCCCAGCTTGCCACGGATCCTCGCCGGCGCAATCTCCGCGATATAGGTCGGCGCGATGACCGACGCGACCCCGACCCCGACCCCGCCGATCACCCGGAAGACCACGATCATCCACAGCGAGGTCGCCAACCCGCTCCCCACGGCACTGATCAGGAACACCACGGCGGCCACCTTCATCGCGGTCAGCCGACCCCAGCGGTCCGCGACCCGCCCAGCGAAGAACGCTCCGACCGCCGCCCCGAGCAGCGCCGACGCCACAGTGAAGCCAAGCGCGGCGGCACTGGCCGAGTATTCGGTCTGGATCGCGGTTACGGCGCCGTTGATGACCGAGCTGTCGTACCCGAACAAGAACCCGCCCAACGCCGCGGTCAGCGACAGCCGGATAACGGTGGCGTTCGACTCGCCGGGCTCGAAAACCTCCTCGTCCGTCCAGACGGCCGGTGGCTCCACCCACGTCCCGTGATCACTCATCGAAACTTCCCTCCCCCAATCGCAGGTGCGCACTGAGCAGGTTCACGCTTCCGGGGAACGGCGGCCGTAACCCTACTCTCCTGCACGCCCCTGGGCAGGCCCGAGACACCAAGGCTTCGAGGCCGCGCAGACCGAGCGCCGCGCCGTGCACCCGACGTTCGGCACGGCGAGCGTGCAGCCAGTGAGCTGCGGCCATCCGGCGCGGGTAGTCGTCGGCCATCCCCATGCCGCCGGCGGCACGGAGCGTGGCGCCGGACCCCGGCGGTGGCATGCCGTCTCCTCCGCCTGGGAGCGTTCTGCCACGGAGCAGACCGTCAGGCCGCGACGGCGGCATGCTCGCTTCTTCGAGCGAGGCGAATCCATCGAGCGCAGGAGCCGGCGGTCGAGGCC
>DATDKF010000048.1:0-12300 GCA_036520135.1 Solirubrobacteraceae bacterium
AAGGGCCGAAGGGCTTCGCGCTGCTCGGCCTCGACCTCTCCGTCCGGGACGGGCGCGCGTCGGAGCCGCGCGCGCACATCGTCATCGATCAGCTCTGAGGCTGCTAATTGAGGCGGTGCCGGTGGGCGACCGCCGCCGCCTCGGTGCGGGACCGCACGTTGAGCTTCGAGAGGATCCGCGACACGTGGACGCTCGCGGTCTTCTCGGCCATGAACAGCGTCGCGCCGATCTCGCGGTTGGTGGCGCCCTCGGCGACGAGCGCGAGCACCTGGCGCTCGCGCGAGGTGAGGCCGAAGCCGTCCTCGTCCTCGTCGGCCGGCGGCTGCTCGAGCTCGACCGCGACCTCGAGCGGCAGGCGCGCGCGGGCCGCCAGGCCCTCGACCTCGCCGCGCAGCCAGCCGGCGCCGAGCCGCAGCGTGATCGTGTGCGCCGCGCCGATCGCCTCGGCCGCCGCGTCGCGGTCGGCCGCCGCGATGTGCGCCTCGGCCGCGCGCCAGCGCATCTGCGCCTCCGGCTCCGGGCGGGTGATCTCCTCCCACGCCTGCGCGGCGCGCTCGTAGGCGCGCGGGTCCGGGTGGCCGGCGGCGCGGCCGGCCTCCGCGCGCGCGGTGAGCAGCAGCGCGCGCTCGACCGGGCGCGTCGGGCTCGCCGCGGCAGCGACCCGCGACAGCAGGTCGTCGAGGAAGCGCAGCGCGGATGTCTCGGCGTCCGCCTCGCCGAGGTCGCGCGCGCGCTCGGCGGCGTCGGCCTCGACGGTCACGCCGGCCGCTGCGACTGCAGCGACGCGCGCCGCGTCGTCGGTGCAGAACTCCATCCGGTCCAGGCCGCGCTCGATCGCCTTGCGTGCGGCGTCGAGATCGCCCCCGCGGCGGTGGTGCTCGGCCGTGAGGACCGCGAACGGGCCGATGAACTGCGGTTCGCTCGACTGGGCCGCCTGCTCCTCGATCTCCTGGAGCGCCGCCCACGCCTCCTCGTGCTCGCCGCGGCCCATGAGCAGCGACACGCGGCGCAGGCCGATGTTCACCTTCGTCTGCCCGCCGGTCCAGCGCAGCGGGTTCGGCAGCCGGCGCTCGGCCTCCTCCCACTCGCCGGCCTCGAACGCGAACTCGGCGATCTGGCAGTCGAGCCACATCGCGGACACCGGGCGCCGCCCGCCGATCGCCTCGCGGCCCTCGCGGGCCAGCGCGCGCGCCTCGGCTGAGCGCCCGAGGTCGTGCAGCATGTCGGAGTAGTTGTTGTACGCGTCCGCGACGTCGGACAGGTTGTCGCGCTCGACGGCGATCCTGATCGCCTCCTGCAGCTCGCTCGCGCCCTCGTCGACCTCGCCGGTCATCGCCAGGCAGAAGCCGAGCGTGTTGCGCGCGTGCGCCTCCATCAGGCGGTCATCGGTGGCGAGCGTTGCCGCGAGCGCCTGGCGGGCGACCCCGACGCCGTCGCTGAAGCGCCCGTCGAGCATCCGCCCGCGGCCCAGCCCGGCGAGGAGGCGGGCGCGCGGCTCGCGGGTGTCGCGGGCGGCGCCCTCGAGCAGCTCGAGCGCGTGCTCGAGCGTCGCGATGCTGTCGCGCGGGCGGTTGAGGCTGCGCTCGGCGCGCGAGATGTCCTCCAGCAGGTCCGCGGCGCGGCACGGGTCGGGGTCCGGGCCGAGCTCGGCGAGCGCGGCCTGGGAGAGCGCGAGCTGGCGGCCGGGATGCCCCATCGCCCGGTGGGCGGCGGAGGCGCGCGTGAGCAGCGTCACGCGGTCGGCGCCCGCGCGCTCGGCGGCATCCGGCACCCGGTCCCAGACCTCGAGCGCGCGCTCGAGCAGCGCGCGCGCCTCGCCGTGGGCGTAGACGCGCTCGGCGGCGGTCGCCGCGCGCACGGACCACTCGAGCGCCTCGGGCTGGTCGCCGGCCGCCGCGAAGTGGTGCGCGACCGCGGCGATCAGCGCTGCGCCGGAGCGCTCGGTGATGCGCGGCGCGATCGCCCGCGCGAGCGCGAGGTGCAGCGCGGCGCGCTCGCCGGGCAGCAGGTCGTCGTCGACGACCTCGCGCAGCAGCGCGTGCCGGAAGCGGTGCGTGCCGTCCTCGCCAGTCACGAGGATGTGGCCGTCGACCGCCTCGCGCAGCACGTCGCGCAGCGTGCGCTCGTCGAGCCCGCTGGTCTCGGCCAGCAGCGGGTGGTCGAGCCGCTGGCCGACCGCGACGAGCCGCAGGATCTCCTGCGTCGGCTCCGACAGCCGCTCGACGCGCAGCATCAGCGCGTCGCGCAGCGTGTCCGGCGCAGCGCCGAGCCCGTCGACGCCGGCGGCGAGCAGCTCCTCGGAGAACAGCGGGTTGCCGCCCGAGCGCGTCCACAGCCGCTCCAGCAGCTCGGCCTCGGGCGCGGCGCCGAGGATGTCCTCGAGCTGGGCCGCGAGCTCGTCGCGCGTGAGCGGCGCGAGTGCGACGCGGCGCGCGTGGGGGACCCGCTCGAGCTCGGCCAGCAGCGGCCGCAGCGGGTGGCGGCGGTGCATCTCGTCTGGCCGGTAGGTGGCCACGACCAGCACGCGCTCGGAGATCAGGCTGCGGGCCAGGAACGCGAGTGCCGCGCGCGTCGACCGGTCCGCCCAGTGCAGGTCCTCGATCACCAGCAGCACCGGCCGCTCGGCGCCGAGCCCGTCGAGCAGCAGCAGCAGGCCCTCGAACAGCCGCGCCTGCGTGCCGCCCTCGCCCACGGCGTCGCTCGGGTCGGGCGTCGCGCCGAGGCCGGGCATCAGCGGCGCGACCGCCGCCCGCACGGGCTCGGTCAGCGCCGGGTCGCCCGAGCGCGCCAGCGGCCGCAGCGCGGCGACCAGCGGCACGTACGCCAGCTCGCTCTCGCCGAGATCGACGCAGTCGCCGGTCAGCACGAGCGCGCCACTGTCGCGCGCGCGGTCCTCGAGCTCGGCCAGCAGGCGCGACTTGCCGACGCCCGACTCGCCCGCCACGATCGCGATCGACGGCCGCTCGGCGGCGGCGTCGGCCAGCGCGGCCTCGAGCTCGGCCAGCTCGGCCGTGCGGCCGATCAGACGTGAGCTGGAGACCCGGGTGGTCATGGCCCGCAGTATCGCGCGGCCGGTGGTCGAGATCGGGCGCTCAGCGGCTGCTGAGGTCGAGCGCGCAGGAGTTGATGCAGTACCGCGTCCCGCCCGCGTCGCGCGGACCGTCGTCGAACAAGTGCCCGAGGTGCCCGCCGCAGTTGCGGCACACCACCTCGGTCCGGTTCATGCCCCACGAGTGGTCGGGCCGCAGCTCGACCGCCTCGGCCACCTTCGGCTCGGTGAAGCTCGGCCAGCCGGTGCCGGAGTCGAACTTGGTGTCGGATGCGAACAGCTCGGCGCCGCAGCCTGCGCAGCGGTACGTGCCGTCCTCGTGGTTGTCCCAGTACTGCCCCGTGAAGGCGCGCTCGGTGGCGCCCTTGCGGAGCACCTCGTACTGCTCGGGCGTCAGCTCCTGACGCCACTGCTGCTCGGTCTTCTCAACGCGCGTAGCCATGTCTTAGAGGATGACAGGGGACTCAACCCACGAGGCCGAGCCGGTGGGCGATCGCGGCGGCCTCCACGCGGCCGCTCACCTCGAGCTTGGCGAGGATCCGCGAGACGTGCACGCTGGCGGTCTTCTCGCTCATGAAGAGCTGCTCGCCGATCTCGCGGTTGGTGCAGCCCTCGGCCACGAGCAGGAGCACCTGGTGCTCGCGCGGCGTCAGCCCGAACGGCGCGGCCTCGGCCTCCGGCTCGTCGGCCGCCTCGTCCACCGCGACGCGGATGCGGGCGCGGCGGGCGAGCGCGTCGGCAGCGTCCACCAGCGGCGCCGCCTCCATCGACTCGGCGGCGGCACGGGCCGCGATCAGCGGCTCGGCGGCGGCGGCCCGCCCACCGGCGGCGACGTACGCCTCGGCCGCGCGCAGCCGCGCGTAGGCGGCCGGCCAGGGGAGCCCGATCTCGTCGAACCCCGCAGCGGCGTCGAGCCAGCTGCCCGGCTCCGGCGCGGAGCGCCCGAGCGCGTGCTCGAGCCGCGTCACCTCGGCGCCGGCGAGCGTCGCGTAGCGCGGGCCCTCGGCCCACTGCCCGGGGCGGCCGCGGGCGGCGGCGAGCCGCGCCCGCAGCGTCGTCGCGGTCTCCTCGTCGAACGGCTCGCCGAGCGCGCGGGCGCGCTCGGCGCCGTCGGCCTCGACCATCAGCCCGACCCACAGCAGCCGCAGCCGGCAGGCGCCCTCGTCGGTGCCCTCGACGGCGGCGAGGCCGCGCTCGGCGGCGGCGCGGGCGTCCTCGAGCCTGCCGGCGCGGACGGCCAGCTGGGCGGTCGCCAGCTCGAGCGCTTCGATCCAGTGCGGGTCGCGCGCGCCGAGGCTCTGGCGGCGCAGCTTGTCGAGCGCATGGCGGGCGGCGTCGTCGTCGCCGCGGAGCAGGGCGATCAGCGCGCGGACGGCCGACAGGTACATCGCGGTCGAGCCGATCGCGTCGCCGGGGATCCGCTCGGGCAGCGCGGCCGCCGCCGCGGCGGTGCGGCCGAGGCGCAGCAGCTCGTAGGCCTCCTGGATCTCCAGGAACGCGTCGTAGGACGACGGCTCGGCGTGCTCGCGCACCATCGGCAGCGTCGCGCGCACGACGGCCAGCGCCTCCTCTGTGCGCCCGCTGCAGTCGAGCACCTCGGAGAGGTTGATCACGGCGCGCACGTGGTCGGCCGGGGAGCCGTCGCGGCTCGCGAGATCGACCGCGGCGCGAAGCAGCCGCGCGCCCGCCGCGACGTCGCCGAGCGCTGCGCGCGCGTAGCCCTCGGTGTTCATGGCCCCGACCTCGACCTTGGCGGCGCCGAGCCGGCGCGCGTCGCGGGCCGCGGCGGAGGCCTCGGTCACGGCCTCGCGCAGATGGCCGCGCAGCATCAGGTTCTTCGCGCCCTGGTCGCGCAGCTGCGCGCGCTCGAGCTCGGCCTCGGGCGGCAGCACGTCGAGCGCGACCTGTAGCTCGTGGTCGCTCTCGTCGTGCTCGGAGGCGTGGCGCAGGTAGCGGCTCAGCTCCGCGTGCAGGCGCGCGCGGTCGACCGGGTCGGCGCCCGCGGCGGCCTCGCTTAGCGCCTGCCGCTGGAGCGCGACGGCGCGGCCCGCCTCGAACGCGTTGCCGGCCACCGCCGCGGCGGCGCGCAGCACGTCGGCGCGCGACATGCCGGCCCGCTCGGCGGCGTCCGGGACCCGGTCCCACAGCTCGAGGGCGCGCTCGAGGTGGCGCAGCGCCTCGCTGTAGGCGTACACGCGGCGGGCGGCGATGCCCGCCTCCACCGACGCGCCGAGGGCACGCGGCAGGTCGTGCGCGCCGCGCCAGTGGCACGCCAGCTCGGCGCGCACGGTCGCGACGGGGACGTCGCCGAGCAGTGCCGGGTCGCGCTCGAGCGCCTCGGCCAGCGCCGCGTGCAGCGTGGTGCGCTCGCCCGGCAGCAGGTCCTCGTAGATCGCCTCGCCGACGAGCGCGTGGCGGAACGCGTAGGTCCCGTCGGGATGCGTGACGAGGATCTGGTGGGCGACCGCCTCGCGTGCGCCTTCGAGCAGCTCGTCGCCGCTCAGCGAGCTCAGCGCGCCGAGCAGCGCGTGGCTCATCGGCCGCTCGACCACCGCGGCCACGCGCGCGACCTCCTGGGCGGCGGCCGGCAGGCGCTCGAAGCGGCCGAGCAGCGCGTCGCGCAGCGTCTCGGGCAGCTCGCCGCCGCCGTCGGCGGTCGCGGCCAGCAGCTCCTCGGTGTAGAGCGGGTTGCCTTGCCCGCGCGTGTACAGGCGGTCGGTGAGCGTGGACTCGACCGGGCCGTCGACGATGCCGACGAGCTGCTCGGCGACCTCGTCGCGGTTGAAGCGCTCGATCGGGAGCCGCTCGACGCCCGCGACGCGCTCGAGCTCAGCGAGCACCGGCCGCAGCGGATGGCGGCGGTGCAGCTCGTCGGACCGGTAGGTGGCGACCAGCGTCAGCGGCTCGGTGCGGGCGCTGCGGACGAGGAAGACGAGGAAGTCGCGCGTGGACGGGTCGGCCCAGTGCAGGTCCTCGAGCACGAGCGCGACCGGGCCGTTGCGGCCGAGGCGTTCGATGAGCACGAGCAGCGCTTCGAACAAACGCGCCTGGGAGGTCGGCACCGGCGCGGCGTCCTCCTCGAACTCGGGCAGCAGCTCGGCGAGCGCGGCGCGGGTGCCGGCGGGCAGCTCGATGTCCGACCCGCACTCGGCCAGCTCGCGCGCGACCGGGCGCAGCGCGTCGACCAGCGGCGCGTAGGGGAAGACCGTGCCGCCGAGCTCCAGGCAGTGGCCGATCAATACGCGTGCGCCCGCGGCGGTGGCGCGGGCTTCGAACTCGCCGACGAGCCGGCTCTTGCCGACGCCCGACTCGCCGCCGACGAACGCGAACGCCGGCGCGCCGCCGGCCGCCCGGTCGAGCGCGGCGTCGAGGACGGCCAGCTCGTCGGCACGGCCGACGAACGTGGCGCTGGAGACGCGGCGGAGCACGACGTCCATGATGGCCACCGGCTCCGCCGCGGTCCAGCCGGGGAGGTGGGTCACCGGCCGGCGCCGCTTAGGCGGACCCGGCCGGACGACGCGGAGAGGGGAGCACCGAGGCGCTCGCCGCGCAGGAAGCGGCGGCGGCGGCGCGGGAGCGAGCGGGAGCGCTGAGCGGCGTCCACGCGGGCGGTGATGATGTGGTCGACGACGGCGGCGGTGTAGAGCGACTGAAGCACTGGATCTCCTCGGCAGTGGAGTGGTTCTTACGACATCCAATCTACGTCTGAGACGGGTCCCTTACATCGGGAGGTCGCGCCGACCTGAGGCCCCTTACCCCTTAGGCGCCAGGTGCGGACCCCTTACCCCTCGCGAGCGCGTGTTTGCCCGTACGGTTCGGGTAGCGTGGCTGGCGAAAAACCGATCAGGAGAAGAGCCGCATTGTCCGTGACGACGGAGCGCGCCGCCCTCGACGAGCTGTGCATCAACACCATCCGCACGCTCTCGATAGACGCGGTCCAGAAGGCCAACTCGGGCCACCCGGGCACCCCGATGGCGCTCGCACCGGTGGCGTACCTGCTCTACACGCGCGTAATGCGCCATTCGCCGGAGCATGCGGACTGGCCGGCGCGCGATCGGTTCGTGCTCTCCGCGGGGCACGCGTCGATGCTCCTGTACTCGACCCTGCACCTCACGGGCTACGGCGTATCGCTCCACGACATCAAGAACTTCCGCCAGCTTGGATCGCCGTGTGCAGGGCACCCGGAGTACGGCCACGCGCCCGGAATCGAGACCACTACCGGGCCGCTCGGCCAGGGCATCTCGACGGCGGTCGGCATGGCGCTCGGCGAGCGGATGCTCGCGGCGCGCTTCGGTGACGAGCTCGTCGGCCATCACACCTACGTGATCGCCTCAGACGGCGACATGGAGGAGGGCGTCGCGTCCGAGGCGTCGTCGCTGGCCGGCCACTTGGCGCTCGACCGCCTGACCGTCTTCTACGACGACAACCACATCTCGATCGAGGGCGACACCGCGCTCGCGTTCTCCGAGGACGTCGGCAAGCGCTACGAGGCCTACGGCTGGCACGTGCAGAACCTCGGCGAGGACATTGGCCTCGACTCGATGCAGGCGGCGATCGACGCCGCCCACGCGGAGACCGGACGCCCGAGCCTGATCATCCTGCGCACGCACATCGCGCCCGGCTCGCCGAACAAGCACGACACCGCGAGCGCGCACGGCTCGCCGCTCGGCGAGGAGGAGGTCCGGCTCACCAAGGAGGCCTACGACTGGTCCAGCCAGGAGCCGTTCTTCATCCCCGACGAGGCGCTCGCGCACTTCCGCCAGGCCGTCGACCGCGGCCGCGAGCTCTACGACGAGTGGCAGCAGGCCGCGTCGGCCAACGGGCAGTGGGACGAGCTCCAGCGCGTCCTCGCGCGCAGGCTCCCGGGCGGCTGGGACGCCGACGTGCCCAGGAAGGGCCCGGACGCCGGGATGATCGCCACCCGCAAGGCCTCCAACGAGATCATCCAGTGGGCCGCCGCGCAGGTGCCCGAGCTGATCGGCGGTTCCGCCGACCTCGCGCCGTCGACGCTCACGCTGATCAACGACGGCGGCAGCGTCGAGGCCGGCGAGTACGGCGGCCGCAACCTCCACTTCGGCATCCGCGAGCACGGGATGGGCGCGATCGTCAACGGCCTGAACCTGTCCGGGTTCCGCGCGTTCGGCGCCGGCTTCTTGATCTTCAGCGACTACATGAAGGCGGCGATCCGCATCGCGGCGATCATGCACCTGCCTTCGACGTTCGTCTTCACACACGACTCGATCGGCCTCGGCGAGGACGGGCCGACCCACCAGCCGATCGAGCAGCTCGCCACACTCCGGGCGACGCCGAACCTCGACGTCGTACGGCCGGCGGGCTTCAACGAGACCGCGCTGGCGTGGCAGCACGCGCTGCGCCAGACCGATCGGCCGACCGTGCTGGCGCTGTCGCGCCAGGGCCTGCCGGTGTGGGATCCGCGGGGCGTGCCCGACGACGCGATCATGCGCGGCGCCTACGTGCTGCACGACGCCGACGGCGACCCCGAGCTGATCCTCATGGGCACCGGCTCGGAGGTCCACCAGGCCAACGCGGCGGTCAAGCTGCTCGAGGAGGACGGAATCCGCGTGCGGCTCGTGAGCATGCCGTGCCTGGACCGCTTCGCCGAGCAGGACCAGGCGTACATCGACAGCGTCCTGCCGCCCGCGTGCCGCGCGCGCGTCGCCGTCGAGGCGGCGAGCCCGCTGGGGTGGCACCGCTGGGTCGGGCCCGACGGCGACGTCGTGGCGATGGAGGGCTTCGGGGCGTCGGCGCCCGCGAAGGTCCTGTACGAGCACTTCGGCTTCAGCGGGCAGGCGATCGCCGACCGCGCCCGCGCCGTTCTGGAAAGGACGAGGTCATGAGCGTCACCGGTGTGAACGAGCGGCTCGCGGCGCTCACCGCCGCGGGCACCAGCGTCTGGCTCGACCAGATCCGCCGCGGCATGATCGAGGACGGCGAGCTCGCGCGCATGGTCGAGGAGGACTCGCTGCGCGGCGTCACCTCCAACCCCGCGATCTTCGAGAAGGCGATCCTCGGGTCGCCCGACTACGACGAGGAGCTCGCCGAGGCCGCGCGCGAGGGTCTGTCGGCGCGCGAGGTCTACCGCCGCCTGGCGGTCCGCGACGTGCAGCTCGCCGCCGACGTGCTGCGCCCGGTCTACGACGACTCGGGCGGCTACGACGGCTACGTCTCGCTCGAGGTCGCGCCGCGGCTGGCGCACGACACCGAGGGCACGCTCGAGCAGGCCCGCATGTACTGGGACCTCGTCGACCGACCGAACCTGATGATCAAGATCCCGGCGACCGAGGAGGGCCTCCCGGCGATCGAGCAGGCGCTCTACGAGGGCATGAACATCAACATCACGCTGCTGTTCGCGGTCTCGTACTACGAGCGCGTGATGGAGGCCTTCATCAAGGCGATGGAGCGCCGCCAGGTCGAAGGCAAGCCGCTCGACCGCCACTCCGTCGCCTCGTTCTTCGTTTCGCGCGTCGACACCGAGGTCGACAAGCGGCTCGAGGCCGCCGGGCGCACCGACCTCGCCGGCCGCGCCGGGCTGGCCAACGCCCGCGCCGCCTACCGCGCGTTCAAGCGGGTCTTCGAGGGCGAGCGCTTCTCCGCGCTGCGCGACGCCGGCTGCCCGGTCCAGCGCCCGCTGTGGGCGTCGACCGGCGTCAAGAACCCCGCCTACCCGGAGACGATGTACGTCTACGGGCTCGTCGGGCCGCACACGGTCAACACGATGCCGCTGCCGACGCTCACCGCCGCTGCGGGCGACGGCGAGGTCACCGGCGCGACCGCGGCCGACGACCCCGCCGCCGATCTCGACGCGCTGCGCGCGGCCGGGATCGACATGGACGACGTCACCGACAAGCTGCTGCGCGACGGCATCGAGGCGTTCCTGGTGCCGATGGCCAAGCTGCTCGACGGCATCGAGTCCAAGCGCGAGGCGATCGTGACCGGCCGCCCCGACGCGCTCCAGGCCGATCTGCCGGCCGCGCTCGAGTCGGCCGTCGCCGGACGGCTGCGGCGTGCCGCCGACGACGACGTTGTCCACCGCATCTGGCACCGCGACGGCACCCTGTGGGCACCGGCCGGCACGCCGGAGGTGACCGATCGGCTCGGCTGGCTCGACATCTCCGAGAAGATGCTCGAGGCCGCCGACGACCTCGTCGCGTTCGCCGACCAGGTGCGCAGCGAGGGCTACACCGACGCGGTGCTGCTCGGCATGGGCGGCTCCAGCCTCGCGCCCGAGGTGTTCCGCCGCTCGTGGCCCGACCCGGCGATGCGCCTGCATGTGCTCGACTCCACGCACCCCGACCAGGTGCAGGCGACGATCGACGCGACCGACGTCGACAAGACGATATTCATCGTCTCCTCCAAGTCGGGCGGCACGATCGAGACGATGTCGCAGTTCAAGCTCTTCCATGAGCTGCAGCCCGACGGCGCGCACTTCGTCGCGGTCACCGACCCGGGCACGTCGCTCGCGAAGCTGGGCGCCGAGCACGGCTTCCGGCGCGTGTTCGAGAACGACAGCGAGATCGGCGGGCGCTACTCCGCGCTGAGCTACTTCGGCCTCGTGCCGGCGGCGCTGCTCGGCGTCGACATCCACGCCGTGCTCGAGGCCGCCGAGGTCGCGGTGCACAACTGCCGCCTCAACGAGGGCAACTCCGGGCTGTGGCTCGGGATCGCGCTCGGCGAGCTGGCCCGCAACGGGCGCGACAAGCTCACGTTCGTCGTCGACGGGCCGCTGACCTCGTTCGGTCTGTGGGCCGAGCAGCTCGTCGCCGAGTCGACCGGCAAGCTCGGCCGCGGCATCCTGCCGATCGCCGACGAGCCGCTCGTCAGCGCCGACGCCTACGGGCAGGACCGGGTGTTCCTGCACATCGCGTCCGGCGACGAGGGCAACGCCGCGAAGGTCGAGGCGCTGCGTAAGGCCGGCCATCCGACGATCACGGTCAACGCCGAGGGGCCCGCCGACCTCGGGCGGATCTTCTTCTACTCGGAGTTCGCGACGGCCGTCGCCGGCTGGGTGCTCGAGCTCAACCCGTTCGACCAGCCGAACGTGCAGGAGGCCAAGGACAACACGAGCCGGGTACTCAAGGAAGGCGCTCCGGACCTCGACCCGGGCAACCTCGACGACCTGCTGTCCGGCCTCGAGCCGCCGCGCTACGTCGCGATCCTCGGGTACCTGCCCTACAGCGAGGAGACCGACGCGGCCGTGCAGCGGTTCCGGGCCAAGGTGATCGAGGAGCACGGCGTCGCCACCACGTTCGGCTACGGCCCGCGCTACCTGCACTCGACCGGGCAGTTCCACAAGGGCGGCCCGTCCACCGGCGCGTTCGTCGAGATCGTCGACGACCCGAAGGCCGACCTCGACGTGCCGGGCGAGCCGTACACGTTCGCCCAGCTGATCCGCGCGCAGGCCGACGGCGACCTCCAGACGCTGCGCTCGCACGACCTGGACGCCGTCCGGATCGGGAAGGAGAACCTCTGATGCAACTCGGCTTCGTCGGGCTCGGGAAGATGGGCGGCAACATGGTTCATCGCATCCACCGCGACTCGGACCATCAGGTGGTCGCCTTCGACCGCAGCGCGGACGCGGTGAGCGCCGCCGAGGGCCACGGCGCCACCGGCGCGTCCTCGCTCGCCGACCTCGTCGCCAAACTCGAGCCTCCCCGCACCGTGTGGGTGATGGTCCCCGCGGGAGATCCCACCGAGCAGACCGTCAACGAGCTCGCCGACCTGTTCGACGAGGGCGACACCGTCGTCGACGGCGGCAACACCAACTGGCACGACGACGTGCGCCGCGCGGCGGCGCTGCACGAGCGCGGCATCCACTACGTCGACGTCGGCACCTCCGGCGGCGTCTGGGGCCTCGAGGTCGGCTACTGCATGATGGTCGGCGGCCACGACGAGGCGGTGCAGCGCCTGGCGCCGATCCTCGACGTGCTCGCCCCGCCGGACGGCTGGCGCCAGTTCGGCGACGCCGGCGCGGGCCACTTCGTGAAGATGGTCCACAACGGCGTGGAGTACGGGATCATGCAGGCCTACGCCGAGGGCTTCGAGCTGATGCACAAGTCCAAGTTCGACATCGATCTCAAGGAGGTCGCCGGACTGTGGAACCGCGGCTCGGTCGTCCGGTCGTGGCTGTGCGAGCTCGCCGAGCGCGCGTTCGAGCAGGAGGGCAACGACCTCGAGGGCCTGAAGGGCCACGTCAGCGACTCCGGCGAGGGCCGCTGGACGATCATCGACGG
>DATDKF010000049.1:0-5604 GCA_036520135.1 Solirubrobacteraceae bacterium
GCGGCGACCGCCAGCACCACCTTGCTTCGCCGACGTGGCTCCAGGCTGCGCGCGAACGCCTCCGGCGCCGAAGTGAGCGGAAAGACCTCGACGGGCGGGGGACGCAGATCGCCGCCATCTACGAGCCTCGCGAGCGAGCCGAGCTGGTCGCGATTCGGCTCGACGGTGAAGTACACGCCTCCATCGGGCGGCTCCGCCGCCACCGAGACCAGTCGCCCGCCGGCGCGCAGCACCGCGAGGGACCGGCGCAAACGGTCGCCGCCGGCGGTGTCGAACACGACGTCGACGGGTTCCACCGCGTCCTCGAAGCGCGTCGCCGTGTCGATGGCCTCGTGTGCGCCGAGCTCGCGGACCGATCCCAGGTTCGCCGCCGATGCGGTCCCGATCACGTGCGCGCCGGCCGCGCGGGCGAGTTGTACCGCGAAGCCGCCGACGTTGCCCGCGGCCCCGTGGATCAGCACGCGCTCGTCTGCGCCGAGCCGGCCGTAGTCGAACAGCCCCTGCCAGGCGCTGAGCGCGGGCAGCGGGATCGCGGCGCTCTCGGCGTACCCGAGCGCCCGCGGCCTCGGCACCAGCAGTTCTTCGCGTACTGCTGTGTAGTCGGCCGCGACGCCATCGCGGTCGAACGGGGTCAGCGCGAACACCTCGTCGCCGTCCGCGACGCCGGCGACGCCCGGGCCGACTTCCTCGATCACGCCGGAGAGTTCGTAGCACGGGATCGCGGGCAGACGGTCCACCGGCCATTCCAGCTCGCCGCGGGTGATCGCCGCCGCGTGCACGCGGACGAGCGCCTCCGTCGGACCGGGTCGTGGCTTGTCGGCCTCCTCGACCGCGAGCTGCTCTGGACCGCCCGCCGCGCGCAGCCGGACGACGCGCATCACGCCGCCTTCAGTCCGGCCACTTCGTCGCCGCGAACACGCGCCCTCACCCCGTCAGTCGCCGTCGTAGACGGTTGGGGACTCACCCTCGTCGAGAACGAAGAACGCGAGCAGGCTCGCCGGGAGCGCCTGGCTCGCGTTGCGCGACACGGCGTGGAGCGCGCCCGGCGGCTCGTAGAACGAGTCTCCCGCCTTGAGCACGACCGGTTCGCGATCATCGATCCCGAAGATTACGCTGCCGTCGATCACGTACACGTATGCGCCGGCCGGGTGCCGGTGAACGCGCGAGAACCCGCCCGGCTCGTAGTCGACGCGGACGGCGTTGACGACGAGTCCATCGCGCGATGGCAAGTTGAGCACGTCGGTGAGGCGCTCGCCGGTGTCAGAGTCGGGCATAGGAGTCTCCTGAAGTGTTGGGAACGACGTCGACGGTACGTTCGCGGGCTACTCACGGCGATACGGTCTGCCGCAGACGCGATCGGAAACTGCGCTACCTCCGCCTGCACGACACTCCCCGCAAGCGACGCGGGCCGAGCCGCGACTGCTGCTTCGCCTGGCTGCATGCGTCTCGCACGGCGAGGATCAGACGACCGGAACGGACGAACGGCAGCAGCGCCCGGCCGTCGCCCGCTGGCTGCGGCTCGTCTGCGATTGCGAGCTTGTCCGCGTCACGGGCGGCGCCGCGAGTCCACGTGCAGCACGGGCCCGTCTTCGCGCACGGTCGGTGTCTCGAACACGGTCATCTTCCTTGGAGCGCGGCGCGGTTCACGGCGAACCCCAGTCTGCTCTCCCGACGGCGCGCCGCCCATGCGTGCCTGGCCCGACCGTCGTCGCCGGGTCGTCGGTCACAGATGTCCGGTTGGCCATACCCAGGCGCCGGGGTTGCCGGACCGCAGGACGGTAGCCAGTGCGGTCGAATCACCCGGCGGACGCGGGGACCATCTCGGCCATGAGCCCGGACCGACATCCACATCGCGTCTCCGA
The DNA here is from genome assembly GCA_036520135.1 of Solirubrobacteraceae bacterium. Taxonomy (GTDB): domain Bacteria; phylum Actinomycetota; class Thermoleophilia; order Solirubrobacterales; family Solirubrobacteraceae; genus DASSUW01. The sequence goes on from DATDKF010000049.1 coordinate 1,863, forward strand.
GGATTTCGCCGTGACCGCCACCGTCACACCCCGCCGCCCCGCCACCGCCCGCGCCTACAGCCTTCCCACTGTGCGCGAGATCCCGCCGGCGGTGCGCCCGGGCACCTTCCACTCGACCTGGTGACCGGCCGCGGGCCGCAGGACGAACCCGGAGAGGCGGGTTGACCGACATGCGGCCGGTTGAGGAGTTCGAGCTCCTCGACCGATGCGCGTACACGATCAGCGTCAACCAGTACGGCACCTGGGGCGGCGACACCGGGTCCTGTTCGGCAACGGCTCGAATCGATGCTGACCGACGGCGGACCGCAGTCCGCCACGAAACGGAGGAATCATGGAGTTCCCAGACCGGCAGTTCTTACGGCTGAGCAAGCGAACCATCGCATTCGTGGTGGTCGCGGCCCTTGCCTCGTTGATGCTCGCCTCGGCGGGGCCCGCGCAGGCGAAGCGGATGCTCGGCACCAAGGGAGCCGACAGGATCGTGGGCACCGCAAAGGCCGACGTGGTCAAGTCGTTCGGCGGCAACGACCGGATTAAGGGCCGCGGTGGCAAGGATCGACTCTCGGGAGGGTCCGGCAGGGATCGACTCGCCGGAGGGCCCGGCCGGGATCGGCTGTCGGGAGGGCGGGGCGCTGACCGCCTGAACACCGTCGACGGCCGTCGGGACCGTGTCGTCAACGGGGGACCGGGCAAGGACATCTGTAGGGTCGACCCGGCCGATGAGGTCAAGGTGCAGGGCTGCGAGATCGTGACGATCGTGAAGCCCGGTGCTCCCGGCGCGCCCGGCACTCCCGGCACTCCCGGCGTTCCCGGCGTTCCCGGCGTTCCCGGCGGCCCGAAGGTCTGCGCCAGCCCGCCGGAGGACGCCAGGCTCGCGCGGGTTGCGCAAGACGACGACCCGCCGCTGATCTTCAGCAATGCGTTCTACGCGATCACCACAACCGTCACCGCCTCGGCGGACGGGATGACCGGCAACGAGCTCCCGATCTCGATCGAGGAAGTGTGCGACGTGCCCCAGGCGTTGGCAACCGAGGCCGCCCAGCTCGTCGGCGGCGACGGCGTCGCGCTGATCAGCCCCGCGACGACGGTGTTCGACGCCGCAGGGCAGCAGCTGACCGGCGCCGCGGCTACGACCGCGCTGGCCGGTGCCGACACCGTTGTGCTCAAGGCTCGGCTCCTGGCCCCCAGCGGGTGGCGGCAGGACGAGGACGGTCAGCCGGTGCCCACGTTCTCAGTCAGCCGGGCCGACATCCCGGACTGATCATGGACTGATCTCACGCGACCGCAAGCGTCCCGGAGGGCCATCGCAGGCCCGCCGGGACGCCGAGCCCGAGCGCTTCCAGGCAGGAACTTGTCGCGCTAGCTTGCTGGGAGCGGCAGTGTGGCGGCAAGGAGCGTGCCGACGCCGGGCGGGCTGTCGATGTCGAGCTGGCCGCCGAGCGCGGTCACTCGGTCGCCCACGCCCAAGAGCCCGTGACCGTCCGGATCGGCGCCGCCGATCCCGTCGTCGCGAATCTCGACGCGCAGCGTCCCGTCCTCGACGAACGCGCTCACCTCGGCGTGCTCAGCGTGCGCGTGCTTGACGACGTTGGTGAGCGCCTCGGCCACGATGAAGTACGCACTCGCCTCGATCTCCGGCGAAAACCGCTCGGGCGGTACGTCTAGTTGCACCGGCAGGTTGAGGCGTGACAGGACCGCATCGATGCCCGCCTGGAGACCGCCGTGGGTGAGAGCCGAGGGAAGGATGCCGTGGGCCAGCTCCCGCAGCTCCGTATTGCCCTGCTTCGCCTGCTCGAGCGCCTCGCCGACGAGCGACGCTGCCTCTTCGTCGCTCGCTTGGAGCGCTTGCTGAGCGAGCGTGAGCGTGACGATGGTGTGCACGAGGCGCTGCTGCGCGCCGTCGTGCAGATCGCGCACGAGGCGGCGGCGCTCCTCGTCGGCGGCGGCGACGATCCGGGCCCGGGACGCGGCGAGATCGGACCGCGCCTGGACGTTCGAGATCGCCGCCGCCACGAGCTCGGTGAAGTCCGCGATCCGCGACTCCGCGTCCGTGGGCATCGGCTCCGCCCGGGAGGTTCCGGCCGCGATCGCCCCCCACGGGCGTCCGTCCACGACGATCGGGCTCGCGACGGCCGCCCGAAGTCCGAGCTTTCGCGCGTCGGCGGGGATTGAGCCCGCTCGTTCGTAGTCGTCGAAACGCGCGGACCGACCGGTCCGATACACGACCGTGGTGACGCTCTCGCCTTCCTGCTTCATGCGGGCGCCGAGCCGGTACGCGTCGCCCAGATCGCCCCAGCGTCCGACGATCGTGCCCAATCCGTCGGGTTCGAAGTGCCGGACCGTCGCGACCTCGAGGCCGAGGAGCAGTGCGACCTCCTCGGCGACCTTCGCGAATATCTCCCCGGCCGGGCGCCCCTGGGCGACCATCGTCGCCACGCGCCGCAGCGCCGCCTGCTCGGTGACAAGCCGCTCCACCTCCGCACGCGCCTCGGTGTTGGCGATCGCGGTCGCCATCAGCTCGGTGAACTGGCCGAGGCGGGATTCCGTCTCCAACGGCAAGGGCTCTTCCCCGCTCGTCCCCGTGACCATCGCCCCCCAGAGTCGACCCTCCACCATGATGGGCGTGGCCACGGCACAGCGGAGGCCGATCGGGCGGATGGCGTCGGCGATCGGGCCGCTCGCCCTCGCGTAGTCGTCGATCCGTGCCGGCCGCCCTGTCCGGAACACGAGCGAGGCGGCATTGTCGCCTCCCAGCGGCTGGCGCGAGCCGGTCGGAAAGGCGGCCTTGAACGTACCCGAGCTGGCCATCACGACCTGGTGGCGGTCGCCCTCATAGCGAACCATCCCGATGTCCTCGGTGCCGAACATCTGCGCGCACTCCTTCGCGATCACGGTGAAGAGCTCAGCCTGGGACGCGTCGCGCGCGACGAGGGTTGCAACCCGCCGCAGCGCCGCCTGCTCGTCTGCGAGGCGCTTTACCTCTGCCTCGGCATTGCGGCGCTCGGTCACGTCGCGAGCGACGGCGTACATGAGCCGGTTCTCGACGTCCGGCGTCGTGGTCCAGTCGAGCACCCTGACCGAGCCGTCCTTGCGGACGTAACGGTTCTCGAACGACACCGTCGGCTTGCCCCGAGTGATGGCGTTCGCCTCCGCCGCCGTGCTGCCCCGGTCGGCCGGATGGACGAGGTCGATATACGGGCGCGCGAGGAGCTCTTCCTCCGTGTAGCCGAGAATCTCCTCGGCGGCCGGGTTTACACGCGTGAACCGTCCGTCGAAGTCGGCGACCGCGATCAGATCCTGGGACATGGTGAAGATGCGGTCAAGCTCCTCCTGCGCTCTGGCTCGTCGCGTCGCGTTGAGCGCGAGCGCACCGCCGAGGGCGACGACGAGGAGGCCGCCGGCGAGGATGACCCAGGGCAGGACCGCCGCAGCACCCTGGACCGGTTCCCGCGGCACGACGACGGTAAATCGCTGGCCTGCCGCCGTGAACGACTTGATGGACGTTTCGCCGCGATCACGGGCTTGCGCCGAACCACCGACGGCCCTGACCTGCACCGCCGGCACGCCCGTCGCTGCCGCATGTAGCCCGCGGGCCGACACAAAGACCGCCACATACCCCGCGCGGAGAACCCCCCCGATGAGATTGGGCGCCGGCGCGACGAGAAAGAGCCCGCGGGTGCCGGTTCTCGGGGATGCGATCGGCGTCGCGACTACGCCGTTAAGGCGGGTCGCACGACTGAGTGCC
>DATDKF010000050.1:0-5433 GCA_036520135.1 Solirubrobacteraceae bacterium
AGGGCGACCGCGACGAGTGCCTCGCGGCGGGGATGGACGACTACCTCTCCAAGCCGATCCGCCCCGAGGAGCTGTCTCGCGCGCTGGCGCGTTGCCGGCCGGCGCGCGCAGACGACGCGCTCGACGACGCCGCGCTCGGGAAGCTCGTCTCGTCGCTCGGAGGCGGTGATGAGGGTCGCGAGGCCGTACGCGAGCTCGTGGAGATGTTCCTCCACGACGCGGCCGCCCAGATGGCGACGCTTCACGGCGCCGTCGAGCAAGGGGACGCTAAGGCGGCCCGCCGGACCGCGCACACCCTGAAGTCGAGCGGCGCGACCTTCGGGGCACGGCCGTTCGCGGAGCTCTGCCGGGAGCTTGAAGCGCTCGCCCGCGAGGGCCGGCTCGATGCCGCGGCGGCACTGCTGGATCGAGCCGACCAGGAGTGGGAGCGGGCGCGCTCGGCGCTGTCGACGGCGCGCACGGCGGTAGGGGTCGATGGGCACTGATCTCGCCGGCGGGCGCGTTCTCGTGGTCGACGACGACCGCGTCAACCGTATGCTCCTGACCCGCAGCCTGGAACACGAGGGGCACCGCGTGCGCTGCGCGGAGAACGGCGCCGAGGCGCTGGAGTTGCTCCACGACGACCCGTGCGACATCGTCCTGCTCGACATTGTCATGCCTGAGCTCGACGGCATCTCGGTACTGGAGCACGTGAAGGGCGACCACGCGTTGCAGGATGTTCCGGTGATCATGATCTCGGGCGTCGACGACACCGAGAGCGTCGTCCGTTGCATCGAGATCGGCGCGGACGACTACCTGCCGAAGCCGTTCGATCCGGTGCTGCTTCGTGCACGGATCAGCGCTGGCCTCACGAAGAAGCGCCTCCACGAGCTCGAGCGCGAGCGCCTGCACGACGTCTTCGCGCGATTCGTGCCGGAGCACGTGGTGGACGAGGTCCTGGAGCGGACCGACGACGATCTCCGCCTCAGTGGGACCCGCGACCTCGGGACGGTGATGTTCACCGATCTCAGGGGCTTCACCTCGTTCAGCGAGTCGACCGCACCCCAGCGCGTCATCGAGCTCCTCAACGAGTACTTCAGCGAGATGGTCGACGCCATCTTTGGACGGGGAGGCACTCTCGTGGGCTACCGCGGCGACGGCATCCTTGCCGTCTTCGGCGCACCCATCCCGACCGATGACCACGCCGACCGGTCCCTCGCCGCGGCGCGCGAGATGCTCGAAGTGCGACTCCCGCGCTTCAACCGTTGGCTCCGCGAGCACGGCTTGGGCGACGGCTTCGCGATGGGCATCGGGCTGAACAGCGGGTACTTCATGTCGGGGAACGTCGGCTCGCCGCGGCGGCTCGAGTACACCGTCCACGGGGACACGGTGAACACCGCGTCGCGCCTCGAGGCGATGACGAAGACGACCGGCCGGTCGATCCTCCTGGCGGAGTCGACGCGCGACGCCCTGCTGAACCCACCGGACGACCTCTCCTTCGTGGGCGAGCTCGACGTGCGCGGGAGGGAATCGAAGATCAGGACCTGGACCCTGAGACGCTCGTCCACGTAGGTCGCTTCGCCGTCGTCGCAGCGCTCATCAGCCTCTTGCTGGCCGCTTGTGGCGGCGGCGATTCCGGAGAGGAGCCGGCTGCGGCGCCCGGCGCCGAGGCCGGCGACCCGGCGCCGGCGCTGGCCCAGGTGGTCGCGCGCGGGACGCTCACCCTGTCGACGGACCTGAGGTACCCGCCTCAGTCGTTTGCGGTCAAGCGCGCCAAGCGCGCGCCCGGCAGCAGATGTCCCGCGAACCAGCTCACGGCGCCCCAGGTGGCCGGCTACGACGCCGACACCGGCGAGCTCGTGGCGAAGGCCCTGGGGGTGGAGCCCTGCTTCGTCACCCCGTCGTGGACGGAGATCACCGCGGGCAAATGGTCGGACCGGTGGGACATCGCGTTCGGGTCCGGCGCGATCACCGCCGATCGGAATGACCAGGCTGTGGATGACCGCGCCGTACCGGACGGAGGCGCAGCGCTTCTACGTGCGCGAGGATTCCTCTTACCGCCGTCCGTCGGACCTCGACGGCAAGCGCATCGGCGTGCGCGCGAGCTGCAGCGTCGAGCCATATCTGAAGGGTGAGCTCGAGCTGGCCGGGGTCCGGCTCACCCGGAAGCTGGAGCGTCCGAGATCGTCGCCTACGACGTCGACCCGCCCGGGCTCAAGGACCTCGGCAGGCGCAAACTCGACGGCTATGCGTGCAACGAGAACGTCGGCAAGCAGGCGATCAAGGAAGGGATCCCGATCCGCGCCTTGGACGAGCGGCCTTCGAGGAGTACCCGACCGGTTTCCAGGCGTCCCGTCAGTGCGGGGGAGACGAGCGCTGACCTGCGAATGCGCCCGTCCGCCGTGGCCGCTCAGCGCGCGCGCTGTCGAGGGCGCCGACGACCCGGACGAGACACGCAACGGGCTCAGCGCCGTCGCTGCGAAATACAAGGGTCTTGAGGTGGCTGCTGTCCTCGAGCCCCGAAGACGCGGTCTTCTTCGGGGGCCACGTCCTGCACCGCTCGCACCCGAACCGCAGTCGGACCCGCGCATGGCGCGCGTTCGTCGCGCACTACTGCAACGCGCGCTCCCACGTCCCCCGGGGGCCACGAGCCGCTCGACCCCGGCGACATCGGCAACGCGCGCCACATCCTCGCCCGCGGGAGCACGCACCTCGCGTACGCGCAGCCGCGATTCACACGCAGTCCCCCGCGACCAGCGCACCGTGGTCACGAGCGGCCGTGATCGTGTCTCCGTTGCACGCTCGGCAGCGGCGCCCGCCTCGGTCGGCGCACAACCGGTTTCGCGCGACGTGCGGGCGTCGCCGCCGGCGCTGAGAAGACGCCCGCGTCGGACGAGGAGCATGCGCGCCACCAGGTCCCTCCTCTCCCGGCGCCTTGCAAGGCACAGCGTGGGCGCTCTGAGCAGCCGCGCCGCGTTCCCCGTCACGGTCTCCGCTTTCGCAATCGCCTGCCAGGAGCAGGCGGCGACGCCAGCCAGCGAGTAGCGCATTGCGCGAAACGGGCGGTCGCGGACGTCCGTACGATCCCGCGGTGGGCATGTTCCACGCGTCAATGCAGTACGTGCGCTGGATGTTCGATCTGAGTCGGGGAAGACGCTAGGCATCGCGCGGTCGGGCGGCCGGTCGTGGCCACTAATCGGTTTTGTGAGATGCGAGCAGCGCCGCTCACAGCCGGACTCGTAGCTGGCGCAAGCGACGCTACGTGTCGCGCGCGTCCCGCTCGGCGATGCTCGCGAGGACGGCATCGGCCAACTGGGCAGGCGGGGCGGTGGTTGTCAGGACGAGGTCTGCCGACCGACGCAGCAGCGGCTCGATCTCGGCCCGATCGCCGAGAACCTGAGCGAGCTCCGAGCTGGTCTGTCCGTACGGGTTGTCGGTGCGCGCGGACAACCGGCTGACGAGCAGTGCCTCGGGAGCCGTAAGCAACACGCGGAAATCGAACGGGAGATCGGCCTGCTCTTCGGAGCAACCGGCGAAGAACAACAAGCCCTCGCCGTGGTCGGCCAGCAGGGCCGCGACAACATCGCGGCGCCACCCCCACCGGCCGCATCCTCGCGGTTCGCTGAACCCATGGTCGTCAGCATCGTAAGCCGCAAAGCCACGCCGCCGGAGCTCTTGGACCAGCGTCGACTTGCCCGTCCCCGACATGCCCGTGAGCAGGACTCGCACTCCGCGCGAGTCTAGGCGCCCTTGGAGCTCACGCGAGTAGTGGACTGCGGGAATCGCGATCGCGGGCCGGCACTGGGCGCGCTATCGGATCTGCCCTCGATGCGATAGCGAAGCTCCGCGTGGCTCGGCGCCTCTCGGCGCTGCCGCTGTCGCGTCAAGCGGCAGTGGCACGTCGGGTCCGTTCACTGCCGCTTGACGCATCCGCGAAAGCGCCGAATGCCGTGTCAATCGCCGGGCCGGCCGAAGTTGTACCGGCCTCCGCCGGTCGGAGGTCGGGTTGGTGAGGGGCTGCCAACCCGATCTCGTCGAGCAGGACGCTCGGCCCCCTGTATGCGTGATCCGAGCGGTTATGGTCAGATTCGACTGGAGTCGACTTGTCCGGCGGTGCTACCCGCCGCCCAGGGGAAGGAGCACACCATGGCCGAGATCACCGAGCGCGAGCAGCGCCAGATCGATCAAGCCAACTCGAGCGGGAAGACGCCGGTCGTCTTCATCCACGGGCTCTGGCTGCTGCCGAGCAGCTGGGACAACTGGGTCGGTCTGTTCGAGGAGAACGGCTACGCGGGTATAACGCCCTCTTGGCCGGACGACCCGGAAGCGGTCGAGGAGGCCCGCGCCAACCCGGAGGTCTTCGCAAGGAAGACCCTGAAGCAGGTTGCCGACCACACCGCCAAGGTGATGCGCCAGCTCGACAAGAGGCCCGCCGTGATGGGCCATTCGACGGGTGGCCTGCTCACCTACATGATCGCCGACCGGGGGCTCTCGGCCGCCTCGGTGGCCATCGACCCGGGGCCGTTCCGAGGCGTCCTGCCCCTGCCGCTCTCGACACTGAAGGTGACCGGCCCGGTGCTGGCGAATCCGCTCAACCGTGGCCGCGCGATCACTCTCACTTTCGACCAGTTCAAGTACGGATGGGCCAACGCGCTAGACGACGAGGAGGCGCGGCGGCTATACGACACCTACCACGTGGCAGGCCCCGGGGTGGCCCTGGCGCAGATGGCGAACGCAAACCTCAACCCCTTCACCGAGGCCAAGGTCGATCCCAGGAATCCAGCCCGGGGCCCGCTGCTGATCATCGAGGGCGAGAAGGACCACACCGTCCCGTGGGCGATCGCCAACGCCGCCTACAAGCGCCAGAAGCACAACGAGTCCGTCACCGAGATTACGAGGATCCCGAACCGCGGGCACTCGCTCACGATCGACAGCGGCTGGCGCGAGGTGGCACAGACGGCACTCGACTTCGTGAAGCGATTCGTCTAATTGCGCTTTCGCGTGGACGGACCTCTCTCCGGACCAAGTCTCAGGTGCGCGGGATATAGGTGCGTCGGCGATGAAAGCGGGAGCTGGCCGAAGCCTCTACCGGCGTCGAGATCGGGCCCTTGACTTTCACGCCGTGAGAGGGCGTAGCACTCCGTTCCGCATGTTGCGATTGTCCACTACGCTTCGTAGATGAGTCCTCCGGCGACCCTTCTCATGTGGTTTCAGCTGCGTTCGCCCGAGCTGGCCGAGGACTTTGAGCGTCTGATGACGGAGGATCACGACATCGTCCGCGGGTCGCTGGACACGGTCTCGGATTGGCGGCTTACGCGGCCGGCGGACGTGCCCGGACAGTCCATCGGTCAAGCCGATTACGTGCTGATCGCCGAGATCGTCGAAGTGGAGCGCTTCGAGCAACAGGCGAGCGAACACGTCCAACGCTTGGCGGACGACTTGGCGCATCTCGTC
>DATDKF010000051.1:0-13966 GCA_036520135.1 Solirubrobacteraceae bacterium
CGGCGCAGCTTGCACGTGCGCTTGGAGGCGCGGGCGAGCCGGATCAGCTCCTGCTCGTCGCGCAGGTGGCGGGCGCGCGCCTTGGTGCCGGGCGCGTAGGCCTTGAAGTAGTTCAGCGGCTGGTGGTGGTACTGGAACAGCTTGTCCGGGCAGTGCGGGAACGTCGCGCCGCCGGTCGCGTCCGGGTCGCTGCACGCCGGCCCGTCGCCGTTCGTCCAGCCGGGCGCGCCGACGTCGCCGTCAGCGTTCGACCAGCCGCCCGAGTACCACGCCCAGCTGATGCGCTTGGCGCTCAGGCGATCACCGATCGTCTTGTGCGTCTGCGGCGGCAGCTGGGCGCCCCCGCCGTGCGGCTCGTACGGCGGCTGGATCGTGTTGACCGCGAAGTCGCCGCACGTGACGCCCGCCGGGCCCGGGCAGGCGACGGTGAGCGGCCTGTCGGCCGTTGGGCCGGTCGCCGTGTACAGCGGGTAGCTCGTCGGCATCCCGTTCGCGTCGACCAGCGAGTGCTGGTCGGCGGGCGCGCCGGGCCACGTCGGCGTGCGCGCGGCGACGAGCCACTGGTGGTTGAGGAACGAGCCGCCGAACGCGGCCTGGAAGAAGCGGTCGGCGATCACGTAGCGCGGCGCGCGCTTGCGGTGCAGGTAGCGATAGATCGGCAGCGCCTTGGTGTCGTAGACACCCATCGTCAGGCCCAGCGCGTCGCTGCCGGTGACGTAGCGGTTCTGGGCGCCCTCGTTGAGCTGGTACTGCTCCTGGTAGTAGCGGTGCACGAGGTCGCGCGTGCAGCCGCCCGGCCGGCCGCTGCCGTTCATGACCCCGTCGGGCGCCGACTGGCCCGGCGCCGGACAGGTCGTCGCGGTCGCGGGGATGAAGCGGTCGATCCTGAACGGCCGGTTCGGGAAGGCGCCGCAGCCGCGCGCGGCGAGGTTGACGTCCTTCTGCTGCAGGCAGGCGTAGGGCGCGCCGGCCTGGTCGACCTGCGTGGTCCGCGCCTTCGGCGCGTGGCCGACGCCGTCCACCTTCGGCCACCCGCCGTACAGGTTGTCGAAGCTGTGGTTCTCCTCGTAGATGACGACGATGTTGCGGATCCGGTCGAGCCGCGACGGCTTCGCCGTCGCCACGCCCGGGGCCACGAGCGCCACCAGCACCGCCACAAGCAGGGTCCTCCTCACGCGCCTGAGAGTTCCCCGTCGGGCTCCAGAACATGCCATTACGCGATGATCCCGAGGTGGCCGCGACCGCCCCGCCTCGTTCCCACCGCCTGTCCGCGGTGCTGCGCGAGGAGGCCCGCGTCACCCCGCTGGAGCTGTTCTTCGACCTCGTTTTCGTCCTCGCGCTGACGCAATGCACGGCGCTGATGTCCCACGACCCGACGTGGCAGGGCGTTGCCCAGGGCATGCTCGTGCTCGGCGTGATGTGGTGGTCGTGGGTCGGCTACGCGTGGCTGACCAGCGTCGTCGATCCCGAGGAGGGGTCGGTCCGGCTGGCGATGTTCGCCGCGATGGCCGCCTTCCTCGTGGTCGCGCTGTGCGTGCCGGGCGCGTTCGGGTCCGAGGCGCTGCTGCTCGCGTGCGCGTACTTCATGGTGCGGTTCGCGCAGATCGGCCTGTTCATGATCGCCAGCCGCGACGACCCCGGCCTGCGCCACTCGGTCGTCGGGCTCGCGATCAGCACCGGCGTCGGCACCGGGCTGCTGTTGCTCGCATCGGCGCTCGACGGCTTCGCGCAGGGTGCGGTGTGGGCGCTGGCGCTCGCGCTCGACATGGGCGGGCCGCTGCTGATCGACTCCAGCGGTTGGCGGCTCGTGCCGGGCCACTTCGCCGAGCGCCACGGGCTGATCGTGATCATCGCGCTCGGCGAGTCGATCGTGGCGATCGGGGTTGGCGCCGAGGCGGGCGTGGACGCCGGCGTGGTGGTCGCCGCCGCGCTCGGGGTGGTGGTCGCGGGCGCGCTGTGGTGGCTGTACTTCGACATCGTCGCGCTGGTGGCCGAGCGGCGCCTGAGCAACGCGCCGGAGGGCCGCGTGCGCAACGAGATCGCGCGCGACTCGTTCTCCTACCTGCACTTCCCGATGGTCGCCGGGATCGTCCTGCTCGCGCTCGGGCTCAAGAAGACGCTCGCGCACGTCGAGGACCCGCTGAAGGTCGTCTCTGCCTTCGCGATGCTCGGCGGCACCGCGATCTACCTGCTCGCGCACGTGGCGTTCCGGTGGCGCAACGTGCACCGCTTCAGCGTGCAGCGGCTGGCCGTGGCGGTGCTGCTCGTCGCGCTCGTGCCGGCGGCGGTCGAGCTCCCAGCGCTCGCCACGCTGGCCATCATGAGCGCGATCCTCGTCGCGCTGATCATCTACGAGGCGCGCCGCTTCGCCGAGCTGCGCGATCGCCTCCGCCACCAACTCGCGAGTGATTAGGCGTCGGCCTCTTCGCGCGTCGGCGGCGGGGCGTCCGGGAGCTCGGGCAACGGCACGTCGGGCGTGCGGGCGATCGTCATCGCGGCCACGAGCAGGCGCGCCGCGGGCGCGAGCCGCTGGCCCTCGGGCACGTCCGTGAGGTTCGCCTCGTACGTCTCCAGCAGCCCGAGCACCGCCGCGAACACGTCGGCGTGCGCGCCGTCCTGTCCCACGCCGCAGGCGAGCTTGGTCAGCGCGACGGGCTCCGACGGGTCGCCGCGGCCGAACATGCGCGCGATCGCCTGGGCGGAGTGCGAGACCACGCGCTCGAGCAGCGGGTCGATCGGCCTGGCCGCGCGGGGAGGCGGGCCGGCGTCGATCGGATCCCCGCCGTCGAGCAACCGCTCGATCTGGCCGCCGGCGATCGAGCGCAGCGCCTCGCCGCCGAGCCCGGCCTGGACCGCGAGCCGCAGGTGCAGCACTGCCGACGTCATCGGCAGGCCGTACGGCGAGTCGCTCGCCCACAGGATGTTGCCGGGCGGCACGAGCGTGAACAGGGCCATCATGTCCGCCGCGTCCCACCACGCCGTGTCGATCAGCAGGTTCGGATGGTCGGGCAGCACCCGCCACAGCCAGGCGAGGTCGGAGATCGCCGCGTGGGCGAGGATCAGCCGGGCGCCGGGGAACTCGCCCGACAGGCGGACGGTGTCGCGCCCGAGCGCCGGGATCCCACGCCCGGCGTGGATCAGCACCGGCACGCGGCGCTCGTGCGCCAGCGCCACGAGGTCGCGGACCGCGGGCTCGGACAGCGTGAACCGCTCCGCCCGCGGGTGCAGCTTGATCCCGCGCGCGCCGGCGTCGAGGCAACGGCGCGCCTCGGCCAGTGCGCCGGCGCGCGGGTCCACGCGGCAGAACGCGACCAGCGTGCCGTCCGACGCCGCGGCGGCCTCCAGCACGCGGTCGTTGGCCGGCGGGTAGCCGGCCGGCTCGTGCATCGGGAACACGACCGCGCGGGCCTGGGCGCGGGCGAGCTTGGCCAGCAGCTCCTCGGGCGTCTGCTTGACGCCGTCGGGATCGTCGGCTCCGACGTGCGTGTGGGCGTCGAAGAGCGCAAGGTCGCCGTGGTCGGCCAGCAGCCGGTCCAACCACGGGCGCATGATCGCGTCGACGTCGAGCATCTCGGCGGCGGACCCTATACAGCGGCCGACGCCGATGGCCGATACTCAGCGCATGCACTACCGCCGTGAACGCGTCCGGATCGAGACCCAGCGCCACGAGATCGAGGGCACAGTCCAGCTGCCCAGCGAGGGCTACCGGTCGCGGACGACCGACTTCCTGAACGCCCACGAGCGCGACTTCCTGGCGCTCACGGACGTCGAGCTGCGCTGGCTCGACTCCACGCGGGCGCCCGAGCGCCACAACTACCTCGCGGTCGCCGTGCCGCACATCGTGATGGTGCTCGAGCTCGAGACGCTGGGCATCGTCGACGACAGCGGCGCAGCGCCCGATCCCGCGCCACTGGCCGCCGTGTCGACGCCGCCGCCGCTGAACTGAGAGAGGCGCCATCGCGGGGACGCCCGCGAATGCGGCAGTCCAGAGCGAGGCGCTTCCGCGGAAGCGCTCACTGCTGGTCGTCGTCCACGTGAGGAGTGACGCGGACCGAAGCGGGGCGCTCGCTTTGGGGAGCGAAGGAGGAGCCTCACGAGACATCCCCCGCGCGAACGTCGCTCCTCACCTCATTCGGGCTTCGCAGACGGCGCTCCCCTCGCTCATGCCCTGGAGCGAGGATGCGTCGGCAGCGGCTGTTCGACCCGCACCCTGTGAGGGCCCGCGAGTCGTGACGCTGCCCTGCGACGCTCGTCGGCCCGCCGGCTGGCCGGTGCGAACGCGCTCCAGGCGAACCAGCGTCCGAATCCGCGCTGAAGCGCCATCGGGCCGCTCATAGTCAGCTTGCGAGCCCGAAGCGCGCCGGCCAGCGAGGCGCGCCCCAGGTAGACGCGGTACAGGGTCGCAGTGTCGACCGTGACCTGGAGGTTGACGTCGAACCCGGGGTGCTGGAGGCAGACCGAGACCTCGGAGGGCTCGAGCACCATCCAGTAGCGCTTCGCCGGGTCGCGGAACTCGAACTGGACCACCGTGCGATCCGGGGGAAGCTGCTCACGATCGACGTGGCGGGCCATCCAGACGATCAAGAGGTCGGGGTCGAGCTCCTCGGGGCGGGGATCGGTGAACGACCAGGTCACGCCCCACTCCCCCATCGCCTGCACGACCGCCTCTAGGTCCCGGCCGGCGAGCGTCAGGCGATAGTCCAGCGTCCTCCCCTTGGGGCCGGTACGCCGCTCGAGGATCTCGGCACGCTCGAGCGAGCGAAGCCGATCGGCGAGGACCGAGCGCGAGATCCCCGGCAGGCCGCGCTGGAGCTCGTTGAACCCGCTCGCACCCCCCAGCATCTCGCGCACGATCAGGAGCGTCCAGCGGTCGCCGAGGATCTCGCTCGCCTTGGCGATCGGGCAGTACTGCGCGTAGCTCCGCATCCTTCGGCAATGCTAACCCCGGATGGGGCCCAGGTTCGAAATTCGAACCACTTGGTTCGAAACTCGGTCTAGTCCCTGGCGGGACACCCCGCGTAGCGTCGGCGACATGGCTACCGAGACGACAGCACTGGCAGCGGCGACCATCGACCTCGAGCGTCTTCGCGACTCCCTCCGCGGCCCGGTGATCGATCCCGACGACGAGGGCTACGACGCCGCGCGCGCGATCTGGAACGGTGCGATCGACCGCCGCCCCGCCTGCGTCGCTCGCTGCACCGGCGTCGCCGACGTCGTCGCGGCGGTTCGCTTCGCGCGCGAGCGTGACCTACCTGTGGCGGTGCGCTCCGGCGGCCACGGCGTCGGTGGTCATGCGCTCTGCGACGGCGGCCTCGTGATCGACCTTTCGCCGATGAAGGGGATCAGGGTCGACCCGGCCGCGCGCACCGCCAGGGCCGAGGCCGGCGTGCTCTGGGGCGAGCTCGACCGCGAGACGCAGCTTCACGGCCTGGCGACGGTGGGCGGGATCGTCACCCACACCGGCATCGCGGGCCTCACCCTTGGCGGCGGCATCGGCTGGCTCATGCGAAAGCACGGCGCGACGGTCGACAACCTCCTCTCGGTCGACCTGGTGACGGCGGAGGGCGAGCTCCTCACCGCGAGCGGGGATGAGAACCCCGACCTCTTCTGGGGAATCCGCGGCGGCGGCGGGAACTTCGGGGTCGTGACCTCGTTCGAGTATCGGCTTCACCCGGTGGGACCGATCGTGCTCGCCGGGCCGATCTATCATCCCCTCGAGGATGCGCGCGAGGTGCTCGCCTTCTACCGCGAGTTCATCGCCACAACGCCCGACGAGTTGACGACGATCTTCAACCTGCGCGTGGCCCCGCCGCTCCCCTTCCTGCCCGAGGACGTGCACGGCAAGCCGATCGTGATGGTCGGGGCCTGCTACGCCGGCGCGCCCGAGGACGGGATCGAGGTGGTGCGGCCGCTAAAGGAGTTCGGCAACCCGATCGTCGACCTGCTCGAGCCAAAGCTCTACACCGCGCTGCAGTCGATGTTCGACCCGTCCGTCCCGCACGGCTGGCACTACCACTGGAAGTCGGTCGAGCTGCCGCCGCTCACAGACCACGCGATCGACACGCTCGTCGAACACGCCTCGGCGCTCACCTCGCCGAAGTCGTACTGCATCGTGTTCCAGCTCGGCGGCGCCCTCGCCCGCGCGGGCGAGGACGAGACCGCGTTTAGCCAGCGCGACGCCGCCCACAACGTGAACATCAACGCGGTCTGGACCGAAGGCGACCCCGAGGGCGAGCGGCACGTCGCCTGGGCGCGCGATTTCTTCTCGGCCATGCAGCCGCATGCGGGCGGGCGCGTCTACCTCAACTTCCTGGGCGACGAGGGCGCCGAGCGGGTCCGCCAAGCCTACGGCGACCGCCAGTACGAGCGCTTGGCTGAGCTAAAGCGCGCATACGACCCGACGAACTTCTTCCGGCTGAACCAGAACATCGAGCCGTAGCTTCGACTCCGTTGCGAGCGTCTCGCGGAGGCCCATCGAGAGCCCTCCCTTGGACGAGGAGGGGCGCTCACCGCGCTCGTGCATCCGTCGAAAGCAGCAGTCGCGCCGCGACTATCGCCTTCCATGCCGGAGTGGATCGTCGGCCTGAAGACGCGAATGATCACGGTCCCCTCCTCGCTCGGGTAGCCCTCAGCCATCCTATGGGCCTCCGTCGACCGCGAGCAACGGCGGTCGTCCGCACCCTTTATCCGAGCTGCTGCCTTGCGGGAGAAGCCCAGACTGGCGCTTCCGCGGAAGCGGCCACCGCGACCGGCCGGCGTCGGTATTCCGATCGCGACCTGCTCCGTGGATATGGCCAAGGCCGATGCTGTGCCGCCCCTACCGAGGCCACTGAGGAGCGCACGCTGGGGCGATGCCCGCAGCAACCGTTCAGATAGCGGAATCGAGGATCTCGGCGTGCTCGTCTTCGGGCGGATAGCCGTAGGCGTAGAGGAGCAGGTCCTCGTCGCCGTGGTTGACGGTCTGCAGCGCCGTGCCGGGCGGGACGTGGATGAGGCCGCCGGCGGGCACGTCGCGGCGCTCCGGCGGGTCGCCGAGGTACATGGTCAAGGCGCCGGCCAGGACCACGAACGTCTCCTCCTGCGTCTTGTGGCGATGGCGGCGACCGCGCGCGCCCGGTTCGTAGCGCCAGATGTTCGCGCGCGTGTGCGCGAAGCCGGCGAGGTCGCTGAGCTCGGCGACGTGGCGGGCGGGCTCGCCCGGCTCGTGCGGGCGGGTGATCCACTCGAGCTCGCTCGGGACGATCGCGCGGAACGCCATCAGGTCAGGAACTCTCGCATCGCCGCGTGCGTCTCGCGCGGGCGCTCGACCTGCGGCACGTGCCCGCAGTCGAGCTCGACGTGCCTGGCGGCGGGAAACGCCTTCTCGACGTGCTTCCTGAACCCGATCGGCACGAGCGTGTCCTTGCGGCCCCACACGAACAGCGACTCGTGGGTCATGCCGCCCAGGCGCGACCACAGGCCGTCGTCGCCGTGCGGCTCGTCGAGATAGATGTTGCGCGCGGCGGCGTTGAACGCGTGGCGGCCGCGGGCGGTTGCGTAGGAGCGCAGGAACTCGTCCATGCCGGCGGCGGCCCAGCCGTTGCTCGGGACGAGCCGGCGGATGATCGGCTCGACCGGCATCGGCAGCAGGCTCAGCTCGGGCCGCAGCAGCCTGACGACCGGCACCCAGCGGCGCGGCCGCAGCCACGCCAACGCCGGGCTCAGCAGCACGAGCCGGTCGACGCGCTCGCTCTCCGTGAGCGCCATCTCGATGCCGATCCGGCCGCCCATGCTGTTGCCGACGACGTGCGCGCGCTCGAGCCCCGCCGCGTCGAGCACGGCCGCCAGCGCGCGCGCGAAGTACGGCGCGTCGAACGGCGCGCGCAGCGGCTTGACCGAGTCGCCGAAGCCCGGCAGGTCGACGGCGATCACGCGGAAGGCGTCGGCGAGCGCGCCGATCGTCGGCAGGAACGAGGCCTTCGTGCCGCCGAGGCCGTGGACCGCGAGCAGCGGCGGGCCGCTCCCGGCCTCAGCCGCGGAGATCGGGCCGAACGCCGTCTCGTAAGCGTGCAGGCGTAGGCGCTCCCGCCGGGTGTCGCCGCTCGTGCCGGCCAGGAAGCCGACCGCCACGTGCAGGTTCTGGCGCATCCGCAGGCCGCCGCGGCGCAACTGCGCGAGCCCGCCGCCGGGCTCCTCGGCCGCGCGGCGCCAGGCGGCGCCGGAGCCGGAGATGATCGCGTCGTGGCCGGTGCCGTTCGCGTCGACCACGCGGGCACTGGCGCCGTCGAGCAACACGTCGTGCGCCTCGTCGCCCGACACGAGGCGGATGCGCGCGCGCAGCGGCGGATCGGCGGCCGAGACGTCGTAGCGGCCGGCCAGCGTCTTGACGGCGGCGGTGATCACGCGTCCATTGTTCCCGCAGCGACGGCGCGCTGTGTGCCCCCCGTCACACCTGAGGCGGGCTTTATCGCCGCTTTGGGGCAGCTTCACGCACGCGCGTCACCTTTCCTCATGTGCGCGTGCTGATTGCGGAGGATGAGCCCCGAGTGGGGGACGCCGTGGCCCGTGGCCTGCGCCGCGAGGGCATGGCCGTCGACCTCGCGCGCGACGGCGCCGCGGCGCTGCGCAAGGCGCTGACCGCGCCCTACGACGTCGTGGTGCTCGACCGCGACCTGCCCGGGGTCCACGGCGACGAGATCTGCCGCACGCTCGCCGCCGAGCGCCCCGAGACCAAGGTCCTGATGCTCACGGCCGCCGCCGGCGTCGAGGATCTCGTCGACGGCCTCGCG
The DNA here is from genome assembly GCA_036520135.1 of Solirubrobacteraceae bacterium. GTDB lineage: Bacteria > Actinomycetota > Thermoleophilia > Solirubrobacterales > Solirubrobacteraceae > DASSUW01. Next base: position 8,769 of record DATDKF010000051.1, read on the forward strand.
CTCGGCGCCGACGACTACCTTCCCAAGCCGTTCCGCTTCGCCGAGCTGGTGGCGCGCACGCGCGCGCTGGCGCGCCGCAACGGCGCCCCGCGCCCGCCGGTGATGACGGTCGGCGACGTCGAGCTCGACCCGGCGCGCCGCGCGGTCACCCGCGCGGGCCGCCCGATCGACCTGGCGCCCAAGGAGCTGGCCGTGCTCGAGGTGCTGATGACCGCGGGCGGCGCGGTCGTGGGGCCGGACGAGCTGCTCGAGAAGGTCTGGGACGAGGGGATCGACCCGTTCACCAACACGGTCCGCATGACCGTGATGACGCTGCGCCGCAAGCTCGGGGACCCGCCGGTGGTCCACACCGTGCGCGGCGCGGGCTATCAGGTGTGACACTCCGGCTCCGCCTCACCGCGCTGTACACGCTCCTGTTCGGAGCCTCCGGCGCCGTGCTGCTCGGCATCAGCGCCTGGATCGTCCACCGCCAGGTGGACCGCACGCTTCCGCCCGGCTTCGGCGAGCCCGCCCTCTCCCACGTCGACGCCCAGTTCGCGCTCGCGCTCGCCGGCACGCTGCTCGTCGCGGTCGCGCTCGGCTACGTCGTCGCCGGCCAGGCGCTCGCGCCGCTGCGCCGCGTGACCGCGCTGGCCCAGCGGGTCACGCAGGAGCGGATGAACGAGCGGATCGCGATGCACGGGCCGGCCGACGAGCTGCACGAGCTGGCCGACACCGTCGACGGGATGCTCGACCGCCTCGCCGACGCGTTCGAGACCCAGCGCCGCTTCGTGGCCAACGCGAGCCACGAGCTGCGCACGCCGCTGACCGTCATCCGTGCCGAGGTCGAGGTCACGCTCGCCGACCCCGACGCCACCGAGGCGGACCTGCGGCGCATGGGCGACGCGGTGCTCGAGGCCGCCGACCGCACGCAGGCCCTGCTCGACTCGCTGATGTTCCTCGCGCGCAGCCAGCAGGCGCTGCCGCGGCGCGAGCCGGTCGACCTCGCCGTCGCCGCCCGCACGGCCGCCGACACGACCGCCATCGAGGCGGCGGCGCGCGGCGTGAGCGTCCGGCTCGACCTCGAGTCGGCGCCGCTGACCGGCGACCCGCCGCTGGTCGAGCGGCTCGTGGCCAACCTCGTCGAGAATGCCGTGCGCCACAACGTGATGGCCGGCAGCGTCGACGTCACCGTCCGCCCCGGGCTCGTGCAGGTGGAGAACACCGGCTCGGAGATCCGCCCGCAGGACGTGCGCCGCCTGGCCGAGCCGTTCGAGCGCCTGCACCGCGACTGCGGCGGCCCCGGCGCCGGCCTCGGCCTGTCGATCGTGCGCTCGGTGGCCGATGCTCACGGCGCCCGGCTCGAGCTCACGCCGCGCCCGGGCGGCGGGCTCGTCGCCGAGGTCGCGTTCACAGCTCCCCGTCCGGCAGCTCACCCGCCCTCAGGCGCTCGACCTGCGCTGGCGTGAACGGCGCGGACGCGAGCCGCGCGTCCTGGTGGTAGCCGCGGAACAGGTGCGCGATGTAGTGCATCCGCTGGTCGAGCACCGACCAATCGCGCGCGCCGCAGTCGTCGACGGCAGGCGGCACGGGCTCATAGCGCGCGAGCAGCACCGCCAGCTCTGGGTTGACGACCACCGGCATCGCCATGTCGAGGTTGCGGCCGAGGAACAGCACGACGTCGGCCAGCGACAGGACCATCGTGCAGTGCGTGATCGCCTCGCGGCCGAGGCGGGTGAGCTGCCGCTGCACCGGCCAGCCGAGGATCCGCTTCGTCAGCCGCTGCTCTGACGCCGTCGCGGCGTCGAGCGCCTCGCGGATCTGCGGCTGCAGCCGCGTCTGCTCGTGCAGGCCGACCTCCAGGTTCGCCAGCACGACGAGATCGGCGTCACCCGTCGTGCGGCCCTGCTCGAGGTGGGCGAACGCCTGCCGGAGCTCGGGATCCTGCAGGCCCGCCATGAACGTGTCGAAGTCGCTCGCCAGGTAGCGGGCGAACTCGAGCCCGATCTCGGCGAACACCTTGCGGTTGCCGCGCGCGACCGCGTCGCCGGCCAGCTCGAACGCGTCGAACGGCGTGTGCAGGCTCCAAACGAGGCGCCCGAACGGACTGTTGCGGTCGAACAGCCCGCGGCGGAGCAGCGCCCGCCACAGCGACTGGATCGGGTGCAACAGCTCGGCATCCCGCCCGAGCTCGCGCCGCAGCGCCTCGTGCAGGTCCTCGCCGCGGATCGTCCGGCCCGCCTGGCGCGACGCCCAGGTGGCGAACGTGCACCAGTTGGCGCCCTCGGCCTCGACGGCGGCGGCCAGCCGCGAGTAGCACTCGGTGATCTGCAGGTTGCGGATCACCGGATCGGTAAGGCCGGCGATCCGCCGGACCTCCTCGACCTCCGGCTTCACCCCGCCTCAGATGCGCTTATCGAGCGTCTGCGCCGGAGGCCGGTTGCAGTCGCCGCCGTCGTGCATGACAGGAACCGACTGGACCGTGTGCTGCTGGCGTGCGGCGAGCGCCGACTGCTGCAGCTCGGCGTCGATGCCCAGCAGACCGTGCACCGACAGGCCGACCATGGCGACTCCAGTGCAGAGCGCGGCGGCGAAAACCGATCGCGTTCCCCTTGAACCCATGGCCGGCCAGTCAAGCCGACGAACCCAAAGAGCAGGTAAGTCGCGTCGAAGAGACGCTTCAGATCACGGCGAGGGAACCTGCTCCGGCCGCTGGCCGAGCGTCACCTCGATGCTCTGCTTGGAGCCGCCGCGCTGCACCTGGACCTCGACCTTGTCGCCGGGTGCGTCGTCGGCGATCGCCGCCGCGACGTCGGCCGGGCTGGTGATGGCCTTGCCGTCGACCTTGGTCACCACGTCACCGGCCTGCAGGCCGGCGCGCTCGGCAGGGCCGCCGGGGGTCGCGTCGTCGATCCGGGCGCCGGAGCCGCTCTGCGACTGGGTGGTCTGCAGCCCGAGATACGCGTGCTTGACCGTCGCGCCGCTCTCGAGCGCGGGCAGCACCTGCTTGACCGTGTTCGCGGGGATCGCGAACGCGATGCCGACGTTGCCCTCGCCACCGCCCGCGGCGGTCGCGATCTGCGAGTTGACGCCGATGACCTGGCCCTTGTCGTTGAGCAGCGGGCCGCCGGAGTTGCCGGGATTCACCGCGGCGTCGGTCTGGATGACCTTGTCGATCGAGAAGCCATTCGGCGACGTGATCTGGCGCTCGAGACCGGAGATGATGCCGGAGGTCGCCGTGCGGTCGAGCCCGAGGGGATAGCCGATCGCCACCACCGTGTCGCCCACCTGCGCGTTGTCGGAGTCGGCGAGCTGCAGGGGGCGGATGCCCTGCGCGTCGCTCGCGTCGACCTTGATCGCCGCGAGGTCGGTGGAGGCGTCGACGCTCAGGACCTGCGCGTCGTGGTACGCGCCCTTGTCGTTGAAGCGCACCTGGACCTGCTGGTTGGAGCCGACGACGTGGGCGTTGGTGACGATCGTCCCGTTGCTGTCGACGAGGAAGCCGGTGCCGGACCCGTCGCTCGTACGCACGGACGCGACGCTCGGGCTGGCGGCGGAGTAGATCGTGCGGACGAGGTCGCCCTTGGAATCGCTGGCCGAGATCGTGACCGGCGCGCTGTTGTTGTTCGACGGCGCAGACGCGGGCTGGTCGTTGTCGCCGGCGATGCCGGTGCCGAACAGGACCGCCGAGACGACGACCGCGGACACCGCGCCGCCGCCGATCGCCGCGAGCCACGGCGAGCGGCCGCGCGGCGGGACAGGGTCAGACCCCCCTGGCGGGGCGTTCCGGGGCGGGATGGCAGGGGGGTCTGACCCTTCGCGCGGCGGCTGGGGCGGGGGTGTGTGGGTGCGCGGCTGGGGCTCGTCGGTCCAGAGGCTCATCAGGTCTCCTGATTCACGGTGTCCGCCGCCACGGTAGATGCGTGAAGTCAGCGCCACATAAGGCTTCAGGAGACATTGAGCGCGCCTTCAGCAACCCTTGAGGAAGTAGGTCGATTGTCCAGTCACATGAGCGATCGCCATGACGACGGACTGGCCCTCTACCTGCGTGGGATCGCTCGCACGCCGCTGCTGACGGCAGCGCAGGAGCAGGCGCTCGCCCGCCGCCTCGAGCGCGGAGACATGGCGGCCAAGGACCACATGATCGAGGCCAACCTGCGGCTCGTCGTCCACATCGCCAAGCGCTATCAGCGCGAGGACTCCGGGCTGACGCTGACCGACCTGATCCAGGAGGGCACGATCGGGCTCGTGCGCGCCGTCGAGAAGTTCGATTACCGGCGCGGCCACCGCTTCTCCACCTACGCGACGCTCTGGATCCGCCAGGCCGTCGGCCGCGCCGTGGCCGACAAGGGCCGGATGGTGCGGCTGCCGATCACGGTTGCCGACCAGGTCCGGCGCCTGGAGATCGCTGAGCGCGCGCTGACCACGCGGCTCGGCGGCGCCCCCACCGCCGCCGAGCTCGCGGCCGACCTCGGCATCGAGGTCGAAGACGTCGAGCGGCTGCAGGGCGCGGGCCGGCGCCCCGCATCGCTCGACGCGCCGATCGCTGACGACGGAGAGACCGAGCTCGGCGACCTCGTCGCCGCCGCCTCCCCATCCCCCGAGGAGGAGGCCCTGGCCGGGGCCGAGCGCGACGGCGTGGCCGCCGCGCTCGGCCAGCTCGGACAGATCGAGCGCCGGGTTCTCGAGCTGCGGTACGGCCTCGGCGACGAGGTCCCGCACTCGCCGACCGAGACGGCCCGCGCGCTCGGCGTCAAGCCGCACCAGGTGCGCCAGGTCGAGGACCGGGCGCTGCGCACGCTCGGCGCGCTCCCCGCCGCGCGCGACCTGGTCGAAGCGGCGTAGCCGCGGTCAGGGAACTTTCCTGGTTCCCTGCAAGTGACTTGACGATCGCAATAGGTTCGCCCCATGTCACGCACTTCCATGCGGCGTATAGCCGCGCTCGGTGCCGCCGTGGCCGCCATGGCCGTCACCGCCGCGCCGGCCGTCGCCTTCCATCACCACGCGCCCTCGCCAGGCGCCGTGGGCATCGGCGATCCGCTGTTCCCGACGCTCGGGAACGGCGGCTATGACGCCCTCCACTACTCGCTGGCGGTCCGGTACCCGACCGCCACCCCGCAGCAGACGGTGCAGGGCCGGGTCACGATGTACGCGCGCGCCACGCAGGCGCTGTCGCGCTTCAACCTCGACTTCGCGGGCGACTCGGTCGAGTCGGTCCG
>DATDKF010000052.1:0-26563 GCA_036520135.1 Solirubrobacteraceae bacterium
CGCTACCGGTTCCATGCGTCGCTCACGCGCCGCGCTCATCGTGAGGGGGAGTTCAACCATGAGGATTCGCACGCTCCGCGCGGTGCTGCCGGCCGCGTTGCTGATCGCCGCCGCCGGGTGCGGAGGGACGCCGGGCGCGGACAAGCCTGACCAGAAGACGGCCGACCAGCCGGCGTCGTCGATCAAGACGAGCGGCTTCGAGGACCTCGGGCCCGTCACGCTGACCGTCATCTCGCCCGAGGGCTCGGGCGGTCCGCGCGACGCGCTACGAGCGCTCAGCAAGTCGTTCGAGGAGAAGTATCCGAACGTGACCGTGAAGATCTCGTTCCGCAACTTCACCGACTGGACCAAGCAGGCCAAGCTCGTCGCTTCCAGCGACAGCCCGCCGGACGTGTTCGGCGGCAATCAGGGCTACCAGCTCGACGGCGAGCTGGTGAAGGCGGGGCTGATCCTGCCGCTGACCAAGTACGCCGAGGCGTATGGGTGGGACAAGTCCTACACCCCGGAGACCCTGCAGCAGTTCGAGTGGACCGACGACGGAGAGACGTTCGGCGAGGGGACGCTCTGGGGCGTCGCCCAGACCGGCCAGTCCGTCGGTGTGTTCGCGAACAAGAAGAAGCTGGCCGCCGCGGGCGTCGACCCTGCATCGCTGAAGACGTTCGACGACTTCGAGGCCGCGCTGGCCAAGCTCCGCGAGTCGCTCCCGGCCGACGAGCCGGTGATCACGCTGGGCAACCTGGACCAGTTCCACGCTCTCCACCTCTGGGGCGGGATCCAGGGGGCCTACACGCCGGCGCAGGACGTCCGCGACTGGATCTTCCAGCGCGACGGCGCGACGTTCGACAACGAGGGCAACCTCAAGGCGCTGGAGAAGCTCAAGGAGTGGGCGGACAACGGCTACCTCGGCAAGGGCGACACATACAACTCGCGCAACGAGACGAACGCCGGGGTCGCGTTCGGCAAGGGCACGGGGGCGCTGCTGATCGCCGGCAACTGGCAGGCCGCGACCGCCCGCGACGGGCTCGGCGCCGACGCGATCTTCTTCAACATGCCGCCCGGCGAGAGCGGCGACATGGTCAACATCGGCTCGACGAGCTTCCCCATGCACATCTCGGCCAAGACCAAGCAGCCGGATCTGGCGGCCGCGTACCTCGACTGGATCACCGGGCCGTCCGCGGCCCAGGCGCTCGTCGACACCCAGCAGGTGCCGGCGGCGACCGACGCGACCGCCGAGCCGAGCGACCCGCTCGGCCAGGAGGTCAAGCAGGGCTGGGACGAGCTCGTCCAGGACGGCGGCCTGACGCTGTACCCGGACTGGTCGTCGCCGACGATGCTGCAGACTATGGGCCAGTCGTTCCAGGAGATGCTGGCAGGCCGCATCTCGCCGCAGGACGTGATCTCCCGCGTGCAGGACGACTGGGAGCAGTACCACAAGGAGCTCGCGGGGGGCTAGTCCGGTGGCGGAGGTAGAGACGCGCCGGGCGCCCGTCGGCGCGCCCGGCGAGCCGTCACCCGTCGCCGCGCCGCCAAGGGTGCGCGACCGCGCGCCGGGCGAGCCGCGCAAGGTCGCCTACCTCTACCTCGCCCCCGCGTTCTTCTTCTACCTGCTGTTCGCGTTCGGCCCGCTCGTCTACACCACGTGGCTGTCGTTCTTCGAGTGGGACGGATTGACCGTCGGCACCTGGGTCGGGCTCGAGAACTACCAGAAGGTTCTGAGCGATCCGGACATCCGGGCGTCGTTCGTCCACTCGTTCGAGCTGATCTTCTTCTACGCCGTGCTGCCGGTCGTGCTGGGGCTGCTACTCGCCTCGCTGATCGCTCACAGCCGGGTGCGCGGGGTGACGTTCTTCCGTGCCGTGCTGTTCCTGCCGCAGACGATCGCGACGGTTGTGGTCGCGATCACGTGGGTCTGGATCTACGCACCGGAAGGGCCGCTCAACGAGGCGCTTCGCGCAGTCGGGCTCGGCAGCCTGGCGCGCGGCTGGCTCGGCGACTTCTCCTTGGCGCTGCCGGCACTCGGCGTGGTCGGCACGTGGGTGATGTTCGGTCTCTGCCTCGTGCTGTTCCTGGCCGGGATCCAGAAGGTCCCGGTCACGCTGTACGAGGCCGCGCGCGTGGATGGGGCGGGCCGCGTTCGCGAGTTCTTCGCGGTCACGCTGCCAGGGCTGCGCGGTGAGCTCGCGGTGGCGCTCACGCTGACGACGATCACCGCGCTTCGGACGTTCGATCTGATCTACGTCTCGACCTCGGGCGGCCCCGGCACGGCGACGACCGTGCCGTCGGTGCTCGTCTACCAGAACGCGTTCTCGAACGGGCGGGTCGGCCTGGCGGCGGCGGTCGCCGTGGTGCTGACGGCGCTGATCTTCGTCGTGGCGTTCGGGATCATCCGCCTCGTCGAGCGGGACCAGGATCGATGACGGTCACCCGCCGCGAGCAGTTGCTCAGCTACGTCGTGCTCGGCGCGTTCGTGGTGATCGTGCTCTACCCGATCCTGAGCATCCTGCTGCTGGCGTTCCACGAGCGCTCGGACATCGTCACCGGCTTCTCGATCCCCCACTCGTTCGACTTCAGCGCGTTCAACCAGGCGTGGGAGGAGGGCGGCTTCGACCGCGGCCTGCTCAACAGCTTCATCGTCGCCGCCACCGTCACAGTCGTCTCCGCGGTGTTGTCCACCCTCGCCGGCTACGCGTTCGGCGCGCTGCGCTTCCGCGGGTCGGACGCGCTGTTCTACCTGCTGCTGATCGGGCTTATCTTCCCGTACGAGGCGACAGTGATCCCGCTCTACTACGTGTTCAGGGACGTGGGGCTGACCGACAGCCTTTGGGCGCTGATCCTCCCGCAGATTGGCCTCTCGGTCCCGTTCGGGACGTTCTGGATGCGGGCGTTCTTCCGCTCGTCTCCCGCTGCGCTCGTGGAGGCGTCACGGCTCGACGGCGCGTCGAGCTTCGTGACTCTGTGGCGCGTCCTGCTGCCGCAGGCGTGGCCGGCGATCACGACCATGGTCGTGCTCGTGTTCATGTGGACGTGGAACGAGTTCCTGCTCGCGCTGGTGATGATCCAGTCCGACGACCTGCGCACCGCGCCACTCGGACTGGCGCTGTTCGCCGGCGCCAACCGCGGGACCCAGGACCCGAGGTTGACCGCCGCGGCGGCGGTGCTGGTCGCGCTGCCGGTGGTGATCGTCTACGTCTTCCTGCAGCGCAGCTTCATCCGCGGCATGTTCGCCGGGGCGGTGAAGGAGTGACCGTCGTGCTGGCCGTCGACGGCGGCAACACGAAGACGATCGCCGTCGTCGCCGACGAGACTGGGCGCGCGCTCGGCGGCGGCCGCGGCGGCTGCGCGGACATCTACAACGCGGCGGCGCCGCAGGCGGCGATCGAGGCGATCGCGGCGGCCGTCGAGCCGGCGCTGGCGGTCGCGGGCGCGAGCGCGGCGGACGTCGAGGCCGCGACGTTCAGCCTCGCCGGCGCCGACTGGCCCGAGGACTTCACGCTGCTCGAGAGCGCGCTGCGCGAGCGGCTCGGGCTGCGGGCGCCGCCGCTGGTCGTCAACGACGCGCTCGGCGCCCTCCGCTCCGGGGCGCCCGACTGGGTCGGCGTGTCGGTCGTGAGCGGCACCTACAACGCGATCGGCGCGCGGGCCGCCGGCGGCCGCGTGTTCCACCTCGGCTTCTGGCCGGACGGCGCCGGCGGGCGCGACATCGGCCGCGACGCGCTGCGCGCGGTCTACCACGCGCACCTCGGGATAGGCCCCGCGACCACCCTGGAGGCCGGCGCCTTCGCGCTCTATGGTGCCGACGACGCGATCGACCTGCTGCACCGGTTCACGCGGCGCGGCGGGCTCGCCGAGTCGGAGAAGGACCGGATGGCGGCGGTGGTGCTCGACGCCGCCGACGGCGGCGACGAGGTCGCCCGCCAGATCGTCGCGGCCAAGGGCAGCATCCTCGGCCGCCAGGGCCGCGCCTGCGCCGCGCAGCTCGACCTGCCACTGGAGGGCACGCGGGTTGTGCTCAGCGGCCGCGTCTTCGCGCACCCGACGGAGCGGCTCGCCGCGGCGACGATGGCCGAGCTGCCGGGCGCAACCGCCGTGCGCCACCCCGTGCCGCCGGTGGCCGGCGCGCTGTTGCTCTCACTCGACCGCCTGGGCGTCGCAGCCGACGCCGGGACGGTCGCCGCCGGACTGCCGTTTTCCGAGCTCGACGGAAGGAGCGCCCGATGGGCGGAATCGCCCTCGAGGGCGTGAGCAAGGTCTTCCCCGGCGACGTGGTTGCGGTCGACGACGTCGACCTCGCCGTCGGCGACGGCGAGTTCATGGTGCTCGTCGGCCCGTCCGGCTGCGGGAAGTCGACCCTGCTCCGGATGGTCGCCGGCCTGGAGGGCGTGTCCAAGGGCACGATCCGGATCGGCGACCGCGACGTCACCGAGCTCGCGCCGCGCAGCCGCGACATCGCGATGGTGTTCCAGAACTACGCGCTATACCCGAACATGCGCGTCTGGGACAACCTGGCGTTCGCGCTCAAGCTGCGCCGGACGCCGAAGGCGGCGATGCGCGAGCGGGTCGGCGACGTGGCCGGCGTGCTCGGTCTGACCGAGCTGATCGAGCGCAAGCCGGGCGCGCTGTCGGGCGGCCAGCGCCAGCGCGTGGCGATCGGGCGCGCGATGGTGCGTGAGCCGCAGGCCTACCTCATGGACGAGCCGCTCTCGAATCTCGACGCGAAGCTGCGCGTCGGGATGCGCGCCGAGCTCGCCCGCCTGCACGACCGCCTCGGCGTGACGACGATCTACGTCACGCACGACCAGGTCGAAGCGATGACCCTCGGCGACCGCGTCGCCGTGCTTCGCGACGGCACGGTGCAGCAGTGCGAAACGCCCGAGAAGCTGTTCGAGGAGCCGGGCAACGTCTTCGTGGCGGCGTTTATCGGCTCCCCGGCGATGAACCTCGCCATGGCGGACGTACGGGACGGGCGCCTGCACGTCGCCGGGATCGACGTCCCGCTGCCGGACGGCGTGCGCCACGGCGGGCGCGTGATCGCCGGGATCCGCCCGCAGGACATGCGGCCTGACGGGCCGGAGGACGCGCCCGGCGCGCCGCGGCTGCGGGTCGAGCTCGAGGTCGTGGAGCGGCTCGGCGCGGAGAGCCATGTGATCTTCGCGGTCGACGCGCAGAAGCCGGCCGGCGAGGCGGCCGCCGCCGCCGACGAGGCGACCGAGGAAAGCGATGCGACGTTGCTCGCCGCCGACAACCGCGCCCGCTTCACCGCCTCGATCCCCGGCCGCCGGCGCTTCGCCACCGGCGAGGTGCTCGACCTGATCGTCCCGCCCGAGGCCGTCTACCTGTTCGATCCGGAGACGGGCGCGACGCTGCGCTAGTTCACGAGGAGTCGCGCCGGCAGGTGGGCGCGATGGGCGTCCGCCATCTCGGCGTAGAGCTGCTCGGCGAGATCGATCGACCGGACCAGCGGGTGCGCGGCCAGCGCGCGGACCGCGTCGCGCGCGCCGCCCGACCAGGCGGCGTCGGCAGCGGCCTGCTGGTACTCGCCGAGCGCCTCGACGAGCCCGCGCAGGTGCGTCGGCAGGCCCGGCATCGGCAGCGGGTGCACGCCGTCCGTGTCGCAGCGCGCCAGCGTCTCGACCACCAGCGTGTCTGGGAACCCCGGCACCGAGCCCTGGTTCGGGACGTTGACGGGCAGCGTCTCGCCGCGGTCGTTGAACACTGCGTCCATGCAGTCGATCGCCAGCTCGAGCTCGTGGATGCCGCCGCGCGACCGCCTCGGGTCGAGCTTCGGGCTGTCGCTGCCCGCCTGCTCGACGTAGTGGTCCCAGTAGCCGGGCACCCAGCTCAGGATGTCCTCGGCGCGCGTCGTCGGCTTCGACGTCATCTCGCCGAACACCTCGTCCTCGAAGTAGTAGTACTGGAAATACTCGCTGGGGAGGGCGTCCATGACGGCGGCCAGCCGCAGCATTCGCCTCGTCTGCGGGCGCAGGCCTGGATCGTCGCCCCGGCGCTCGTACGCGTCCTTGATCAGCGGGAGCAGGTCGCGTCCGTCGTAGGTATGGCGCACGCTCCAGGAGCCGTGGTTGAGGCCGACGCTGGCGACGTCGAGAAGCGCCGGGTCCAGGCCCGCGACCTCGGCGAGCTCCTCGGGAAACACGATCGGGCCTTCGCACAGCGAGACGAACGGGATTTCCGAGTGGTCGGTGACCGCCTGGGCGACGATATTGACGGGGTTCGTGTAGTTGAAGATCCGAGCGGCCGGGCAGGCGACCTCCACGTCGGCGAGCACCTCCTGCATGACCTTGATCGACCGCAGCGCCATGAAGAAGCCGCCCGGACCCTGGGTCTCCTGGCCGATCACGCCGTGCGAGAGCGGGATCCGCTCGTCCAGCACGCGGGCCTCGAAGCCGCCGGGGCGGTAGCTCGTCAGCACGGCGTCGCAGCCGTCGAGGCCGGCGCGGCGCTCGGTGGTCGCGGTCACCGTGAGATCGACGCCCTTGCGGGCGGCCATCCGCTCGGCGAGCCGGCGGATCAGCTCGAGGCGCTCGCCGTCTAGATCGACGAGCGCGATCTCCGAGCCGGCGAAGTTCGCTCCCTGCTCGATGAAGCTGGCCATCGTGCCGGCCGCGCGCGTCGATCCGCCGCCGATGTACGCGATCTTCAGCCGGGCCACCCCGGCATCTTCGGACCCGATGGGCCGTCAGTCAAGACCAAACGCGTACAGACACAGACCAGATCAGGACATCAGGCCGCCCGGCGCAGCTCCTGCACAGTCCGGGCCTCGCCGTCGCCGGCGTTCCAGAGGCGGTGCGGCGTGCCGGCCGCGATCCGGGCCTCGTCCTCGACGGTCAGCGCGCGACGCTCGGCCTCGAGCTCGAGGATCACGGTGCCCTCGATCACGCGGAGGAGGGTCTCGTGGTGCTCGCGCAGGCGCAGCGGAGCGTCGGCGCCACCGGTGGCGCCGATGGATTCGAAGCTCAGCATCGCGCCGTGGATGACGGTCACCGACGTCGTCGTCTCGATCGTCTCGCTCATAGGAATGATCCTCGCGGGCGCGCGCCGCGCTCGCATCGGGGGTATCCCTAACGCGCCAGTGCGGCCAGCGCGAGTGCGTTCATCGAGCGCTGACCTTCGTGTAGATCATTTCGAAGTCGAACTCCCACGTCTCGCCGTCCATGCACTTCTCCCACGCCGCGTTTATCGTCCTGCCGTCCTCGGCGAGCGTGCCGCTGAAGCGCTGCGAGAAGTCGTCGGGATCGTCGCGCCAGATCTTCCAGACGCGGCCGTCGAGGCTCGTCTGGTAGATGCGCTTGACCCCGCGGGCGTCGAAGTAGTTCACGACGCCGTCGCCGATGATCGAGACGCTGTCGGGGCCTGGGTCCGGGACGATCGAGCGCTGGACGACGAACGCGCCGAGCCGCTCGAAGATCGTGCGACCGTGCCCGCCGAACGCCGGGACCTCGACCTCCCATTCGCCGATGAGCGGCTCGAAGGCGTCGGACACGCGTTCAAGCGTAGGCGACGAGGGTGGCCACCGCCTCCTCGGGCCCCGGCAGCCGCGCGATCTCGCCCTGCAGGCGCGCGGCGGCCGGCCGGCATTCGGCGAGGCCCGCGAACGCGTCGCGCACCTGCGCCGGCGTGGCGCGCACCGCGTCGAGCACGCGGGCGACGCCGAGCTGCTCGCAGCGGTCCGCGTTCTCCGGCTGGTCGGCGCCCATCGGCAGCAGGACCGACGGCAGGCCGTGCGCGAGCGCGGCGAGCACGGTGCCCGAGCCGCCGTGCGAGATCACGGCGCCGCAGCGGGGCAGCAGCTCCCGCTGGTCGACGAACCGCGCGACGCGGATGCTCGGCGGCTGCGGGCCGAGCTCGGCGGGGTCGAAGTCCGCGCCGACCGAGACGACCACCTCGAGGTCGCGCAGGCCGGCCAGAACGCGCGTGAACAGGTCGCCGGACTCGTGCGGGAAGATCGTGCCGAGCGTGAAGTAGACCGCGTGACCGGTGCTGACGACGGCGTCGTGGACGCGGAAGCGCTGCGCAGCCCCGGGGCGGTAGCGCTCCGGGAACGGCGACAGCACGAGGCCCTCCATCGCGAGGTCGGGCGGCACGAGCCCCGGCGCCGCCACGAGCACGATCGCGAGCGGAAGCCCGAGCTCCCGGGCGGCGTCGGCGCAGCCGAAGTCGGCCTCGTCGCAGACCAGCGCGTCCGGCCGCCACGCGGCGCAGCGGGCGGCGATGCCGGCCGCTCGCTCGCGCTTCACGACACCGCCGTAGTACTCCCGCAGCACCCGCTGCTCGCGATCGCGGTCGACGGGCACGAGCGGCCGGCGCTCGGGCGGCCCGAGCTCGCCGGGCGCCGTCGCGACTGCGGCGAACCCGCGCCGCTCGACGAGCGGCACCATCCGCGCGGCGCACGTAAACGCCACGGCGTGGCCCGCCGCGGCGGCCGCGCGGGCGATCGGCACGAGCGGCTCGAAGTGGCCGGCGCCGCCCGCGAACGTGAAGAGGATCCGCACGACTCGGCCCGGTAGTGTCGCACCGTACCGGGATCACCGGGCCGACGACCAACGGAGGAGTTCATGGAGCGGCATGAAGGCGGCGACTTCGCCGAAGGCGAGGAGACCCTGCCGAAGGACGAGCACGAGGGATCGTTCGCCGAGGGCGAGGAAACAGAGCCGAGAGACGAGCGCGAGGGATCGTTCGCCGAGGGCGAGGAGACCGAGCCGCGGGACGAGGACCGCGGGTCGTTCGCCGACACCGACGAGTGAGCGTCAGCCGGGCGCGAGATCCCGGGGGCAATAAGGTGGTCACCGTGGCCACCTTCGACGACGTCCGGCGGATCGCGCTCGCGCTTCCCGAGACCAGCGAGGAGATCTCGCGCGACCTGCGCCACTGGCGCGTGAAGGACAAGGGCTTCGTCTGGGAGCGGCCCCTGCGCCGTTCCGACCTCGAGGCGCTCGGCGACGCCGCGCCCGGCGGGCCGATCCTCGGCGTGCGGGTCGAGCACCTCGTCGCGAAGGAGGCGATCCTCACCGACGACCCCGACGTGTACTTCACAACGCCGCACTTCGACGGCTACCCCGCTGTGCTCGTCCGGCTCGACCGGATCTCTCTCGACGACCTTCAGGAGGCGATCGTCGAGGCCTGGCTCGTGCGCGCCCCGAAGCGGCTCGCCGACAAGTTCCTGAGCGAGCAGGACGACTAGCCGGGCGCCTCGAACCCCGCTGCATGGCGTTCGTCTACCTGCTGCGCTGCGCCGACGACAGCCTCTACTGCGGCTGGACGACCGACGTCGAACGCCGGCTGGCGGCCCACCGCGCCGGCACCGCGAGCCGGTACACCCGCAGCCGCCTCCCCGTCGCGCTCGCCGCCGTGCTCCCGATGCCCGACCGCTCGGCCGCGCGGCGCGAGGAGGCGCGCATCAAGCGCCTCCCGCGCGCGGCCAAGCTCCGGCTGGTCGAGACGGACCGGTAGCGTCCTTGCCCGGATGGCTGACGGGCTTGCACGAGCTCTACGCCCCTGAGGGCGCTGCGTCGACCCGCTTCGACTGGGTGACCGTCGACTGGGCGCGCCGGTGGCCGGTTGAGGAGATCTGGACCGCGGTCAAGGCCTGACCGCCCGGGGCTTGTGGAAATCTCTTACATCTCGTATCCTGTTCTCCATGGCCCGCCCCGCCACACTTCCGCGCCGCCGCTCGCGCTCGAAGGCGCAGGCCGCCGAGCGCCTACAGGCGGCTGACCGCCGGCTCGCGGACGTGCTGCCGCTGCGCGAGGTCGACGAGATGGTCGCGGCCGCCGAGGCCGCCGCTGCAGCAGCCGACGATCACGCTCCCACGCGCGTGTCGCCGGTGACCGGCGAGCCGCTTCCGGCGCCGCAGGAGATGGCGCGCGTGCGCCGGGCGAACCTGATGCGGGCGTTCGCCGACCGCCGCGCGCTTCTTGCCGACGCGCTGAGCGTGAGCGAGGTGGCGGCGCTGCTCGGCGTCGGGCGCCAGACGCCCCACGACCGCGCACGAGCCGGGACGCTGCTGGCGGTCAAGGAGAACGGCAAGCTCCTGTTCCCGGACTGGCAGTTCGATCCCGACGGGCCCGACGGCGTCGTGGCCGGGCTCCCCGACGTTCTGCGCGCGATGTCCGATCGCCCGATCAGCGCCCTGGGCCGCGCGCGCTGGTTCCTGGAGCCGAAGTCACTGAGCGACGGCCGCACGCCGCTCGACGCGCTCCGCTCGGGCGACGTCGGGCAGGCCGTCGCCGAAGCCGAAGCCATCGGCGTCTCCTAGCGCTGGCGGCCCGTGGCCCGGCCGCGCCGCGTCCCGACCGCCGGGGGCGACAAGGAGCTCAGCCTCCCACCGGCCGACTTCGCCGCGCTCGACCCTGAGCTCGTTGAGGTCGAGCCCGCGACGCGGCTGCTGCGGCTCTACGCGCCCGCGGTACACAACGCGACGCCGGCCGGCTTTCGCACCTGGGGGCCGCTGAACCGCTTCGACCACCACCGCGCCCCGCCGGAAGCGCCGCGCGGCATCGACCGTGAGCGCGGGATCGTCTACGCGGCATCCGCGCTGCTCTGCGTCGCCGGCGAGTTCTTCGGCGACCAGGGCGAGATCACGCTGCCCGGCGCCCGCCTCGCACGCCTGACCGTGACCGAGCCGCTGCGGCTCCTCGACCTCCGAGGCACCGCCGCCACGGGCGCGGGCACGATCCCCGCGATCGGCGCCATAACGCAGCGGGCGACGACGCAGGCCTGGGCCCGGTGGTGGTACGAGCACCCGCAGCTGCCCGGCGTCGAAGGCCTGCTGTACACAGCGTCGCACTCGGGCCAGGACGCCGTCGCACTCAGTGAGCGCACCCGCGGCAAGGTCGTCTGCCGGTCCGGCCAGCACTGGGCGCTGGACGATCCGGTCCTCGCCGACGACCTCGAGCTCGTCGCCTACCGCCTGCGCCTCCCGATCGCCCGGGCGTTCTGAGATCACCCGTCACACGCGCTCGATCTCGTAGCGCAGCGTGAGAAATCGCTGGCCGGCGAGGGCGAAGCTGTGGTCGGTCCTGAGCCGCCCGTCGGCGACGTAGACGTGGATCTGCTCCTGAAACGAGAGGAGCTTGAGCACGGTGAGGGCGTCCCGTTCGCTGTCGACCGAGCTCAGGTAGTGGCCGGGGAAGGGGAGCTCGCTCCGCGACGTCAGCAGGAGGTCGTGCTCGCCGGCGTTGCGGGGCTCCAGCGTCGCGGTGAAGTTCGCGTTGGGGATCGGGAAGCCGACGCTCACGTAGCCGCGGCCCTCGTGCCGGAAGGTCGTGTAGATGCCGACGTAGATCGGCTTCCCCGAGTCCGCGAACGTCCGGATCCAGCCGCGGATGTCGATCTCCTCATCATCGTCGAGGTCGATCGTGTCGATCGTGCTGACCATCCCGCGCTGGGCCTCTTCGATGTTGGACGGGATCGCGGCCTGGCCCAGCGGCTCCGCGACCGTGCGCTTGAAGATCTCGTATCCGGGCTTCATCCACCGTCGCCACTCGGGAACGATCGACAGCCGGAACCGGCTCGTGTGCTCGTAGAACTCGCGGATCAGCGGGTGCACGCGGCCGGCGTCGAAGGTCGGCCCGTCCAGGTTGTCGAGCGAGGCGAGGATCCCGACGTCGGGCGGGTTGCGGCGGAACGTGCCGCCGCGGACCTTCGCGAGTTGCTCCACGTAGTCGGCGCCGACGTAGCGCGACCGGGCCTCGAACGGCACGACGTAGCGCAGCTCCGAAGCCGGCACCTCCTCGGCCATCACGCGGACCAGCGGCCGGTCGCGATACGCGAACGCCGCGATCGCCCGGTAGACCACCGCCACCGCCGCCGCGACCAGCGCCGGCTCGGCGTCGGCGAGCAGCGCGCCCACGGCCGCGCCGACGACCAGCCCGAGCGCCAGCTTGTACGGCCGCAGGCCGAGGATGCCGAGCAGCGCGCCGCTCACGATCCCCGTGGCCAGGGATCCGATCACCAGCCCGACGAGCCAGCCGAACAGCGCCATCAGCAGGGCGCTGGCGAAGATGCGCTGCCAGATCGGCTTGGGTTCGGCCGCGCCCCGTCTCAGGGCGGTGAGCGCCTCGGTCGCCGCGAACACCGGCGCGACGACGAGCGCGCCCACGGCGGCCCCGACGCCGTCGATCGCGGCGCCGAGCACCGCGCCCGCGGCGCCGCCCAGCGCCGCGCCCCAGACCAGCGCGTCGAGAAGCCGGCCGGAACGGCTACGTCGGGGTCCGCCCTGGCTGCCCATGGACCGGGAGTATCCCGGCGCGACGGGCGGCGACCGAAGCAATCGCGTCGACCGCGCGGTCGTAGTGCTCGGCTGAGAGGCGGATGTGGGACTGCTGGCTCATCGAGCGGGCGGCGACGCCGATCGACTCGACCGGCGGCGCGGCGTCGAGGACCGGGACGACGATCAGGGTCTCGATCGCGACGGTCCACGGCCAGCGCGGGTGCTCGCGCGGCTCGGGGCCGCCGAGGACCTCGCAGATCGCGAACACCCGCCGCCAGACCGACGCGTAGAGCACCAGGCGGTCCCCCGCCGCGATCCGCGGGCGGCGGGGGAAGCCGGTGCGATGGAGCAGCTCGGGCCGCTCGTCGAGCCAGCGCTCGCTCAGCGGCCCGCGCGCATGGCCGACCGCCTTGAGCCAGAACATCTACCTGGAGGCAACCACGTCCGCGGGGTAGATCCGCTCGGCGTAGTCGCGCACCATCCGGCCGGCGCCGAAGCCCGGCCCGATCGTGCGCAGCGAGGCGCGCACGCGCGCGAGCCAGGCGGTCGCCAGGCCGTCGGGGCCGCGGTCGTAGAACTCCGGCACGACCTCCTCGGACAGCAGCCGGTAGAGCTCGGCGGCGTGGCGCCAATCCTGCGCGCCGTGGTCGTGGTCGACCTCGCCGGAGATCGCCCAGCCGTTAGTGCCGTCGTAGGCCTCCGGCCACCAGCCGTCGAGCACCGACAGCTGGAGGCCGCCGTTCATCGCCGACTTGATGCCGCTCGTGCCCGACGCCTCCAGCGGCGGTCGCGGCACGTTGACCCACACGTCGCAGCCGCGCACCATCGCGGCGCCGAGCGCGAGGTCGTAGTCGTCGAGGTAGACGACCCGGCGGCCGATTTCGAGATGCGACTTCATCTCGAACAGCCGCTGCACGAGCCGCTTGCCGTCGTCGTCCTTCGGGTGCGCCTTGCCGGCGAGGATCAGCTGCACGGGCCGTGACTGGTCGCCGAGCAGCGCCAGCGCCTGGTCGACGTCGCGCAGCAGCAGGTCGAGCCGCTTGTACGTCGCGACGCGCCGCGCGAAGCCGATCGTGAGGTACCCGGGATCGAGCGCGTTGACGGCGGCGCGCACGTACTCGGCCGTGTCGCCGCGCCCGAGCCGGTCCATCACCGACCGCTCGCGCACGACGTCGATCAGCTCGCGCCGCTGAGCGGAGCGGGCGGCCGCCAGCTCGGCGTCCGGGATCGCGTCCAGCCCGTCCCAGGTCGCGGGGTCGACCGCGCGGTCGGTCCAGCCCTCGCCGAGGTGCTTGTCGAGCAGCTCGCGCATCGGGCCGCCGATCCAGGTCGGGATGTGCGCGCCGTTGGTGACCGACGTGATCGGGACGTCCTCGACGTCGCGGTCCGGCCACATGCCCTGCCACATCTCGCGCGCCACCTCGCCGTGGCGGGCACTCACCCCGTTGGCCACGCGGCTCGACCGCAGCGCGAACTGCGTGACGCCGAACGGCTCGGCGTCCTCGTCGAGGTGGGTGCGCCCGCGCCGCACCAGCGACGCCGGATCGCAGCCGAGCTCGCGGGCGATGCCGGCCATCGTGTCGGCCATCTGCGCCGCCGGGTACGTGTCGTTGCCCGCCGGCACCGGCGTGTGCGTCGTGAACACGGTGCGCCGCCGCACGGCCTCGAACGCGTCCTCCACCGACCCGCCGCTGCTCGCCATCTCGGCGCGCGCGAGCTCCAGGCACGCCAGCGCGGCGTGCCCCTCGTTGAGGTGCACGACGCCCGGCTCGATGCCGAGCGCGTGCAGCGCCCGCACGCCGCCGATCCCGAGCAGCGCGTACTGGCCGAGCCGCATGCCGGCGTCGCCGACGTAGAGCCGCGACGTGATCCAGCGATCGGTGAGGTCGTTCTCCGGCCGGTCGGCGTCGAGCAGCAGCAGCGGCACGCGCCCCACGTCGACGCGCCAGATCTGCGCGACGATCTCGCGGTCGCCGATCGGCACGGTCACGGTGACCGGCAGCCCGTCGTCGCCGGTCACCAGCGCGGCGGGCACGCGGTCCGGGTCGGTCTCGACCCAGTACTCGTGCTGCCAGCCGGACGCGTCGATCCGCTGGCGGAAGTAGCCGTGCCGGTACATGAGGCCGACCGCGACGAGCGGCAGCCCCATGTCGGAGGCCTCCTTGAGGATGTCGCCGGCCAGCACGCCGAGGCCGCCGGAGTACACCGGCAGCGACTTGTGGACGGCGAACTCGGCGCAGAAGAACGCGGCCGGGTTGGCCTCGGTGACCGGCGCGGTCGCTCGCTGCTCGTCCAGGCGCTCGGCGATCTCGCGCTCGAGCGTGCCCAGCCGCGAGAGGAACTCCTGGTCGCCGGCGAGCCGGCTCAACGTGTCCGGGTGCACCTCTTCGAGCAGCCGGACCGGATTCCCGAGACACAGCTCCCAGCGCCGCGGGTCGACGGACGCGAGCAGCTCGGGGCCGCCGGGCGTCCACGACCAGCGGTAGTTGTAGGCGATGTCCGCGAGCGCGCCGAGCGGTGCCGGCAGGCGCGAGCGGAGCGCGGCCGCCGCCGCGCGGAGATCGGTGGAACCTGCTTGCACGGCGTCTGTCTTAGCGCACGCGACCGCGGGATGCGCTGCCCTCGACCCGATCGGCTAGGTCGTCCTCGACCGCGTCCAGGCCGTTCGGGTCGAGATGCAGCGGGGCGTAGTGCTCGGCGAACAGCGTCGCGACGAGCTCGCCGCGGCTCGACACGCCGGTCTTCTCGAAGATCGCCTTGACTGGAACGCCACGCCCGAGCAGAGCGCCGCGGCCGGCCTCCCGTTCAACCCGTGACGGCGGCCTCGGTACGCAGCCGCTCGGCCTGCGCGAGCAGTCGCGGCATGCCGAGCCGGCGCGCCTCGAGCAGCCCGGCGTCGAACAGCGACGCGGCGCGCTCGCGGTCGGCGGGCGCCTGCGCGAGCACGCGCGCGAGGTCGACCTGGGTCTGCACGACCCACGGCCGCGCCCGCATCCGCTCGTTCATCGCCAGCGCGGTCTCGAGCCGCCGGATCGCGTCGTCGCGGCTGCCGAGCAGGTCGGCGAGCAGGCCCAGGTGGCGGGACGCCGAGCCGGCGCACGTCGACGCCCAGCCGATCGCCACGTTGCGGTCGGCGTAGGGCTCGAGCAGGTCGTGCAGGGCGGCGGCATGCGTCGCGTCGCCCAGCACGGCCGCCGTCTCGGCGAGGTAGGCGACCGCGCCGAGCCAGATGCCGTCGAGCGGCAGGCCGCGGAAGTCTTCGCCCGCGAAGCCGTCGAGCAGCTCGCGCGCCTCCTCGGAGCGG
Source organism: Solirubrobacteraceae bacterium (assembly GCA_036520135.1). Taxonomy (GTDB): domain Bacteria; phylum Actinomycetota; class Thermoleophilia; order Solirubrobacterales; family Solirubrobacteraceae; genus DASSUW01. The sequence continues at coordinate 15,531 of DATDKF010000052.1, forward strand.
CCAGTCTCCGCGAGCAGCCAGGCGAGCACGCAGCGCCAGCCCGGGATCGTCCCGAAGCGCTCGGCGTAGTAGCGGACCGGGCCCTCCAGCCGCTCGAGCCGGCCGCGCGCGCGCCGGTACATCAGCGACTGCAGCAGCGTCGCGTTGCCGGTGTTCGTGTCCTGCACACGCTCGCCGACGCGGGCGGCCATGTTGCCCTCGGTCTCGGCCACGTCGTAGTCGCCGGCGAACAGGAGCCGCATCGCGCGGTAGATGTGGACGTAGAGGGCGTCCGACAGTCGGCGGCGGCGGGCGGCGATCCTCATGTACGCGTCGATCTCGATGTCGACCGCGTCCATGTCGCCGAGCTCCAGCAGGTCGATCATCCGCCAGCGGTGACCCTGCAGCGCGAGCCGCTCGTCGCCGGAGCTCTCGGCCAGCCCGAGCAGGTCGTTGACCGCCTGCAGGCGCTCCTGCACGTTGGCCGGCCCCCACAGCGACCAGTGGCGAGCGACGAGCGCCATCCCGAGCCCGCTGGTGTCGCCGACGCGGCGCGCGATGTCGACGGCCTCGCCGCTCAGCTCGGCGCGCCGCTCACGCTGCTCGGAGAAGCTCAGCTCCATCGCGAGCCGGGCGAGCAGGCGGGCGCGCAGCGCCGGGTCCTCCTCGCCGACGGCGGCCAGCGCCTCCTCGAGCACCTGGACGACCGTCTCGTCGACCACGCCGCCGGCCATCTGGTGGGCGGCGCCGTAGCCGAGCGCCGCGAGCGCGAGCAGGCGCGGCGAGCCGAGCGCCCGCGCCGCGTCGGCCGCTTCGCGGAACGTCGCGCGGGCGGTGATCACCTCGCCCGCCTTGGTCTGCGCGTCGCCGCACGCCAGCAGCAGCTCGCAGCGGCGCGCGCCGTTGCTGTCCGTCTGGTCGAGCGCGGTCAGCGCGACCGCGTAGTGGCGCGCCGCCTCCTCGTAGGCCATCTGCTCGGTCGCGTGGCGCGCGGCGCGCTCGGCGTACTCGACGGCCTTGGCGGCGCCGCGGGCCGGCGGGGCGAGGCAGAAGTGATGGGCGAGCTCGGCGAGCGGCGGCTCCGCCGAATCGGCCTCCAGGCGCTCGAGCGCCTCGCCGACGCGCAGGTGCAGCCGGGCCCGCCGCGTCGCCGTGAGGCCTTCGTAGAGCGTCTGGCGGATCAGGCTGTGCGTGAAGCTGCAGCGCCCGTAGACGCCCGGGATCTCGGCGACCACGTGCGCGGCGACGCTCTCGTCGACCACGTCGTCGAGCTCGTCCTCGTCGTAGGAGCCGAGCGCCTCGAGCAGCTCGATCCGGAACTCGCGCCCGATCACCGACGCGGTGGCGAGCACCTCGCTCGTGCGTTCGGAGAGCGTCGCCAGGCGGCGGCCGATCACCTCGCGGATGCCCTCCGGCAGCTCGGCCGGCCACGGCGCGCCGTTTCCCTCGGCGGTCTCCCGGCCGCTGCCGAGGTGGCGGACCATCTCCTCCAGGAAGAACGGGTTGCCCTTCGTCTCGTGGATCAGCGCGCGGTTGACGTGCTCGGGCACGGTGTCGGAGCTGAACTCGCCGATCAGCGCGCTGGCATCGCGCTCGGCGAGCCCGCGCAGCTCGATCGTCTCGAGGTACTGCTCGCGCCGGAGCTGCGCGAGGATGTCGACGAGCCCGGGCTGCCGCTCGGTGTCGCGGTAGCTGGCGACGATCAGCACCGGCGCGTCGTCGGCCGCGCGGGCGAGCTGGCGCATCATCAGCAGCGTCGGCGTGTCGGCCCAGTGCAGGTCGTCGAGCACGAGCACGACCGGCTGGGTGCGGGCGATGTCGGTCAGGACCTCGGAGGCGGCGTCGAACAGCCGGTAGCGCTCGGACGCCTCGAGCGGCCGGGGCGGGTCGCCGGACCCGAGCTCGGGGATCACGCGGCCGAGCTCGGCGCTCCACGGCGCCAGCCGGTCCGGGTCGGTGCGCGCGACGTAACGACGCAGCGCCTCGAGGAACGGCTGATAGGGGATCAGCGTCTCGGCGTCGCAGCGGCCGTAGAGCGCGACCGCGCCCTCCGCCTCGCAGCTCGCCATGAACTGCAGCGCCAGGCGCGTCTTGCCGATGCCCGGCTCGCCCTCGAGCAGCACGAGCAGGCGCCGGCCCTCGGCCGCCTGCGCGAAGTAGCTCTGCAGCGTCTCGAGCTCCTTCTGGCGGCCGACGAACGACGCGCCGGCACGGGTGGCGAAGAACTCGGCGCCGGGCTGGTCGCGCGCGGGCTCGGCCGGCTTGGGCGGCGCGGGCGCGGTGGTCGCCCCGGCCTGCTCGGCCTTGAGCAGCCGCTCGAACTCGGCCTGCACCTGCGGCCCGGGGGCGACGCCGAGCTCGTCGCGCAGCAGCGTCCGCAGCCGCTCGTGGACGCGCAGCGCCTCGACGACGTTGCCCTGCGCCTCGCGCACGCGCATCAGCAGCAGGTAGCCGCTCTCTCGGTACTCCGCCCGCTCGACCAGCTCGGTCGCTGCGCGCTCGGCGTGCGCCAGCTCGGCGCCGCCGCGGGCGAGCCCCGCGTCACCGAGCAGCTCGAGCGCCTGCAGGCCGAGGTCCTCCAGACGCCGCCGCGGGTCCTCGAGCCACGACGCCTCGTAGCCCGGGAGCAGCCCTGCGTCCGCCAGCGCGGTCACGCGCGTGGCGGCCTCCGAGACGGCCGCCCAGTCGCCGCGGTCGCGCGCGGCGAACGCGGCGTCGAGCGTGGGCTGCGCCTCCTCGAGGTCGACCCGGGCGATCGGGGTGAGCTGCAGCGCCCGCTCGCCGGCGTTCTCGATCACGCCGGCGCCGAGGGCCCGCCGCAGCTTAGAGAGCACGACGTTGAGCGCCTGCGAGTGGCCCGCGGGCGCGTCGTCGCCCCAGAGCGCGGCGATCAGCCGCTCGCGCGTGACGGGGCGGCCGGTGTGCAGCGCCAGGTAGGCGAGCGCGAGTCGGCCCTGACGACCCGGAAGGTCGCTCTCACACCGGCGTCCATCGACGGAAACCGACAGATGGCCGCACAGCTCGATGGTCACTTCCGCGGGTGACAGGCTTCCCACCCTCCTTACGCTCCGTAGGCGCTGGACGACACTAGCCGAGGAGCCGGATGCCGTCGAGGCTACGCGAGGATCGCGATCCAGGTCCGCTTGCCGACCTTTCCGTTGACCGGCAGCTTCCACGGCGCGTCCTGGCGCTTCTCCTGGAAGCCGCGGACGATCTGCTCGGTCTGCTCGCCGTAGACGCCGTCGGCCTTCAGCGTCGGGTGCTTGAAGCGGTCGCGCAGCTCGACCTGCAGCTTCTTGACGGTCGGCTTCTTCGTCTTGCTCGGCCCGAGGTTGCCGGGGAACTTCGGCAGCGGCTGGAACAGCAGCTTGCGCGGCCCGTTGAGCGTCGCGTTCATGCGCATCGCCTGGCCGGCGGTGAACATGAACATCGCGTCGTCGTCGACGTAGTCCATGTAGTCCATGAACATGTCGCCGTTCGGGCCGTTCTTGCACGAGATGTGCGGGAACGTCGGCTTGCCGAAGTTCTCGCTCGCCTGGTTCGGCGTGTCGGCGCAGTGGTCCGAGCCCTTGCAGCCGGTCCCGTCGTCGCCCCAGATGTGGAAGAGGTTGAGCCAGTGGCCGACCTCGTGGGTCGCGGTGCGGCCGAGGTCGAACGGGTCGGTGGCCGTGCCGGTGTCGCCGAACGCGCTGTTCAGGATCACGACGCCGTCAGTCGCCGTCGGCCCGCCCGGGAACTGCGCGTAGCCGAGCAGCCCGCCGCCGAGATTGCACACCCAGATGTTCAGGTAGCGCCGCGCCGGCCACGGGTCGGCGCCGCCCTTGTCCTTGGACTTGACGGCGTCGTTGAAGCTGAACGAGCTCTTCTGCGTCTTCGTGCGTGTGATGCCGTTCGTCTTGTTGCCGAAGATGTCCTTGGTCGCGAGCTTGAACTGGATGTTGCAGTCCACGTGCAGCGGCTGGAAGACGGCCGGGACCTTGCTCGCGTCGGCGTTCATCCTGCGGAAGTCCTCGTTGAGGACGTTGATCTGGCTCTTGATCTGCGCTTCCGAGATGTTCTGCTTGGCCGTCTTGTAGACGACGTGCACCACGGCGGGGATCGTCCGCACCTTAGGCGCCGCGGCGGCCAGGCCGCGCGCCGTCTCGACGTCGGTCAGATCCTCGATCTCCGACCGCGCCCGGGCGTACTCCGGGTCCGTGTTGAGAAGGATGCGGTTGACCTCGCTCGCCGCACACTTCCGCCGGATGGGTGCATCGGTTGCCAAAGGAGCCTCCTCGTCGCTCGCTGCCTGGCTCCGACCCTAAACACGGCGCGGGGCTCGGCGCAAGGGCCGGGTACGCTTGAGCGCGTGGCCGACCTGCCGCCGGAGCTCATGCAGCACTGGATGCACTCGCGCGAGGAGGACCACGACGGCGTGCGCGTCTACCGGCCCGCTGACTACGACTTCCCGCCCGCGCGCGGCCGGCGCGGGTTCGAGCTCAGACCGGGCGGCGAGCTGGTGACCTACGGCCCTTCGCCGTCGGACCGGCCCGAGGCGACCACCGGCGGCCGCTGGGAGAGCTCCGGCGCCGGTCGCGTCAGGCTCGGCGGCGAGGAGCTCGAGATCGTCTCGGTTTCCTCCGACCGGCTCGAGCTCCGCCCGTCGGGCGGCTGAAGCGCCTCGACGAACGGCTTGACCATGTCCATCGGCAGCGGGAACACGACGGTGGAGTTCTGGTTCGCGCCGATCTCCGTGAGCGTCTGCAGGTAGCGCAGCTGCAGCGCGGCGGGGTTGCCGGAGATGACGTCGGCGGCGTCGCGCAGGCGCTGCGACGCCTGGAACTCGCCCTCTGCGTGGATGATCTTGGCGCGCCGCTCGCGCTCGGCCTGGGCGCCGAGCGCCATCGCGTGCTGCATCGCGGTCGGGATCTCGACGTCCTTGATCTCGACCGTCGTGACCTTGATGCCCCACGGGTCGGTGTGCTCGTCGATGATCTGCTGGAGCGCCTCGTTGAGCTGCTCGCGCTCGGCCAGCAGCATGTCGAGCTCGGCCTTGCCGAGCACCGAGCGCAGCGTGGTCTGCGCGATCTGCGACGTCGCGAGCAGGTAGCGCTCGACGCTCACGACCGCGCGCGCCGCGTCGACGACGCGGAAGTAGCACACGGCGTTCACGCGCGCCGGGACGTTGTCGCGCGTGATCAGGTTCTGCGGCGGGATGTCGAGCGTGACCGTGCGCAGGTCCACGCGGACCATCCGGTCGACGAACGGGATCAGCAGGATCAGCCCGGGACCCTTGACGCCGAGCAGCCGGCCGAGCCGGAACACGACCGCGCGCGCGTACTCGCGCAGGATCCTGATCGACGCGCCCGCGAGGATCGCCACCATCGCCGCGACGGCGAGGACGGCGACGACGACAGCGGTGATGGCAGTCATGGCAGCACCTCCCATTCCTCGGCCCGCCGCACTGACAGCGTCAGGCCGTGCACCCGTTCGACGACCACGTGCTCGCCCTCCGGCAGCGTGCGCTCCTCGTCGACCCACGAGCGGTGGGCGCGCCACAACTCGCCGTCGACGAACACGCTCCCGTGGCGGACGACGCCGACGCGGCCGATCAGCTCGTCGGCGCCGCCGCGTGGGCGGCGCCCGCGGACGGCGAGCGCCTTGCGGGCGACGATGGCGAGCAGCCACACCGCGACGGCGGCCGCGGGCAGCATCACCGCGACGCCGAGCAGCACGCTGCCACCGAGCGCGTCGACCGCCAGCACACCGGCCGCGGCGAGCGCGGCCACACCGCCGAGCCCGAGCAGGCCGTACGACGCCACATGCGCCTCGGCGATTAAGAGCGAGGCGCCCACGACAACGAGCGCGACGATCAAGGCGGTCATGTGGCCCGGCTTTCCTGCAACTGATGCTACTCCGGTGCCGAGCGCTCCATCTGGTCAGCGCGGGGCCGGCGAGCCGCGCAGCGCGCGGTCGAGCAGGTCTCGCAGGCGCAGCTACAATCTGAATTGCAGAGCAATCGGTCCCGCGCACCGGGAGGGCACCATGTCGTTCCTCGCCTGGTTCTTCACCGTGTTCTTCGTCCTGTACTTCGTGGCGGGGCCGATCTTCGGGGCCGAAGACCGCCCGAACATGAAGCGGCCGGAGGACCGGAGCATTCGCGCGGCGGTTGGCAGCTGGTTCCACGTGGCTCGCCGCCGCTGAGCCGTACGGCAGACCGCACCAGCAGACTCGCGCTCGCCGTCGCACTGAGTCGAGCCTGCCCGTATTGGAGCACCACGGTCCTGGTGGGAATCTGCTCCCATCATGACCGCGACCGACGCTCGTAACCAGCTCCAGCGCCTCCAGGCCGAGCGTCTCGACGCCGTCGAGGCGGGCCTGGGCGGCAACGCGCTCTACATGGACGACCTGCAGAACGACATCGCGGCCTCGCGCGCCCTGTACGTGGGCCTGGCCGTGACCGAGATCGCCGTGCTGCGTGGGCAGCTCAGCGGTCTGCAGGTCGGCTGAACAGCTCGCGCGCCGCCTCCGCGACGGCCTCCGGTCGCTCCTCCGGCGTCCAGTGACCGCAGCCCTCAAGCAGGCGCAGGCGCCAGTCGTCCGCGTGCTGCTCGCCGCCGAGCGTGTTCGACACCGCGATGTAGAAGTCGTCCGCGCCGAACACCGCGCGGGCGGGGACGGTGAGGCGACTGCCGCTGTGGGCGCGCTTGACGAAGACCTCGTACGCCGCCTTGACGTAGTGGCGATAGAGGAGCTGCGACGCGCGGGCGCGCGGCGGCTCGCGCAGCGGCGCGGCGTAGCGCTCGGCCTCGGTGTCGTCGAACACGGGGCGGCGGCCGCCGAGGCGCAGGAACCAGGGGATGAAGCGGCGCGAGGCGACGATCCGCGCGCCGGCCGGCGACGCCACGACGAGCACGTACCAGAGCCGCCACAGCTCGAGCACGGCGCGCAGGTCGGGGGTGGCCCACGGATGCGGGCTGTTGCAGACCACGATGCCGCTGATCCGGTCCGGGTGGCGCAGCCCGAGCAGGTAGGCGGTGAAACCGCCCCAGTCGTGTCCGATCACGCCGGCCCGCTCGATCCCGAGCGCGTCGAGCAGCGCGATCGCGTCGTCGGCGAAGCGCGCCGGGTTGTAGCCGCCGGCCGGCACGGTGCTCGAGCCGAAGCCGCGCAGGTCGGGCATGACGAGCCGGAAGTCGTCCGCGAGCAGCGGCACGACCTTGTGCCAGATCCGCGCGTGCTGCGGCCAGCCGTGCAGGAGCAGCAGCGGCGGCCCGCTCCCGGCCTCCAGGACGTGGAGGGCGAGCGGCCCGTCGGGCGCCTGGATCGTGACCGCCCGATGGTCGGTGCCGGCCATGCACACGATCATCCCAGGCCCCGACGGGTAACCACGTAGACGATGAACGAGCGACGCACCGCCCCGCGAGCGCGATTGGCGCTGCCCTGCACGCTCCGCCGCCCGACGTCCTCGCCGATCTGGGCCGAGACGATCGACGTCGGCGAGGGCGGGATGAGCGTCCGCGCCTCGCGGCCGCTGCGCGAGGAGGAGACGGTCGAGTTCGAGCTCGGCGACGCCGAGGTGGCGGGCCGCGCCCGCGTGCTGCGCCACCCGAGCCCGCGGGTCTACGGGCTGCGGTTCGAGTCGCTGGGGTCGCCGGCGCGTGAGCGGTTGCGGGCGCTCGTGAACGTCAACCCCGCTCGGTAGGGAGGCGACAAAGTGGCACGTTGCCGCTCGTCCGCCGACCGTCTGGCGAGTTGACCTTCGCTATGGAGGTCAACTCGCCAGGGACCACCGACGCCGCCGATCCCGTCGCTCCCTCACCCAGCCGCAGTTGACGTTCGCCCGTACGCTCCGCCCCCGTGCCGAAGGTACTCACCGCCCGCGCGCTCAACCGCGCCCTGCTCGCCCGCCAGGGGCTGCTGCGACGGGAGGCGGTGCCGGCGCTTGAGATGGTGGAGCGGCTCGTCGGCATGCAGGCGCAAGTGCCGGAGAACCCGTACGTCGCGCTCCACGCGCGCCTCACCGCGTTCGACCCGCTAACCCTCAGCGCGGCGATCGAGGCCGGCGACGCGGTGCGCGCGCAGCTCATGCGGGCGACGATCCACCTCGTCACGCACCGCGACCTCGCCGCGATCGCGCCGATCACCGCCGACGTCCTCGCGCGCACGTTCAAGAGCCAGTTCAGCCGTCGCCTCCTCGGGGTCACCGGCGCGGAGGTCGCGGCCGCCGGGCACGTGCTGCTGGCGAGCGAGCCGCGCACGCGCGCCGAGCTCGCGACCCACCTGCAGGCGCGCTGGCCGGACGCCGACCCGGCCGTGCTCGCGCAGGCGGTCACGTTCCTCTCGCCGCTGATCCAGGTCCCGCCGCGCGGGCTGTGGGGCGGCCGCGGCCAGGCGCGCTGGGCGCTCGCCGAGCACGACGCCGCCGCCGCGGACGTCGACGCCCTCGTCCTGCGCTACCTGCGGGCCTTCGGGCCTGCCACGACCGCCGACATCCGCACCTGGTCCGGCCTCACGGGCCTGAAGACCGTCGTCGACCGCCTGCGGCCCGACCTGCGCACGTTCGCCGACGAGCGCGGCGCCGAGCTCCTCGACGTCCCCGGCGCGCCGCTCCCCGATCCCGCCACGCCCGCGCCGCCGCGCTTTCTCCCGGAGTACGACAACGTCAGCCTCAGCCACGCCGATCGCGCCAGGATCCTCGGCGGCCGCGGGCCGGGCCTGCCGTTCCCGCGCGGGAGCTGGATCGGGACGCTGCTCGTCGACGGCTTCTACCGCGCGAACTGGCGCTACGACGACGGCACGCTGACGATCGACCGCTTTGCGCCGGCCAGTGACGATCCACCGGGGACGCGAGCGGCGATCGAGGCCGAGGGTGAGCGGCTGATCGGCCTCCTTGCGCCGGGCACGCGTAACGGGAACGTCGAGTTCGTCGGGTAGAACAGTGGGGGATGCCTCGCGGCCGTTCCCGCTACGCAACCCCAGGACCCCGCGCCGGCTCCGTGCTGCTCGACACCGGGCGCGGCCGCCGGCGCCGGCGCCGTCGCAGACGCCGCGGGCGCGGTGGCGGCTTCGGCTGGGGTCGCCTGTTCCGCTGGCTGTTCGCGCTGGCGATCCTCGCCGCGATCGGGGCCGGCGTCTACTACTACCGCGCGCGGGAGGACGCGATCGACGCCCGGCACGACGCGGCGCAGCGGTTCGCGGCGGCGTGGGCCAAGGGCGACCAGAAGGCGATGTGGCGCGAGCTGACACCGGGGGCCCAGCGCGCGACGCTCGAGCGCCGCTTCGTCACCGCGTACGCGAACGCCGACCGGGCGGCCGGCGTCAAGGCGGTGAAGGTCGGGGCCGTCGGCGAGGAGCGCGACGGGCGGATCGCGGTGCCGGTCACGGTCCGCACGGACGTCTTCAAGACGCTGAAGGGCACGATCGAGCTGCCGGTGTCCGGTAAGGGCGACGAGGCGGGCGTCGACTGGAGCTTCGCGCTGCGGCTCCCGGGCCTGCGCGACGACGAGGCGGTCGTCCGCCGCTCCGGCCGCGAGCCCAAGCGGGAGATGATCGTCGCGGCCGACGGCAGCGCGCTCGACGCCACCCCGATCGGCGCGAGCATCGCCGGCCACGGCGGCGAGCGGCCGACCGGCCTCGAGCGCGAGTTCGACAACCGGCTCGGCGGCCATCCGTCGGCGCAGCTGATGTTCGGCGACCGCGTGATCGCGCGCACCAAGGCCGTGCGCGGCCGGCCGGTCCGCACCACGCTGCGGCCCAACCTCATGCAGGCCGCGAACGCGGCGCTCGGCGGCAAACTCGGCGGCGTCGCCGTGATCCGCCCGAGCGACGGCGCCGTGCTTGCGCTGGCCGGGCTCGCTGTCTCCGCGCCCCAGCCGCCGGGCTCCACCTTCAAGATCATCACGACCGCCGCCGCGCTCGACCACAAGGTCGCGACGCCCGACAGCACCTATCCCGTCCGCACGGCCGCGACGCTCTCGGGCGTCCAGCTGCGCAACGCGGGCGGCGAGGCGTGCGGCGGGTCGCTCACGCAGTCGTTCGTCGAGTCGTGCAACTCGGTGTTCGCGCCGCTCGGCGCCAAGGTCGGCGCCCGCCGGCTGGTGGCCGCCGCCAAGGCGTTCGGCTTCAACGAGAAGCCGCGGATCCCGGCCGCCGTGCCGAACACGATCTCCGAGTCGAAGGACCTCAAGGACGACCTCGCGGTCGGCGCCGCGGCGATCGGCCAGGACCGCGACCTGGCGACGCCGCTGGGGATGGCGAGCGTCGGCGCGACGATCGCGCTCGACGGCCGCCGCGCGCGGCCGCGGGTCACCACGCTCGACAAGGTCGTCCGCCGCCGCGCGGTCCCGCGCCGCGTCGCCGGCCAGGTCACCGACATGATGATCGGCGTCGTGCGCGGCGGGACCGGGACGGCGGCGGCGCTGCCCGGCGTGACGGTCGCGGGGAAGACGGGCACCGCCGAGTTGCGCCCGAACTCGAGCAATCCGAAGGACGCTGACGCCTGGTTTGTCGCCTTCGCCCCGGCCGAGCGGCCGCGCGTCGCGGTCGCGGTGATGCTCGTCGGGGCCGGCTTCGGCGGCAAGGCCGCCGCGCCGGTCGCGCGCCAGGTGCTGCAGGCCGCCCTCTAGCCGGGATCGCCGGTCCGGCGATGCGGGTTCATCCGACGTAACCGTCCGGCGCATGACCACGGCGGGCGCGCGCGGGAGGCAAGGTGCCCGCATAGCCACCGCAGACGTCACCCTCCCCGTTCCGGCGATCCCCAGCCGGCGCCGCCTGCGCGACTAGCCAGATGGCCAGGACGGTTCCGAGTTAAGACGTCCCCCCGACGCGCGGCCCGGTCAGGCGGCTTCCCTGAACGCTGCGGTTCCTCGCTCGCGGCGCCGCGCGTCACGAGCTGCTCGATCTTGTGGGTCGGAAGGGCGACGCGCATCGCCCAGAAGAAGATCGCGAGGCTGAAGACCGCCACCGCGAGCATGTCCCACCAGAGCGGGAACCAGGGGTGCGCCCTCGGGCCGAAGTCGCTCAGGTAGACGATCAGGCCCATGCCGACGAGGTACACGGGCAGCCAGACGGCG
>DATDKF010000053.1:0-9335 GCA_036520135.1 Solirubrobacteraceae bacterium
GCACCGAGCGCTCGATGGCTTCCTCTTCCTCGAGGAGCTTCTCGATCTCGGGATCGGCCTCCTGGACGAGGGGCTTGGCCTCCTCCGCGGCGTCGGTGACCGTGGCCGGGTCGACCGGGGCGGCGGCCTCGGCGGTGCGGCGGCGGGAGGACGACACGACCTGGGCGGGACGGGCGTCGCCCGAGGTCTCGCCGACGGCCATGGCGGCCTCGCGGGTGATCTTGTCCTCGGCCTGGGCCTTGTAGGGGAGGATGTCGCCCTTGTAGATCCAGACCTTGACGCCCACGCGACCGCTGGACGTGCGGGCCTCGCGGAAGCCGTAGTCGATGTCGGCGCGCAGCGTGTGCAGCGGCACGCGGCCGTCCGAGTACTGCTCGGTGCGCGCCATCTCGGCGCCGCCGAGGCGGCCGGAGACCTGGATCTTGCAGCCCTTGGCGCCGGAGCGCATCGCGCTCGTGAGCGACCGCTTCATCGCACGGCGGAACGCCACGCGGTTCTGGAGTTGTTCGGCGATCGACTGCGCGACGAGCTTGGCGTCCAACTCGGGGCGCTTGATCTCGAGGATGTTGACCTTGATGGCCTTGCCCGTGAGCTTGTGGAGGTCCCGCCGCAGGGCGTCGACCTCGGACCCGGACTTGCCGATCACGATGCCCGGCCGCGCAGTGTGGATGTTGACCTCCACCTCGGCGGCGTCCTTACGGATCGTGATGTCCGACAGGCCGGCGTGCGCGAGCTTGTTCGTGATGTGGTCCCGGATCCGGACATCCTCGATCAGGAAGTCGGAGAAGTTCTTCTCGGAGAACCAGTTCGACTTCCAGTCGTGGATGTAGCCCACGCGCATGGCCTCGGGATGAACCTTCTGACCCATGCGTTCAGGACTCCTTCGGGGTGAGCGTGATCGTCAGATGCGAGGTGCGCTTGCGAATCCGCGTCGCGCGGCCCATGGCGCGCGGGCGGTAGCGCTTGAGCGTCGGGCCCTCGTCGGCATGGACGGCGGCGATCCGCAGATCGTCCCCGACCAGCTCGTGGTTGTGCTCCGCGTTCGCGACCGCCGACTCGAGCAGCTTGAGCCACGGCTTCGCGGCCGCGCGCGGGGTGAAGGCGAGGATGGCACGTGCCTCGACGACGTCCTTGCCGCGGATGTGGTCGCACACCAGGCGGGCCTTGCGCGCCGACGTGCGCACGTACTTGGCCTGTGCGCGGACGAGCAGGCCCGGCTCGGGGCGGCGCCGGCGGTCGCGCTTGCGCGGCTGAGCGGCAGCGGCCTCCTTGACGTCGCCCTCGGTCGCCGCGGCGGCGGCCTTCTCCTTGGTGCCCTCGGGCTTGGTGCCCTCGGGGTTCTTGGCCTCCGCCGGGACGCGCTTGCGCTTCGGCTTGGGCTTCTCCTCGGTGGCCTCCGCGGCCTCCTTGTCGACGCCGGTCGCCTCGGCCGCCTGGCCCTCGGCCTCGGGCTTGGCCTTCTTCGCGCGCGTGCGCTTCGGCTTGGGCTCCGGCTGCTCGGCCGACTCGGCGGCAGCCTCCTGCTTGGCCTCGGCGGCCTCCTCCGGCACGCCGGCCTCGCCGGCCTTGCCCTTCTGCGGATCCTGTGGCGTGTCCGGCGTCATCGCACCCGGCCCTTGGAGTCATGCCCGCGATAGGTGCGCGTCGGAGCGAACTCGCCGAGCTTGTGGCCGACCATCGACTCGGACACGAACACGGGCACGTGCTTGCGCCCGTCGTGCACGGCGATGGTGTGGCCCACCATCTCGGGGAAGATCGTCGACGTGCGCGACCAGGTGCGGATCATCGACTTGGAGTTGGCGGCGTTCATGGACTCGATGCGCTGCATCAGGCGCTCCTCGACCCACGGCCCCTTCTTGGAGGAACGGCTCATCAGCGGCCACCCTTCTTGCCGCGGCGCCGGCCACGGACGATGTAACGGTCGGACTGCTTGCCTTTCTTGCGGGTGCGGTAGCCGATCGTCGGCACGCCCCAGGGCGTCTGCGGATGGTTGCCCAGCGGCGTGGCGCCCTCGCCGCCGCCGTGCGGATGGTCGACCGGGTTCATGGCCGTGCCGCGCGTCTGCGGGCGCACGCCCATGTGGCGCTTGCGGCCGGCCTTGCCCACGGTGACGTTCTGGTGGTCGGCGTTGCCGACGACGCCGACGGTCGCGCGGCACTCCGCGCGCACCATCCGCATCTCGCCGGACGGCAGGCGCAGCGTCGCCATGCCCGCCTCCTTGGCCATCAGCTGGATACCCGCGCCGGCGGAGCGGCCGAGCTGGCCGCCGCGGCCGGGCTGCAGCTCCACGTTGTGGATCAGCGTGCCGACCGGCATCAGCGACAGCGGCATCGCGTTGCCGACCGTGATGTCCGAGCCGGCGCCCGACATGACGGTCATGCCGACGCGCAGCCGGTTGGGCGCGAGGATGTAGCTCTTCTCGCCGTCGGCGTAGTGCAGCAGCGCGATGTACGACGACCGGTTCGGGTCGTACTCGATCGCGGCGACCTTCGCCGGGACGCCGTCCTTGCGGTTGCGCTTGAAGTCGATCTTGCGGTACAGGCGCTTGGCCCCGCCGCCGCGGTGGCGAGCCGTCTTGCGCCCGTGGGAGTTCCTGCCGCCGGACTTCTTCAGGCCCTCGACGAGCGTCTTCTCGGGCTCGGACTTCGTGATCTCCGCGAAGTCGGCGTAGGTCACGAACCGCCGGCCGGGCGAGGTGGGCTTGGGCTTGCGGATCGGCATTACAGCTCAGCCTCCAGGCCCTGGAAGATCGGGATGGTCTCGCCCTGGCGCACCTGCACGACGGCCTTCTTCCACGCGCGCGTGCGCCCCGCGGTGTAGCCGCGGCGCTTGGGCTTGGAGGGGACCGAGGACGTGCGGACGTCGACGACGCCGACATTGAAGAGCGTCTCGACCGCCTGCTTGATCTGCGTCTTGTGGGCGTCCGGGTGGACTCGGAACGTGTACTTGCCGACCGTCGCGAGCGCGTAGGACTTCTCGGAGACGATCGGCTTGATGATGACCTGGCCCGCGTCCATCAGACCGTCTCCTTCTTCTTGGCACGGGCGGTGACGGCGTCGAGCGCATCCGACGAGAACACGATCGAGGCGGCGCCGATCAGGTCGGCGACCCCGACGTCGTCGGAGGCGAGTACGTTCACGCCCGCGAGGTTGCGGAACGACTTGAAGACCGCCGCCTCGTCGGCGCCGCTGACGACGACGAGCAACGAGCCGGCGCGGCGGTCGGCGATCAGCTCGGCGGCCTGCTTGGTCGACGGCTCGCTGAAGCCACCGGCGTCGAGCCCGAAGATCGAGCCGCGGTCGGCGTGCACGGACAGCGCGCAGCGCAGCGCAGCGCGGCGGGCCTTGCGGTTGACCTTGACCGTGTAGTGGCGCGGGCTGGGGCCGAACACCACGCCGCCGCCGGCGAACTGCGGCGCGCGGATCGTGCCCTGGCGGGCGCGGCCGGTGCCCTTCTGGCGCCACGGCTTGGCGGCGCCGCCGCGGACGAGGCCGCGGGTGCGCGTGGCGTGCGTGCCGCGCCGGCGCGCCGCGAGCTCGGCGACGACGACCTCGTGCACGAGCGGCCCGTTGAACTCGGCGCCGAACACGTCGGCGTCGAGCTTGAGCTTCTTGGTCGAGCCCAGGACCGGCGCGTCAGCCATCGGTGCGCACCTCCACGGTGCCGCCCCTCGGCCCCGGGACGGAGCCGCGGACGAGCATCAGGTTCTGGTCGGGGATCAGCTCGACGATTGTCAGCCCCTTCTGCGTGACGCGCTTGCCGCCCATGCGGCCGGGGCCGCGGATGCCCTTGAACACGCGCGAGGGCGTCGCCGAGGCGCCGATCGACCCCGGAGCGCGCACGTTGTGCGAGCCGTGGGACTTCGGACCGGCGTGGAAGTTGTGGCGCTTGATCGTGCCGGCGAAGCCCTTGCCCTTGCCGGTGCCCGCGACCTTCACGCGCTGGCCGACCTCGAAGTTCTCGACCGTCACGGTGTCGCCGACGGTCAGCTCGCCGGCCTCGTCGCGGAACTCGGCGAGGTGGCGCGACGGCGGGGCGCCGGCCTTCTTGAGGTGCCCGAGCTCGCCCTTGGAGAGCGCCTTCTCGCGCACCGCGCCGAACGCGAGCTGGACGGCCTCGTAGCCGTCGGTCTCGTGCGTCCGGATCCCGGTCACCGGGCAGGGGCCGGCCTCGAGCACGGTGACGCGCTCGACGCGGCCTTCTTCGGTGAAGCGCTGGGTCATCCCCAGCTTCTTGGCAAGGATGGCGGGCATGGGTCTAGCCGAAGGCGAGTCGGATCTCGATGTCCACGCCGGCGGGCAGATGGTCGAGCCGCTGGAGCGAGTCGACCGTCTTCGGCGTGGGCTGGTGGATGTCGATCAGGCGCTTGTGCGTGCGGATCTCGAAGTGCTCCTGGGAGTCCTTGTCCTTGAACGGGGACTTGATCACCGCGTACACGTTCTTCTCGGTCGGGAGAGGCACCGGGCCGGACACGGTCGCGCCCGTCCGCGTGGCGGTCTCCACGATCTCCTTGGCCGCCGTCTCGATGGCCGACGAGTCGTAGGCCTTGAGGCGGATGCGGATCTTGTTCTGGGCTACGGCTGCCAATTTCTGTCCGGTGCTTGTGGTGTGGTTTCCACTGCGCCTTTGCGCGCAGTGAGGGCGAGCCCCGGGCCGGGGCCCGCCCCCATAGGTCGTATCTGTCGACTTCACTCCCATCCGGAACATCGGTAGTTCCGGGGGTCAACGGGGGGCGGAGCCCCCCGTTTGATTACTTGACGATCTCGGTGACGACGCCCGAGCCGACCGTCCTGCCGCCCTCGCGGATGGCGAAGCGCAGACCGGCGTCCATGGCGATGGGCTGAATCAGCTCGACTTCCATCTGCACGTTGTCGCCCGGCATGACCATGTCCGTGCCCTCGGGCAGGTTGGCGACGCCGGTGACGTCCGTCGTGCGGAAGTAGAACTGAGGCCGGTACCCGTTGAAGAACGGGGTGTGGCGGCCGCCCTCCTCCTTCTTGAGGACGTACACCTCGGCCTTGAAGTGGGTGTGCGGGGTGATCGAGCCCGGCTTGCAGAGCACCTGCCCGCGCTCGATCTCCTCGCGCTTGATGCCTCGCAGCAGGCAGCCGACGTTGTCGCCGGCCTGGCCCTGGTCGAGGATCTTGCGGAACATCTCCACGCCGGTGACGACCGTGCTGGCGGTCTCGGGGTGGATGCCCACGATCTCCACGGTGTCGCCGGTGTTGACGATGCCCTGCTCGATGCGGCCGGTCGCGACGGTGCCGCGGCCGGTGATCGAGAAGACGTCCTCGACCGGCATCAGGAACGGCTTGTCCAGGTCGCGCTCAGGCTCCGGGATGTAGGAGTCCAGGTGCCCGGCGAGCTCGACGATCTTCTCGACGTACTCCGCGTCGCCGTCGAGCGCCTTGAGCGCCGAGCCGGTGACGAACGGGATGTCGTCCCCCGGGAACTCGTACTCGGACAGCAGCTCGCGGACCTCGACCTCGACCAGCTCGAGCAGCTCCTCGTCGTCGACCATGTCGGCCTTGTTGAGGAACACGACGATGTACGGCACGCCGACCTGGCGGGCGAGCAGGATGTGCTCGCGCGTCTGGGGCATCGGGCCGTCCGCCGCGGAGACCACGAGGATCGCGCCGTCCATCTGCGCGGCGCCCGTGATCATGTTCTTCACATAGTCCGCGTGACCCGGGCAGTCGACGTGGGCGTAGTGGCGCTTGTCGGTCTCGTACTCGACATGAGAAGTGGCGATCGTGATACCGCGCGCCTTCTCCTCCGGCGCGTTGTCGATCTCGTCGAAGGAGCGAGCCTGGCCGCCGTACTTCTCGGAGAGCACCTTCGTGATCGCCGCGGTCAGCGTGGTCTTGCCATGGTCGATGTGACCGATGGTGCCGACGTTGACGTGCGGCTTGTCCCGCTCGAACTTCTCCTTCGCCACTTTTGTAAGTCCTCTCTAAGTCTCGCTGGAAATCTCGTTTTTAGGCGAACCCGTGCAGGTTACCGCGTTCATGCGGGGACGGGTTCACCGGTGCGCGCCTCGACCACCTTCTCGGCGATGTTCGGCGGCACCTCCTCGTACTTGTCGAACTGCATCGTGTAGGTCGCCCGTCCCTGGCTCATCGACCGCACGTCCGTCGCGTAGCCGAACATCTCGCTGAGCGGGACGTGGGCGGTGACGACCTGGGCGTTGCCGCGCGGCTCCATGCCGTGGACGCGACCGCGGCGGCGGTTGAGATCGCCGATGACGTCGCCCATGTAGTCCTCGGGCGTGACGACCTCGACGGCGAAGACGGGCTCGAGCAGCACCGGCTTGGCGCGCTTGGCCGCCTCCTGCAGCGCGAGCGATCCGGCGACCTTGAACGCGATCTCCGAGGAGTCCGTGTCGTGGTACTTGCCGTCGGTCAGCGTCACGCGCACGTCGACCATCGGGAAGCCGGCCTTGACGCCGTTCTCGAGCGCCTCCTCGACGCCCTTCTCGACGGCCGGGATGAACTCGGTCGGGATCGAGCCACCGCGGATCTTGTTGACGAAGTCGAAGCCCTCGCCGGGCGCCGGCTCGAGGTCGATGTAGACGATGCCGTATTGGCCCGAGCCGCCGGTCTGGCGCACGAAGCGGCCCTCGACCTTCTGCGCGGTGCCGCGCACGGTCTCGCGGTAGGAGACCTGCGGGCGGCCGACGTTCGCGTCGACCTTGTACTCCCGCAGCATGCGGTCCACAAGCACCTCGAGGTGCAGCTCGCCCATGCCGGAGATCTCGGTCTGGCCGCTCTCCTCATTGGTGCGCACCTGGAACGTCGGGTCCTCCTCGGCCAGGCGGCCGAGCGCGACCGACATCTTCTCCTGGTCGCTCTTGGTCTTCGGCTCGATGGCGACGGAGATCACCGGCTCGGGGAAGTCGATCGTCTCGAGGCGGATCGGCTTGTCGGGCGCGGCGAGCGTGTCGCCGGTCACGACCTGCTTGATGCCGACGGCCGCCGCGATGTCGCCGGCGTAGACCTCCTGGACGTCCTCGCGGTCGTTGGCGTGCATCATCAGGATGCGGCCGATGCGCTCGGTGCGGCCGGTCGTCACGTTGAGCACGCGCGAGCCCGCCTCGAGCTTGCCCGAGTAGACGCGGAAGTACGTGAGCTTGCCGACGTACGGGTCGGCCATGATCTTGAAGGCGAGCGCGCTGAACGGCTCGTCGTCGGACGCGTGGCGGACGGCCTCGCGATCCTCCTCGTCGCCCTTGACCGGCTCGAGGCCCTGCACGGGCGGCACGTCCAGCGGCGAGGGCAGGAAGTCGATGACCGCGTCCAGCAGCGGCTGCACGCCCTTGTTCTTGAAGGACGAGCCGCACAGGACCGGCGTGAGCTTGATGTCGAGCGTCGCCTTGCGGATCGCGGCGACCAGGCGATCCTTGGGGATCTCCTGCTCCTCGAGGATCATCTCCAGCAGCTCGTCGTCGTAGTGCGAGAGCTCCTCGAGCAGATGATCGCGGGCGGCCTGCGCCTCGTCGGCCATGCCGGCCGGGATGTCCTCGATGACGACGTCCTTGCCCAGCTCGTCCTTGTAGACGATCGCCTGCATGTTGATGAGGTCGACGATCCCCTGGAAGTCGCCCTCGGACCCGATCGGCAGCTGGATCGGCACCGGGTGTGCGCCCAGGCGGTCGATCATCGTCTGAATGCCCTGCTCGAAGTTCGCGCCGATGCGGTCCATCTTGTTGATGTAGGCGATGCGCGGCACGTGGTACTTGTCGGCCTGGCGCCAGACCGTCTCGGACTGCGGCTCGACGCCGGCGACCGAGTCGAACAGCGCGATCGCGCCGTCGAGCACGCGCAGCGAGCGCTCGACCTCGACGGTGAAGTCGACGTGGCCGGGCGTGTCGATGATGTTGATCCGGTGGTCCTTCCAGTCGGCCGTCGTGGCCGCGGAGGTGATCGTGATGCCGCGCTCCTGCTCCTGCTCCATCCAGTCCATCGTCGCGGCGCCCTCGTGGACCTCGCCCATCTTGTGGGAGCGGCCGGTGTAGTAGAGGATGCGCTCGGTCGTCGTCGTCTTGCCCGCGTCGATGTGGGCCATGATCCCGATGTTGCGGGTCTTCTCGAGGCTGTACTTGCGCGGCATGGAAGTGTCTTTCGCTCGTCTGCGGCTTCTTCGCGTGTTGCCCGTTGTCCGGGCAAAAAAACGGGCCCTTTCGGGCCCAGGTGCGTCACACGGAGGTTGGCCCGGAGATGTGGGCTATGTCTCTCGGGTCTCCATGTGAGCGGTCCTTCGGGCCGATAAGGCGTGCCACGGCAGCGAACCTTCGCCCCGCGGCGGCATAGGAGAATAGCATCAGCCCCGTGGCCCGCTACGCACCCCTCGTGCCCCTCGTGGCGGGCGCTCTGCTGCTGATCGTGGCGGAGTTCGTGACCGTCCGTGAGGTGGTCGTGGTGACCGTCGTCCCGCCCGACGCGACCGACACCGGAGGCAGCCTGCACCTGTACGCGCTGGGGGTCCTCGGGCTCGCGATGCTGCCGATGTCGTACGGCGCCGTGGTGCGCCGCGCGCGGCCCGCGGCGGTCGCGCTCGTGGTGCTCGCGCTGGCCGCCTGCCTGATCGTCCTGTTCGTCGACCGGCCGGGGCTCGACGACGCGGGCATCTTCGCGCGCACGTACGACCAGGCGCAGGCGCAGCCGGCCACCGGGTTCTACCTGGAGAGCCTCGGCGCGGCGCTCGCGCTGGTCGGCGCGGTCGCAGCGCTGCTGCTCACGCCGAGCCCGCGGCCTCGGCGAACGGCAACTGCGGCTGGTAGGGAAGCGGGTGCGTGAGCGTGGGTTTCGTCGCAAACGGCGCGGCGACGCCGGCGGCTGCGACGAAACCCTCCTCCTGCGTGGGTTTCGTCGCACTTGTCGGCCGAGGCGCGATCATTGCGACGAAACCCACGCTCGCGAGTGTGCATTTCGTCGCACTCACGCGGCGACGGCGGACGAGTGCGACGAGTGCACCCTCGCCTCCCTACCTGACGGCCGCCAGCACATCGTTTACCGCTGGCCGTCAGCACATCGTTTACGTGGCTGGGGGTTGGGCCGCCAGCGGATCGTTTCCATCCGTGTCGGTGCGGACGCTCTGGGGCTCGTGGTGAGCGAGCTCGGAGGCGTCAGGTGCGGGACGTGGAGGTGTCGTTGCGGCGCGAGGCGGTCAGGCGTCGGTTGGCCGGGGAGTCGCCGGAGGCGATCGCGCGCGATATCGGTCGCACGCGGCAGTGGGTCGCGAAGTGGGCTGCGCGGTATGACCCGAGCGATCCGGGCTGGGCGGACGGCCGGTCGCGCGCGCCCAAACGTGTGGCGCGTCGCACCGCGGCCGACGTG
>DATDKF010000054.1:0-5485 GCA_036520135.1 Solirubrobacteraceae bacterium
GCTCGTGCTCGGGACGCCGGACGCCTACCTGCTCCCGTCGCTACCCGGCCTCGGCTACCTGAAGGTCGACACCGAGGTCTACATCCAGTTCCGCGCCGCGCTCGCCTCCGGGCCGCACACGCCGAGCGTGATGCGGGTCGAGCCGAGCGCGCCGGTGCGCGTGTTCGAGCCGGGCGACGACGTCGGCGCCGCGGCGGCGGCCGCTGCGCCCGACCCGCCGCCGGACGGGCCGAGCGAGCTGCAGGTGCTGGTCGACCGCCTGACCGGCGACCGCCCGCCGGTGCACCAGGTGTGGGTCGCGCCGCTGGAGGAGGCCGAGCCGCTGGACGCCGTGCTGGGCGACCCGCCGTGGTGGCACGGCGGCGAACGCGCGGAGGGCCTGCGCGCCGTGCTCGGCCGCCTCGACCGGCCGGCCGAGCAGCGCACCGAGCCGTACGCGGTCGACCTCGCGGGCGCGGGCGGCCACCTCGCCGTCGTCGGCTCGCCGCGGACCGGCAAGAGCACGGTGCTGCGCACGCTCGCCGCCGCGCTGATCTGGCGTCACACGCCCGCCCAGGTGCAGATCTACGGGATCGACCTCGGCGGCGGTCTGCTCAACGCACTGACCGGCGGCCCGCACGTCGGCGGCGTCGCCGGCAAGCTCGAGCGCGAGGCCGTCACGCGCGTCGTGCGCCAGCTGCGCACCGAGGTCGAGGACCGCGAGCAGGCGTTCCGCGAGGCGGGCCACGAGTCGATGACCGACGCGCGCAACGCCGGCTCGTTCCCGGACGTGTTCCTGATGATCGACGGCTGGGAGGCGTTCAAGCGCGAGTTCGAGGGCCTGGACCGCGAGGTCGAGGAGCTCGCGGCGACGGGCCTGAGCTTCGGCATCCACGTTGTCGTCGCCGCCAACCGCTGGGCCGAGATCCGCCCGGCGCTGCTCGACAACCTCGGGACGCGGCT
Organism: Solirubrobacteraceae bacterium; assembly: GCA_036520135.1. Lineage (GTDB taxonomy): Bacteria > Actinomycetota > Thermoleophilia > Solirubrobacterales > Solirubrobacteraceae > DASSUW01. The sequence goes on from DATDKF010000054.1 coordinate 943, forward strand.
CGAGCTCAAGCTCCACGACGCGATCGACTCGCTGGTCTCGCGCCAGGCGGCGTCGTCGCTGCCCGCCGACGTGCCCGGCCGCGGCCTGACGATGGACGGCCTGCACTTCCAGATCGCGCTGCCGCGGGTCGACGGCCGCGCCGAGGAGGAAGGCGTCGCGTTCGCGTTCGGCGAGCTCGTGGGGGCGGCCGCCGAGCACTGGAACGGCCCGGTCGCACCGCCGATCCGGCTGCTGCCGCGCGAGCTCGACGCGAGCCGGCTGCCGCCGCCATCCCAGCGCGAGGGCGTGGCGATCGGCGTCGAGGAGCGCGGGCTGGACCCGGTGTGGGCGCGCCTCGGCGGCCCCGACCCGCACTTCCTCGTCTTCGGCGACAGCCAGAGCGGCAAGTCGTCGCTGCTGCGCGGTCTCGGCCGCGGGCTCGTGGCCTCGCACACGCCCGAGGAGCTGCAGCTCGTGGTGGTCGACGTGCGGCGCTCGCTGATCGACCTCGCCCACGACCCGCACGTGATGGCCTACGCGGCGTCGCCGCCGGCCGCTCAGCAGGCCGCCGAGCGCCTGCGCGCGATCGCCGGCGAGCGGATGGCGCCCGCCGACGCGTCGCCGCTCGCGGCGCCGAGCTGGGAGGGCCCGCGCTACGTCGTGCTGTTCGACGACTACGACCTTGTCGCGGGGCCGACCGGCGGGCCGCTCGCCCCGCTCCTCGACGTGCTCGCCGTGGGCGGCGACGTCGGCCTGCACGTTGTGCTCGCGCGCCGCGTCGGCGGCAGCGCGCGCGGCGCCTATGAGGCCGTGTTCGGCCGCCTCCGCGAGCTCGGGTCGCCCGGCGTCCTGCTGAGCGGCGACCCGGGGGAGGGGCCGCTGCTGGGCGGGACCAAGGCGCAGCCGCAGCCGGCCGGGCGCGGCCTGCTCGTGCGCCGCGGCGAGCGCCCGGTGCTGATTCAGACATCCTTCTCACCGCCGACGCCGACCAGCAGCGCGGCCAGTACAGCCCCATGGACCGCGGGAGACCATCGATGAACACCTGTGCCGTGACGATCGCCGGGCCGGACCGCCGCGTCGATCTCGTCGTCTCGACCGAGACGCCGATCGCCGACCTGATCCCGACCTTCGTCGAGCTGAGCATGGACGACGCGCCGCCGGACAACGGTCGCTCGCCGGTGTGGACCGTGGCGCAGCCGGGCCACCAGCCGCTGCCGCTGGACCGCACGCTCGGGCAGTGCGGCGTCGCCGACGGCGCGGTGCTGGCGCTGACCGAGCTGCGCTCGGCCGCGATGGCGCCGCCCAAGCCCGCCGAGGTCGACCGCACGGTCGAGACCACGCGGCGCGGCACGCCGCGCGAGCGCACGCTGGCGGCGCTGCCCGAGGAGCTGTCCGGCAGCGACCGCGTGGGCCGCGCGATCAAGGCGTTCTTCGGCTACGAGGAGGAGCCGCCGATCGTCGAGTCGCCCGAGCCGGCGACTCAGAGCAAGCGCGAGCTGCTGACGAAGCCGCAGCAGCGCTCGGCCCGCGAGCGCGCCAGGGGGAGCTGGCGCGAAACCGACTACGAGGCGCGCCTGGATCGCGCGATCGGAGCGCCGCGGCTGACCCGCTGCGCGACGATCGCGGTCGTCTCGCCGAAGGGCGGCGTCGGCAAGACCACCACGACCGTGCTGCTCGGCTCGCTGCTCGCGCGCGTCCGGCGCGACCGGATCGTGGCCGTCGACACCAACCCGGACTTCGGGTCGCTCGGCCGCACGCTGACGCCCGACCACCAGGTGTTCGTCGACGACCTCGGCGACGTGCTCGAGCAGCCCGACCTCTCCGTGACGGCCCTGGACCGCCACCTCGGCCGCGCGTTCGAAGGCCTGATGGTGCTGCCGGCGCCCACGGATCCGTCGCGCATGGCGCAGCTCAACGAGGAGGCCTACCGGCGCGTGATCTCGCGGCTGCAGACGATGGTCGGGGTGCTCGTGCTCGACTGCGGCACCGGCCTGCAGGAGCCGGCCGCGCGCGCCGCCCAGGCGGCGGCGGACCAGATCGTGCTGCTCTCCGACGCGCACCCGGCGACGGCGTCGCTCGTCGCCGAGGCGGCCGAGCTGCTGCGCACGGCCGGCCCGCCGCTCACGCTGGTCGTGAACAAGATGCCGCGCAAGCGCGACACCCGGCTCGACCTGAGCGGCCTGGAGCGCCTGGTGCCCGAAGCGCACGGCCTGATCACGCTCGACGAGGACCTGCGGTCGGCCACCAAGGTCGCGGCCGGCGACTACTCGTGGGACGACGCGCCGCCGCAGTGGCGGCGCGCGATCCGCGAGCTCGCCGTGTCGCTGCAGGCCGACTGGCCGTCGCTGGGGATCACGACCGGCTAGCGCGCGCCCGTTCGAGGTACTCGATGTCCGCGGGGTCGGCCATGCCGCGCGAGGCGCGCTGCGGGCCCTCCTGCTCGTACATGCGCTTCAGCGACGCCGCGATCCCCGGATCGCCGCCGGTGAACATGCGGATCAGCTCGCCGGAACGGGCGACGAGCGCCTGCACGGCCGGGTCGGCGGGGTTTGTCCCGGCCGCGCGGTGGGCGCGCACCTTTGCGTAGAGCTGCCGCCACTCGTCCTCGACCGCCTTGATGGCGTCGTCGCCCATCGCTTGGCGGCGCTGCTCGAGCTGCTCGAGCTGCTCCGGGGTGTAGTACTTCTCGAACATCGACATGGCTTCCAAGGCCTCCAGGATTCGGGGGGCTGGCTCGCCGTCGCCGTCGAGGGCGCCCAGCAGCCGGACGAGCCTCGACCGCAGCGCATCCAGCGCCCCGAGCTGCTGCTCCACGCGCTGAAGGTGCCGCCGCACCGTGCCGGCGATCCCGTCGCCGCCCTCCAGCAGCGGGCGGATCTCCTCGAGCGGCAGCCCGAGGCCCCGCAGCGCGAGCAGCCGGTACAGCCGCTCGACGTCGGGCGCCGTGTACAGCCGGTGCCCACCCGCGGTTCGCTCGGACGGCGACAGCAGCCCGAGGCTGTCGTAGTGGTGCAGCGCACGCACCGTCACGCCGGCCGCACGGGCCAGCTCGCCGATCCGGTACGTGTCTGCCGCGGTCATCGTCACGGCCTGGACGCTAGGCCCTGACGTTACGTCACGTTCAAGCGTTCTGGCGCGTTGCCGCTCTGCTGGGTCACCGCGCCGGGGAGCGGCATATCGCCGGGGCCGAACGGCACCGATGCGTCGCGGGCGGCCGTCGCGTCGAGGCGTCCACGCAGCGGGATCGCCCCGAGCACGAGCAGCAGGACGCCGGCGCCGGCGGCCGCGTAGGCGGTTCGCGGCGATCCGATCGCGACCAGGGCGCCGCCGAGGAGGTACCCGACGCCCGGCATCGCGGCGCCGAGCGATTCGAGCAGCCCGACGATCCTTGCCTGGTAGTCCGTCGGCGTGACCTCCTGCACTGCGGTGACCACGGAGATCCACTGCACGCCGTTGCCCGCTCCGCCGATGATCGAGACCAAACACGCGACGAGCAGCGTCTGCGCGCTCGCCATGCCCAGGTACGCGATGCCGATCGCCACGGTCGAGAGCGTGATCACGAGCACGGGGGAGCGCTGCTTGACGAGCAGGTAGATCACGCTGCCGACGACGATCCCCGCGCTCCAGGAGGCGAGCAGGATGCCGAAGCCGGCGCTCGTGGTCCCGAGGCTCTCCTTCGCGTAGATGACCTCGATCGGGATGATCAGCGTGAAGAGCACGAGCGCGAGCGCCTGGCCGACCAGCAGCAGCCGCACGAGCGTGTGCCGGCGGGCGAAGCGCAGGCCGCTCCTGAAGCGCTCGCCCCACGGCTCGCGCTCCATGCGCACCGCCGGCAGGCCGCGCGTCAGCGCCAGCAGGATCGCGATCGCCAGGAACGACCCCGCGTCGACGAGCAGCGCGCTCGCGATGCCGAGCTCGGCGATGAGCAGGCCGGCGAGGGCCGTGCCGCCGACGCCGGCGATCGCGAAGCCCATGTTGAGCAGCGCATTGCCCTCCTTGAGCTGGCCCGAGGGCTTCAGCACCGATGCGACGGCGCCGCGCGTCAGCGACCGGGCGGTCAGCGCGACGGTGCCGTCCGCGAGACCGAGCGCCAGCACGAGCGCCAGCACGAAGTCGCCGTCGGCGATCAGCGCGAGCGCGGCGAACGCCAGCGCCTCGAGCACGTAGAGCGCCGGCAGGGCGCGCCGCAGCGACACCTGGTCCACGCGCGCGGTCAGCAGCGGCGCCAGCAGCGCGGGCAGGAACTTGGCGGCGAAGAAGAACGCGGTGGTGGGCGCCACGGCCTCCGTGCGGTCCCAGACCAGCACGGCAAGGGCAACGATGCCGACGCTGTCGCCGAGCTCATTCAGCGTGTACGACGACAGCAGACGGCCGAAAGGCTTGACAGCCAGTGGTGCGAGGCGCCCCCTCACGCCCGTCATCGTAGCCCTCCAGAGAAAAGTGAAGAGTCCGGACGGATGTCCGGTCGCGCGAAGCTCAAGTCGCATTAAGTCGGCCCGCACACCTGCCGATGACCGGAGGGTCGTGTCCGAACGGAATCGGCTCATTCCAGCCGCACAGATC
>DATDKF010000055.1:0-3615 GCA_036520135.1 Solirubrobacteraceae bacterium
CCTGGCGACCGGCGGGAACTGGAACTTCGCGCCGGTGCAGGACCTCGCCCGCGACAACCGTTGGGGCCGCTACTCCGAGACCTGGGCGGAGGCGCCCATGCTCGCCTCGGCGATCGGCGCCGCCAACATCCGCGGGATGCAAGGCGGCGGCTTCAGCTCACCGCAGGTCGCTGCGACGGTGAAGCATTTCGCCGGCTACTCGCAGTCGATCAACGGGCACGACCGGGTCGAGGCGCAGCTGCCCATCCGCTATCTCCAGGACATCCTGCTTCCGCCGTACGCAGGTGGGATCGACGCCGGCGCGGCGACGGTGATGGTCAACTCGGGATCGGTCAACAACATCCCGGCCACCGCCTCGCACTACCTGCTCACCGAGCAGCTGCGTGAGCGGCTTGGCTTCAAGGGTGTCGTGATCAGCGACTACGGCGACGTGCCGGCGTTGCAGAACGCGTATCACGTCGCCGCCGACTTCCCGGAGGCGATCGCCAAGGCGGTTAACGCCGGTATCGACATGAGCATGACCCCGTTCGACTACGTCGGCTGGAACAACGGCCTGATCCAGAACGTGCAGTCCGGGCGGGTCTCGAAGAAGCGGATCGACCAGTCGGTGCGCAGGATCTTGACCCTGAAGTTCCAGCTCGGTCTCTTCGACGATCCGTACGTCGATCCAGCTGCGGCGGACGCCGCGGTCAAAGCGAACAAGGGGCTCGCACGCCAGGCCGCCGACGAGTCGATCACGCTGCTGCGCAACACCGGGACACTTCCGCTCTCGACGAGCGCGAAGCTCGTCGTGACCGGGCCGAGCATGAATCGGGTCAACAACCAGCTCGGCGGCTGGAGCGTGAGCTGGCAGGGCGTCTTCGACGAGGGCAACCACGTCTGCTGCATGGGCCCGCCTGACCAGATCCCGCCTGCGACGACGGTACTGCAGGGCATGCAGGCCGTCGACCCGAACGTCGTCTCCGTGCCGACCGACCAGACGGTCACGCAAGCGCAGGTGGATGCGGCGGTCGCGGCTACCCAGTCGGCCGATGCAGCGGTGGCCGTGGTCGGTGAGCGGGCCTACGCCGAAGGCCTTGGGGACCGGCCGGACCCGGTGCTCGCCCCCGACCAGCAACGCCTGATCGCGGCGCTCGAGGCCACCGGCAAGCCGGTGATCGTGGTGGTCATCGCCGGCCGGCCGCTCGGGTTCGGCCCCGACTCGATCGTTACGGGGGCGCGGGCGATCCTGATGGCCTACCTACCCGGCACCGAGGGCGGATCGGCGGTGGCCGGCGTCCTCTTCGGCTCGGTGAACCCGAGTGGCCACTTGCCGGTTACGTGGCCCTCGGCCTCCGACCACATGGCGGGCGACTTCGACACCGGCGGGCCGTCGACTCCCGGTGACGAGCCGAAGTTCTTCGACCAGCTGCCGGGCACGAACTCCGGCCCGGGCTCGGGCTACAACCCCCGCTGGCCGTTCGGGTTCGGGCTCTCGTACACGACGTTCGCGACGAGCGGCCTGTCCGTCACCTCCAGCGTCTCGCGGAGAGGCTCGGCGACCGCCACCTTCACCGTGGCGAACACGGGCAGCCGGGCGGGAGCGACGGTCGTGCCGGTGTACGTGCACCAGGCGGTGAGCGACGTGATTGCGCCGCCGCGGCGGCTCGTGGGCTTCACGCGGGTGAATCTCGCCGCCGGCGAGTCGCGCGTCGTCCACGTCACGTTCCCGGTCTCCGAGCTGGCCGTGACGCCGGGCGACATCGACGGTGCAGGAAAACGCCAGGTGGAGCCGGGCCCGTACGAGGTCCAGGTCGGCTCCATGTCCGCGGACTTCACCGTCAGAGGCTGACGAAACCAGGAGGGGGCGGGGTGACCCGCCTCCTCCTCAACTTCTCTGGAGGATGCTTCGGAGCCCGCCCGCGCGGTGGGGCGCGTCCTCCGGCGACTCGGCTTCCCAGGTAAAGCGGCGGGCGGCGAAGGCGAGGGCGCCGATGCCCCACGCCGCCATCACCGCGAGGTCTTTCGCTGCGAAGCCGCTTCCACCCGTGTGCGAGCTGAAGCACGCGGTGAACGCCTCCACGAGGTGGCTGAGCGGGAGGAGATGCGCGACGGTCACGGTCCAGCCGGGCGCGTTCTGCAGGGGGAAGAAGACGCCGGAGAGGAAGAGCACGGGGAAGAGGGTCAGGTTCGCGATCGTGGGCGCCGTTTCCGGACGGCGGACGAACGTCGAGACGGCGAGACCGAGCGCGCCGAGCGTCGCGGCGCCGAGCACGGCAGTGACGACCGCTGCGGGCAAGAGGCGGGGGTAAATGTGGAGATGGAAGGCCGGCACGGAGACGACGACCATGAGGGTCATCGCGGCGAGACCGGTCAGGATTCCGGCCGCCAGCCACGAGGTCAGGTAGATCCAGGGGCTGACAGGCATGCCGCGAATGCGCTTGAGGATCCCGAGACTGCGGGCGTTCGCCAACCCGAAGATCGGCGTGGTGAAGCACGAGATGGCGAGCGCGTAGACCCCGATCGACGGGGTGAAGTACTGGGCGAAGTCCACCTTGCCGCCGGCGACCGTCACGCTGTTCCCGCTGTTGGTGGCGTTCAGGAGCGCGAGCAGGATCAACGGGAAGATCAGCCCGAAGAACGCGGTCCTGGGGGTTCGGAGGATCACGAGCACCCGCGCATGGATCCAGTGGAAGAGGAGCGGAAGATCGGATCGGCGCAGGCCTTCCACTACGCCGCCTCCTCGTCGGTCAGCTCGAGGTAGACGTCCTCGAGCGAGGGACGCGTGATCGTGAGCCCGTCGAGCTCGCGATTGTGCTCCCAGGCCCAGAGGACGAGTGGGCGGAGGTCGCGGGTGGGAGTGGCCGTGCGGAAACTGATGCGGCCGTTGTCCCGCTCGAGATCGACCCCGCGAGGAAGTGGGAGCTCGGCGAGCTCCACGCCTTCGGGCGGGTGGAAGGTGACGACGGCGGCCGCGAACTCTCTGCCGGCCAGGGTCGAAGGGTCTCCCTCGGCGACGATGCGGCCGGCCGTGATCACCGCGACGCGATCGGCGAGGCGCTGCGCCTCCTCCATGTAGTGCGTGGTCAGGAGGATCGTCTTGCGCAGAGAGCGCAAGCGGTCGATCAGCTCCCAGGAGCGCCGTCTTGCCGACGGGTCGAATCCCGTGGTCGGCTCGTCGAGGAACAGCACGTCGGGGTCGCTGGCGATCCCCAGCGCGAGGTCGAGCCTGCGCCGCTGTCCGCCCGAGAGCGCCTCGACGCGCTCGTCGCGCTTCTCCTCGAGGCCGACGAGCTCGACGACCTCGTCGACCGGGCGCCGGCGGGGATATGCCGCGCTGTAGAGGTCGATCACCTCGCAGACGGTGAGCACGAGCTCGACGCCGCCCTCCTGCGGGACGATCCCGATCCGCTCCCGCAGCTCGCGGTCTCGCCGCCCGGGATCGAAGCCGAGGACCCGCACCTCGCCCGCGGTGCGGGCGCGATGCCCTTCGAGGATCTCGACGATCGTCGTTTTGCCCGCGCCGTTCGGGCCGAGCAGGCCGAAGACTTCGCCCTCCATGATCTCCAGGTCGACTCCGGCCACGGCCTCGGTCGAGCCGTACGTCTTACGCAGTCCGCGAACAGTCACTGCGGC
>DATDKF010000056.1:0-7670 GCA_036520135.1 Solirubrobacteraceae bacterium
CGCCGCACGATCGCGCACGAGCTGACGCACGCGGCGCTGGCGGGCTCGACCTCCGGCCGCACGCCGGCGTGGCTCGTCGAGGGCGTCGCCATGTACGTCTCCGGCGACCGCCGCCCGGCGCCGCCGCACCCGGACCTGGCCGCCCTCTCGCGACCCTCGTCGATCGCCCGGCTCTCCGGCGACGCGCAGGCCGACGCCTACGGCGCCAGCTCGGCCGCGGCGTTCGCGATCGTCGAGCGGTTCGGCGCCGACCGGCTGCTCGACCTCTACGACGCGTTCAACGACGCGTCGCTGCGCGGGCAGCCGGGGCCGCGACTCGTCAACCGCGCGCTGCGGCGCGAGCTCGGGATCGGCCTGTCGCAGCTCCCATAATCACCGGCGTGCCCGAGCTCCCCGAAGTCGAGACGATCCGCCGCCACCTCGCGCCCCACGTCGAGGGGCGGACGCTGGCGGTGATCGATGTGCTCGACGAGCGCTGGAGTCGGCCGATCCCGGGTGCGGAGCTGGCCGCGGCGCTCGAGCGCCGGCGCGTCGAGCGGCTGGGCAGGCGGGGCAAGTACCTCGTCTGGGAGCTGGAGGGCGACGCGTACCTGCTCATGCACCTGCGCATGACCGGCACGCTGCTGATCGACCCGCCGGGAGCGCCGCCGTACACCCGCGTGTGGATCCGCCTCGGCGATCACGACCTCGCCTACACCGACCCGCGGCGCTTCGGCACCGGCGAGCTGGCGCTCGGGGACGAGGCGCTCGACGCGTTCTTCGCCGCGCGGCTCGGCCTCGAGCCGTTCGACGAGGCGTTCACCGGCGCGTACCTGCACGCGCTCGCGCGGGCCTCGCGCGCGCCGGTCAAGGCGTTCCTGCTCGACCAGAAGCGCGTCGCGGGCGTCGGGAACATCTACGCCGACGAGGCGCTGTTCCGGGCGCGCATCCACCCGCTGCGCCCGGCCAACCGGCTCACGCGGCCGCAGGCGACCGCGCTGCGCGACGCGGTCGTCGAGTCGCTCGCCGCCGGCATCGAGGCCAAGGGCGCGAGCATCGACGACTTCCGCGACCCCTACGGCGTCGCCGGCACGTTCCAGCACCAGTTCCTCGTGCACCTGCGCGAGGGCGAGCCGTGCACGCGCTGCGGCGGCCCGGTGCGCAAGCTGCGCGCCGCGGGCCGCGGCACGTACGTCTGCGAGAGATGCCAGCCCAGGCCTAGGCTGCGGCTTCGGTGATCGCGGCGAGGCGGCCGGCGCGGTCGGCCGCGACGAGCTCCTGGTAGCCGCCGATCGGCTCGTCGTCGATGACGACCTGGGGGAACGTCATCATCCCGGTGAGCCGCACGAGCTCGGCCCGCCCCGACGGGTCCTTCGCGAGGTTGACCTCGGTGAAGGGGACGTTGCGCTTGGCGAGTAGAGACTTCGCCACGCGGCAGAACCCACACGGCTCAGTCGTGTACACGGTGACCCTGCTCAAGACTTCACTAAATATAGCGTGGCCGGTCCGCTGAAGACCGAGGGCATCGTCCTGCGCAGCCTCCGCTACGGGGAGGCGGACAGGATCCTGCATCTCTATACCCCGGATCGCGGCCGGATCAGCACGATCGCCAAGGGCGTGCGGCGGGCCAAGTCGCGCTTCGGCGGCCGGCTCGAGCCGTTCTTCCGCCTCAATCTCGTGCTCTACGAAGGCCGTAGCGAGCTGCTGACCGTCACCAGCGCCGAGACCGTGGCCGCCCACCCGCGGCTGCGCGAGGACGCCCGTGCGCTCGACGGCGCCGCCCGCGCGTGCGAGGCGGTCGCGCGCGTGTTCGACGACGGCGACCCGCACGCCGGCGTCTACCACCTACTCGCCAACGAGCTCGCGCTGCTGGACGGCGATCCGGCCCGGGCGGGCCGCGCCAACGCGCTCGCGTTCCGCCTCAAGCTGCTGCTGGCGGCCGGCTTCGCGCCGCACCTGGCGGCGTGCACGTCGTGCGGCGAGCAGGAGCACCTCGTGGGGTTCTCCGGCGCCGCGGGCGGCGTCGTCTGCGGGGCCTGCGAGGCCAGCGCGTTCCCGCTCGACCAGGAGGCGCACGACTTCCTCGTCACCGCGCTCGGCCGCCCGCTCGCCGAGGCGCCGGACGCCGAGCCGCGCGCGCTCGCGCAGGCCGAGCGGGCGATCCTGGAGACGCTCGAGCATCACGGGCACGTGCGCCTCAGCCCGGTCGGCCGGGGGTAGGATCGCCGCCATGGAGAAGTGGGTGTACGACTTCGCCGAGGGGTCGAAGGACATGCGCGAGCTGCTCGGCGGCAAGGGCGCGAACGTGGCGGAGATGACGCGGGTGCTGGGCGCCGATCGCGTCCCCGCGGGCTTCACGATCACCACCGAGGCGTGTGTGGCCTACATGAAGGCCGGCCAGCGGGAGCCCGAGGGCATGGCCGAGCAGGTCGAGGAGGCGCTCGAGCGCCTGCAGGAGCACGCCGGCAAGCGGCTCGGCGACGACGAGGACCCGCTGCTGGTGTCCGTGCGCTCGGGCGCCCGCGAGTCGATGCCGGGGATGCTCGACACCGTGCTCAACCTGGGCCTCAACGACCGCTCGGTCGAGGGCCTCGCGCGCGCGACCGACAACGCTCGCTTCGCGTGGGACTCCTACCGCCGATTCGTGCAGATGTTCGGCAACGTCTCGTACGGCATCCCGGGCGAGCAATTCGAGGACGCGATCAAGGAGGTCAAGTCCGATCGCGGCGTCAAGGACGACACCGAGCTCGACGTCGACGCGCTGAAGGAGCTCACCAGGCGCTTCCAGGACCTCTACGACTTCCCGCAGGACCCGCGCGAGCAGCTCGAGCAGGCGATCCGGGCGGTGTTCGACTCCTGGACCGGCGAGCGCGCCGTCTCGTACCGCCGCATCAACCGCATCCCCGACGACTGGGGCACCGCGGTCAACGTGCAGCAGATGGTCTTCGGCAACACGGGCGACGAGTCGGCGACCGGCGTCGCGTTCAGCCGCGACGAGGTGACCGGCGCGCCCGAGCCGTCGGGCGACTTCCTAATCAACGCCCAGGGCGAGGACGTTGTCTCAGGCGTGCGCAACACGCGCGACATCGCCGAGATGAAGGACGTCATGCCGGAGGCGCACGCGCAGCTGATGGAGATCCTGCGCACGCTCGAGAAGCACTACAAGGACATGCAGGACACCGAGTTCACGGTGCAGGAGGGGCAGCTGTACATGCTCCAGACGCGCAACGCCAAGCGGCCGGCGCAGGCGGCCGTGCGATTCGCGTGCGACGCCGTCGACGAGGAGCTGCTGACCAAGGAGGAGGCGCTCGCGACGATCGACCCGGGGGCGCTCGACGCGCTGCTGCACCCCACGTTCGACCCCAAGGCCGAGTTCGAGGTGCTGGCCAAGGGCGTCAACGCGTCGCCGGGCGCGGCGAAGGGGGAGGTCGTGTTCACGGCCGCCGACGCGGTCGCCGCGGGGCAGGACGGGCGCGACGTGATCCTCGTGCGCCCGTTCACGGAGGCCGACGACGTCGCCGGCTTCCACGCCGCCAAGGGCATCCTCACCTCCGAGGGCGGCAAGGCGTCGCACGCCGCGCTCGTGGCGCGCGGGATGGGCCGGCCGGCGGTGGTCGGCGCCAGCGCGCTGGCGATCGACCTCAAGGCCAGGACGATCACCGTCGACGGCACGCAGATCAACGAGGGCGACCGGATCGCCATCGACGGCACGAAGGGCTGCGTCACGCTCGAGGACGTCCCGCTCGTCGACCCCGAGGTCAACGAGTACTTCGAGCGCGTGCTCGAGTGGGCCGACACGGTGCGGCGGCTCGGTGTGCGGGCGAACGCCGACACGCCGGAGGACGCGCGACGCGCGCGCGAGCTCGGCGCCGAGGGGATCGGCCTGTGCCGGACCGAGCACATGTTCATGGACGAGGACCGCCAGCCCAAGATGCGGGCGATGATCATGGCCGACGACGAGGACGGCCGCCGCGCGGCGCTCGCCGAGTTGCTCCCGCTCCAGCAGGAGGACTTCGAGGGCCTGTTCGAGGCGATGAAGGGCCTGCCGGTGACGATCCGGCTGCTCGACCCGCCGCTGCACGAGTTCCTCAAGAACCTGCCCGACCTGCGGGCGCAGGTCGAGCGCGCGCGGATCGAGTGCACCGACGACCTCGAGCAGCTCGAGAAGACGCTGACGCGGGTCGAGCAGATCCACGAGGAGAACCCGATGCTCGGCACCCGCGGCTGCCGCCTCGGGATCCTCTATCCCGAGATCTACGAGATGCAGGTCGAGGCGATCATGCGCGCGGCGGCGAACATGGACGAGCCGCCGCACCCGGAGATCATGATCCCGCTCGTCGACTACGAGCACGAGATCGAGATCATGCGCGCGCTCGTGGTGCGCATCGGCGATGAGCACGGGCTCACGCAGCGCGAGGACTACACGGTCGGGACGATGATCGAGCTCCCGCGGGCGTGCTTCATCGCCAACCGCATCGCCGAGCACGCCGACTTCTTCTCGTTCGGCACCAACGACCTGACGCAGACCGCGCTGGGCTTCTCGCGCGACGACGTCGAGTCCAAGTTCGTGCCGGTCTACATGGAGCGCAAGATCATCGACCGCTCGCCGTTCGAGACGATCGACAAGCCGGGCGTCGGATGGCTCGTCCGGCTCGCGGCGTGGGTCGGGCGCGAGGCGCGACCCGAGCTCAAGCTCGGGATCTGCGGCGAGCACGGCGGCGACCCGGAGTCGATCGACTTCTTCCACATGGCCGGGCTCGACTACGTCTCGTGCTCGACCTTCCGCGTCCCGATTGCCCGCGTGGCGGCCGCGCAGGCCGCGATCAGGAACGCCCCGGACTAGAAGCGCCAGCGCACCCAAATTGCACATTCTTCGTGACGGGTGGCCGTACCGGCCGCCGGGGCGGTCAGAATGGGTGGCGTGCTCGTCGCCGACGACTACGCGTCCCGTATAGCGGCCTTCGAGGAGGCGCACCTGTCGCCGCTCGCGGCGCGTTCGTATCCGGCGGACCGCGTGCGCGAGGAGCCCGACTGCGGGCTGCGCACGCCGTTCCAGCGCGACCGCGACCGGATCGTGCACTCGAAGGCGTTCCGGCGCCTCAAGCACAAGACGCAGGTGTTCGTGGCCCCGGAGGGCGACCACTACCGCACGCGGCTCACGCACACGCTCGAGGCGACGCAGATCTCGCGCACGGTGGCGCGGGCGCTGCGGCTCAACGAGGACCTCACGGAGGCGATCGGGCTTGGCCACGACGTCGGGCATCCGCCGTTCGGGCACATCGGCGAGGCGGTGCTCGACGCCTGCCGACGCGAGCGCTTCGGCCACGGGTTCCGGCACAACGAGCACTCCCTGCGGGTCGTCGAGCGGATCGAGTCGCTGAACCTGACGGCGGCGGTGCGCGACGGGATCCTGCGGCACTCGTCCGGCGCGGGCGAGCCGGCGACGCTGGAGGGCAAGATCGTCCGCCTCGTGGACCGGATCGCGTACATCAACCACGACATCGACGATGCCGTGCGGGCGGGGGTCCTCTCGGTCGGCGACCTTCCCGCGGACGAGATCGCGGTGCTGGGGGAGACCGGGTCCGCGCGGATCGACCGGCTGGTGCACGACCTGGTCGAGCACTCCGAGCGGGCGGGCGACATCGTGCAGGGCGAAGACGTCGGCGGCGCGATGCTCCGCCTGCGCACGTTCATGTTCGAGCACGTCTATCTGGCGCCGACGGCGCGGGCCGAGCACGCGCGGATCGAGCGCGTGCTGCACGAGCTGTTCGAGTGGTACGTCGGACATCCGGACGAGCTGCCGCCGGGCGACTCGCTGGAGGACCGCGTGATCGACTGGTTGGCCGGGATGACCGACCGCTACGCGATCCGCGCCTGGACGGAGCGATTCGTGCCGCAGGGCCTCGCGGTCTGATGGCGCGCTACACGCAGGACTCGCGCGAGCGGGTCCGCGACGCGGTCGACTTCGAGGAGCTCGTCGGCGCCCGCACGGAGCTCAAGCGGTCCGGCGCTCGGCGGTTGTCCGGGCTCTGTCCCTTCCACGACGAGCGGACGCCGTCGTTCGGGATCGATCCCGTCGAGAAGCTCTACCACTGCTTCGGCTGCGGCGTGGGCGGCGACGTCTTCTCGTTCGTCATGGAGACCGAAGGGCTCGACTTCGCGGGCGCGCTCGAGTCGCTGGCGGACCGCTACGGGGTCGAGCTCGAGCGCGAGGCCGAGGATCCGGCGGCCGCCGCTCGGCGGGAGCGCCTCGACCGCCTGCTGGCGCTGCTCGAGCGGACGGCCGCCTACTACGTGCGCCTGCTGTGGGAGAGCGGCGAGGCGGCGGGGGCGCGCGAGTACCTGGCCGGGCGCGGGCTGGAGGAGGCGACGCTGCGCGAGTTCCGGGTCGGCTTCTCGCCGGGCGCGTTCGATCGCGTGGCGAGCGCGTCGGTCGCGGCCGGCTACAGCGAGGACGAGCTGCTGGCGTGCGGGTTGGCGCAGGCGCGCCGCGACGGCCGCGGGGTGATCGACCGCTTCCGCGGCCGGCTCATGTTCCCGCTGTGCGACGAGCGCGGGCGGGTGCTCGGCTTCGGCGCGCGCGCCCTGCGCGCGGACGACCGCCCGAAGTACCTCAACTCGTCCGACAACGCGGTCTTTCACAAGAACGAGGTGCTCTACGGCGCCGATCTCGCGCGCGCCGCCGCCGCGCGGGCCGGCCGCGTGGTGCTTGTCGAGGGCTACACGGACGCGGTCGCGGTGCGCCAGGCCGGCGTGCAGGAGGTCGTCGGCTCGATGGGGACCGCGCTGACCGACCGCCAGGTCGCCGCGCTGGCCCGGCTCGCGCCCACCGCGCTGTTCTGCCAGGACCCCGACGTCGCCGGCCAGGAGGCGGTGTCGCGCAGCATCGCCGCGCTGCGCGACGTCAATCGCGCCCGCGCGGGCCGCGCCGTCGAGTTCAAGATCGTGCGCCTGCCGGCGGGATCCGATCCCGCCGACGTCGTCCAGAACGAGGGCGGCGACGCGATGCGCGCCCTGCTCGAGCGCGCCGTACCGCTGGCGCGGTTCGAGGTCGAGCGCGCGCTGGAGCGGGGCGACACCCACACGACCGAGGGGCGCGACCAGGCGCTGGCCGCGGCCGCCGCCGCGATCCGCCCGCTGCCGCCCAGCGTGCTCCGCGACGAGCTGGTCCAGCTCGTGGCCGGTCGCCTCGGACTGACCGACTCGCTCGTCGCCTCGGCGCTCGCCGGGGGCACGCGCCGCCGCGAAATCTCCTCACATGCGCTCGCGGGGGATCGAAGTGCGACCAACGGCGCGCGCGCCGCGCTCGACCGCCGCGAGCAGAGCGAGCGGGCGTTTCTGGCCTACTGCCTCGCGCTGCCTGAGGAGGGAGAGGAGCGGCTCGCCGCCGCCGATCTCGACGAGCTCTTCTCCGCCCCGGCGACCCGCCGCGCCGCCGAGTACCTGCGCGGCCGGCTGCGCTCCCCGGCCGGAGAGCTGCCGGCGGGCGACGAGCCGCTGGCGCGGCTGGTCGCCGAGCTCGTCATCCGCGCGGGCGAGCTCGAGGCCACGCCTGCCAAGCTCGAGCTCGAGGCGCTCCAGCTCGACCTCCACAACCTCGACCGCCGCATCGCCACCGCGCGCACCGAGGGCCACGAGCACATCCGCGACCTCGCCGCCGAGCGCCAGCAGGTCCTCGACCGCATCCGCCA
>DATDKF010000057.1:0-2566 GCA_036520135.1 Solirubrobacteraceae bacterium
CGCCCGACATCCGGTTTCACGCGCCGCGCCGCCCGCCGCGCCGGCCACAGGCACATCCTGCGGGGCAACGCGCGCGACCGCGGATGCGGTGTCGACCGCGTGACGATCTCCGTGGCTCGCAAGCTCGGTCGCCGCTGTCGGGTGCTGTCGCCGAAGCGGCGGCTGGGGCACAGGACGAGCTGCGCCCGGCGCCATTGGCTTCCGGTTCGCGGCACCACCCGGTGGTCGTTCCGGCTGCCGAAGCGGCTGCCGAAGGGGACGTACGTCATCCGCACCCGCGCAGTCGACTTCGCGGGCAATGTCCAGCGGCCGCGTCGCCACCGGATCCGGCTCGGGTGACGCGCGTGCTCATCGTGCGGTATGTCATGCCGATCGCCGTCGTGCTCGCCGGCATCGTCGTCTTCGTTGTCGCTCCCGCCTCGAGTCGCTTCGAGGGCGCTGCCGCATTCATCGGCGCCGGACTGAGCATCCTCCTCCTCAACGTCCTCTACCGGGCGGGCGTCCGCGGGGACAAGGATCGCGACGACGAAGAGCGCGCACGTGTGTTCTTCGACGACCACGGCTACTGGCCTGATCAGGAGCCGCCGAAGCCGGGCACGTGAGCCTGCCGAAAGCGCCGCGGCTGCCTTGACTTCGGCACCTGGCGCGGGCGTAGACTCGATCGCGCCGGAGGGTTCGCGTGCCTGAATCGCTGACCGATCTTGCTGACCTGCGGGTCAGCACGGAGGATTTCCTCGCCGCCGTGCTGGACACGGCCCCACAGCCGATCTGGGTCGTGGATCCCGACGGCGTGATCCGGTTCGCCAACCCCGCCGCGCTTGCGGCGCTGGGCTATGACAGCGCCGACGAGCTGTACGGGTGCCACAGCCACGAGGCGATTCATCACACGCACCCCGACGGGACCCCCTATCCGGTGGCTGAATGTCCGATGCTGCTGCCCGCAGCAACTGGCGAGACGATCGCGAGTGACCTGGACTGGTTCTTCCGCCGCGACGGCTCGATGTTCCCGGTCTCCTATGTCTCGGTGCCGATCGAGATGTCGGCCGGCCGCGGTGCCGTGGTGGCCTTCACCGACATCGAGGAGCGCCTGGCCGCCGAGCAGGCGCTGCGCGAGCACGACAGGGTGCTTGCGACGCAGGAGGCGTCGCTGCGGCGCATCGCGACGCTGGTGGCCGGCGGGGCTGCGTCTTCGGCCGTGTTCGCCGCCATCGCCAGAGAGGTCGCCCAGGTGCTGGGACTTCCGATGGTCCTGGTCTGGCGCTTCGAGCACGACGGGACGGCGAGCGTCGTCGGCGCCTGGAGCGCACCCGCGCATCGGTTCGTGACCGGCAGCCGCTGGCCGGTCGACGGCGAGGCGCTCTGCGCGCTGGTCCAGCGGACGGGCCGCCCGGCGAAGATCGACGACTACTCGGAGGTCCCCGGCGCCATCGCCGGCGCCCTCCGGGAGGCCGGGATCCGCTCGGGCGCTGCGGCCCCGATCATCGTCGACGGCGACATCTGGGGTGTGATGGCGACCGGCGCCGCCGCGAGCGAGTCCCTGCCCGACCGGATCGAGTACAGGCTCGCTGACTTCACCGCCCTCGTCGGCACGGCGATCTCGAACACTGCGAGCCAGGAGGGGCTCGCCCAGCTCGCCGACGAGCAGGCCGC
Source organism: Solirubrobacteraceae bacterium (assembly GCA_036520135.1). Classification (GTDB taxonomy): domain Bacteria; phylum Actinomycetota; class Thermoleophilia; order Solirubrobacterales; family Solirubrobacteraceae; genus DASSUW01. Next base: position 1,651 of record DATDKF010000057.1, read on the forward strand.
GCTGCGTCGCGTGGCGACGCTCGTCGCCCGCGACGTCCCTCCGCCCGACGTGTTTGCGGCGGTCGCGCGCGAGGTCGGCCTGCTTCTTGCTGTCGACGCGACGCACATGGCGCGCTACGAGCACGACGGCACGGCGACCGGCGTCGCCGCCTGGAGTCCCGCTGGAGATCACAAACCGGTCGGCGCGCGAGTCAACACCGAAGGCGAGAGCATCGTGGGGCTCGTGCTGCGGACCGCACGCCCCGCGCGGATGCAGGGCTACGAGCATGCCTCCGGCCCTGCGGCCGCATTGGGCCGGGAGCTGGGTCTTCGCTCGTCGGTGGGCGCCCCGATCGTGGTCGACCAGCGCCTCTGGGGCGTGATGATCGTCGCCTCGAAGGGCGATCGGCCGCTGCCGGCGGACACCGAGTCGCGCCTCGCGAACTTCACGGATCTTGTCGCCACGGCGATATCGAACGCCCATGCCCGCGCCGAGGTGGATCGCCTGGCGGTCGAGCAGGCGGCGCTTCGGCGCGTCGCAACCCTCGTCGCACATGAGTCACCGCCCGGAGACGTCTTCGCAGCGGTCGCCGAAGAGCTGGGACGGCTCCTCGACGTCGCCGCGACGCGGCTGGTCCGCTACGAGGAGGACGAGACGGCCACGATCGTCGGAAGCTGGGGTCGACTCGCCGACGTCGTTCCCGTCGGCACCCGCCTGCCTTTGGGCGGGACGAACGTCATCTCGCTGGTGGCGCGGACGGGGCGGCCGGCGCGCATCGACGACTACGCGGAAGCTACGGGCCCCATCGCGGCCTACGGGCACCGACTGGACGCGCGGGGCGCGGTGGGTGGTCCCATCGTGGTCGCGGGACGGCTCTGGGGCGCCATGATCGCCAGCTCGGCGGCGACCGACCCGTTGCCGCCCGGCACGGAGGCG
>DATDKF010000058.1:0-15093 GCA_036520135.1 Solirubrobacteraceae bacterium
AGCACGCCGTCGACCATCGTCAGCCCGCGCTCGACCTCGCCGCCGAAGTCCGCGTGGCCGGGCGTGTCGACGATGTTGAGCTTGACGTCGCCGTACTGGACCGCGGTGTTCTTGGCGAGGATCGTGATGCCCTTCTCGCGCTCGAGGTCCATCGAGTCCATGACGCGGTCGGCGACGTCCTGGTTGGCGCGGAACGCGCCGGATTGCCACAGCATCGCGTCGACCAGCGTGGTCTTGCCGTGGTCGACGTGGGCGATGATCGCCACGTTCCTGAGGTCCTCGCGGCGCTCCATGGGCCGATGAACCTTGACACGGTTTCGCACCGAGAGGTACGGTGGACAGGTGGTCGGACCACTGTTCGGCACCGTCACGAGGGAGGCGGTGCCACAGCAGATCGTTTCGCGCCTGCTCGACCTGATCCAGCAGCGCCATCTCGGGCCCGGCGACCGGCTGCCGGCCGAGCGCGAGCTGGCCGCGACGATGGGCGTCAGCCGCTCGTCGCTGCGCGAGGCGCTGCGGGCGCTGACCGTGCTCGGCGTCTGCGAGATGCGGCACGGGACCGGCACGTACGTGTCCTCCCTGCAGCCCGATCTGCTCGTGCGGCCGCTCTCGTTCGTGCTGTCGCTGTCGGACGGCGGGTTCGATCAGCTGTTCGAGGCGCGGCGGGTCGTCGAGCCCGCGATCGCCGCGCTCGCCGCCGCCCGGATCGACGACGCCACGCTCGACCGCCTCGACGCGCTGGTCACGCGTGCGGACGCGGTGATCGAGAACGCCGACGCGTTCCTCGTCGCCGACGTGGAGCTGCACGACGTGATCCGCGAGGCGGCCGGCAACGCGATCCTCGGCCGCTTCATGGAGTCGATCCACGCACTCGGGCTCGCCAGTCGGCAGGCGACCGGGACCAAGCGCGTCGTGCGCGACCAGAGCGTCGAGGACCACCGGGAGATCGTGGCCGCGCTGCGGGCGCGCGACGGCGCCGGCGCGTCGGACGCGATGCGCCGGCACCTGGACAACGTCGAGCGGGTGGGGAGGGCGAGTTGACGCGGATCGTCGACCTGACGCTGAAGATCGGCGAGGACACGCTGAGCCCGCCGTCGGTCAACAAGCGGCTGGAGCTGACCACGCACCACCGCGGTCCGGGCTTCTGGCAGGCGAGCGAGGTGAACATGCTCCTGCACACCGGCTCGCACGTGGACTTCGCGCGCCACTGCACCGAGGGCGGCGAGACAGCGGGCGACGTGTCGCTGGACCGCACGTGCGGGCAGGCGATCGTCATCGACCTCACGTTCCTCGGCGAGGACGAGCCGATCACGGTGGCGCTGCTCGAGCAGCACGCCCCGGAGCTGCAGGACGGCGACGTCGCGCTGTGCCGCACCGACTGGACCGAGAAGGCGTGGGGCCGGTTCCCCGACTACTACATGCGCTCGCCCTACTGCGAGCCCGAGGCGGCAGGCTGGCTCGTCGACCACGGCGCGAAGGTCGTCGGGTTCGACTGCTTCAGCGAGCGCTCGGCCCGCGAGCCCGACTTCACGTCCGAGGACTTCGTGGTGCACAAGGCGATCCTGGATCGCGGTGCGATCCTGATCCAGCAGCTGACGGGGCTCTCCCAGCTGCCGGTCGGGGTGCGCGTGCCGTTCTTCGCCGGCTTCGTCCCGATCCGCGGGGCGGAGGGGTCTCCCGGGCGCATGTTCGCCCTGATCGATTAGGAGGAGACGTTGGTAACCGAGTACCTGCTGCCCGACTCCGCCGACGCGGCGGCCGCGCAGCTCGCGGACGGCGCCGCGGTAATGGCCGGGGGCACGACGGTGATGCCGGCCGTGCTCGCGGGCTCGCTGGCCGCCGAGCGCGTCGTCGGCCTCGCGCGCGCGGGACTCGATCGCGTGGAGCGCTCCGGCGGGCGGACCGTGCTCGGCGCGTGCGTGACGCTGGCGCGGGTCGCCGCGCTCGACGGCGTGCCCGCGCTGTCGGCGGCCGCCGCCGCGGTCGGCGGTCCGGCGCTGCGCAATATGGCGACGGTCGGGGGGAACCTGCACGTGACCGCGCCGTACGGCGACCTCGGGGTGCCGCTGCTCGCGCTCGGCGCCGAGGTCGACGGCCGGCCGATCGAGGAGTTCTGGGCGGCCGGCGGCGGCGGGCTGGTCCGCTCTATCGCGTTCGACGACGACCCGTCGAGCGTCTACGTGCGCTGGGCGCGGCGGGCGGCGAACTCGCCGGCGGTGGTGTGCGTGGCGGTGTCGCTCGGCCGGGTGGCGATCGGCGGCGTCGCCCCGCATCCGGTGCGGTCCACGGGCGCCGAGGTGCAGTTCGACGACCCGGCCGCGGCCGGGGCGGCTGCCGCCGCGGAGGTCGATCCGCCGACGGACGCGATCGCGTCGAGCTGGTACCGCAAGCGCATGACCGAGCTGTTCGTGCGCCGAGCGCTGGAGGAGCGCCATGCCGTCTGAGGTCATCGAGTTCGAGCTCAACGGACGGGCCACCGAGGTCATAGCCCGCCCGCTGGCGACGCTGGGGCAGGTGCTGCGCGAGCAGCTCGAGCTGCGGGCCGCGAAGGCGGGCTGCCGCCAGGGCGGCTGCGGGAGCTGCACGGTGCTGGTCGACGGCGAGCCGGTGCTGTCGTGCCTGCTGCCGGTGGCCAACGTCGCCGGCCGATCGGTGCGGACGCTCGAGGGGTTCGAGGGCGCCGACCCGCTGCAGCAGGTCTTCCACGAGCGCTTCGCGGTCCAGTGCGGGTTCTGCGCTCCCGGCATGTTGATCGCCGCGCGGGCGCTGCTCGACCGCAACCCGTCGCCGTCGCGCGACGAGATCGCGGAGGCGCTGGCCGGCAACGTCTGCCGCTGCACGGGCTACCAGTCGATCATCGACGCGATCGCGGAGGCCGCCGCATGAGCACGCTGTCGCAGCAGCCGTTCCACGTCATCGGCCGCGGCGTCGAGCGCCGCGACGGGATGGGCCACGTCACCGGCACCACCGAGTACGTCGACGACGTCCGCTACCCCGGGATGCTGCATCTGAAGATGGTCCGCAACCCGCTGGTCCACGCGCGGATCAAGGGGATCGACCTGTCGGAGGCCGAGAAGGTGCCGGGCTTCGTCTGCGCGCTGACCGCCGCGGACGTGCCGAAGAACGTCTACACGATCCTCTGCCTGATCGGGGTCGAGCCCGACGAGGAGCAGGTGCTGGCCGAGGAGCGGGCGCGCTACCGCGGCGAGCCGATCGTCGCGGTGGTGGCCGAGACCGAGGCGGCCGCGCTCGAAGCCGTCTCGAAGGTGCGGCTGGACCTCGAGGAGCTGCCCGCGGTGTTCGACGTCGAGGAGGCGTTGAAGCCGGACGCCCCGATCGTCACCCACTGGGGCACGAACTACTTCGTCTACGAGGGCCACCACTGCCGGCGGATCCGCTACGGCGACGCCGAGGCAGCGCGGGCCGGCGCCGACCACGTCATCGAGGGCACGTACCAGAACAGCCCGACCGAGCACGCGCCGACGGAGACGACCGGCTGCATCGCCAAGCCTGAGGCCGACGGGCGGATCACGGTCCACACCAACACGCAGGCCCTCTACTTCTCGCTCGACAACACGGCGATCATCCTGCAGATCGATCCGGCGCGGCTGCATTTCGTCGGCGGGACGGTGGGCGGCGGGTTCGGCGGCAAGGTCGACGTGATCACCGAGCCGATCGCCACGCTCGCCGCTTTGAAGACCGGCAAGCCGGTGCGGTACGTGTACTCGCGCGAGGAGGAGATGCGCGTGTCCTCGACGCGGTCGGCGAACCGGATCCGGATCGTCGACGGCGTGATGGACGACGGCCGGATCGTCTCCCGCGAGGTCACGACGTGGCAGGACGCGGGCGCCTACTCGCGGCACTCGCCGTACGGCGCGACCAAGCACGCGGCGAACGTCTGCGGGCCGTACACGATCCCGAACGTGTCGATCGACGTGCACTGCGTGTACACGAACCGCCAGCCGGCGAGCGCGTTCCGCGGCTTCGGCGTCACCGAGGCGTCGTTCGCGACCGAGATGCAGATGGACCGGATCGCGCGCGCCGTCGGGGTCGATCCCTGGGAGCTGCGATTGCGGAACGCCTACCGCAACGGCGACGAGCGGCCGTACCGCAAGACCGTCGAGGACGCGACGCTGATCGAGACGATTCACGCGGCGGCCTCGCTCGTGGGGCACGAGCTGGCGCCCGAGCTGCGGGAGCTGCGGTCATGACGCTGCTGCGCGGGCGCGGCATCGCCGCCGTCAACTACCCGACCGGCATGAACCTCGGCGGCGACCCGACGCAGGCGCTGGTCCACGCCACCACGGTCGGCAACTTCGTCATCACGCTGTCGAGCGTCGATCTCGGGCAGGGGCTGAAGACCGTGCTGGCGCAGATCGGTGCGGAGGCGCTGGGCGTCCCGTTCGAGACCGTGCGCGTCGACACCGGCGACACCGACACGGGGCCGCACTGCATGGGCACGTTCGCCTCGCGCGCCACGCACCGCGCCGGCAACGCGATCATCCGCGCCGCCGACGAGGCCAAGCGGGTGCTGCTGGAGGTCGCGGCCGACGAGCTCGAGGCGTCGCCGGACGACCTCGAGACCGACGGCGAGGGCAACGTGCGCGTGATCGGCTCGCCGGGTTCGTCGATGACCGTGATGGACGTCGCGCTGGCGGCGCACTTCAAGCACGGCAAGACGATCTCGGGGCGCGGGATGTACATGAAGGCTAAGAGCGACCTCGATCCCGAGACCGGCGCGATGGACCCGGACTCGACCGAGGCGCACGCGTGCACGGTCGCCGACGTCGAGGTCGACACCGAGACCGGCCACGTGCGCGTGCTGCGGCTCGCGTCCGCCTACGAGATCGGCTGCGCGATCAATCCCGAGCTCGTCCAGGGGCAGATCCGCGGCGGCGCGTGGATGGGCATGTCGCACTGCCTGTACGAGACGACCGCGCCGTACTACCCGGCGATCGACCATGCGCCGGGCGACTTCAACACGTACCTGATGCCGGGTCCGCTCGACCTGCCGGAGATCGACGCGGTCGTGCTGGAGGTGCCCTCGTCGAACGGCCCCTACGGCATGAAGGGCGTGGGGGAGATGACCGCCAACCCGCCGATCCCGGCGATCGCCAACGCGGTCACCGACGCGATCGGCGTCCAGATCACCGACCTGCCGATCACGCCCGAGAAGGTGCTGCGGGCTCTCGAGTCCAAGGAGACCGATTGATGTTGAAGGTGTTCTCGCTGATCAAGCGCCGTGAGGACCTGTCGCTCGACGAGTTCCGCAGTTGGATCCTCGAGGAGCACGCGCCGAAAGGCCGCGAGCTGCCGGGCCTGCGCCGCTACCACGTGTCCGTGATCGACGCCGACGACCCGGCGCTCCCGTACCACGCGATCACCGAGCTCTACTTCGACGACGAGGACGCCTTCAAGGCCGCGTTCGCGAGCGACGCCGGCAAGGCGGCGGGCGCCGACGTCGCTGCGCACGCGGCCGACCGCGTGCGCCTGCTGACGAGCGAGGAGCGCATCATCTGACGCGCTTCACCGCGTGAGCCGGAACACGTCCGTGGCCGTGCCGCTGCCCTCGCGGGCGATGACCTCGCCGCGGGCGCCGGCGTAGGCGCCCGTGCCGCCGGTGACGGCGAGCGCGATCTTGCCCGTCACGAGTGGGTCCTGCTCAAATCCGCGTCGGCGAAAGACGCCGTGCGCGCGATTCGCACCGTCGCGGCGGGCGACGCGCTGCTCGCGCCGGCCGTGACCCGGCGCGTCCCAATAGGCCCTCCCGCGAAAACCTCACCCCTAAAGGGGACAGTCCCCTCTAGTTGTGGCCGTACCAGGGGTACGCGTCGAGCGCGCCTGCGAGCGCGGCGCCGCCGTCGTGGAGGATCGGCTCGCCGTGCGTGACGAGGATGCGCTCGAGGTCGAGCTCGAGCAGCGGCGCTAGCGTCGGGTTGAAGCGCTCGCGGTACCAGCGGATGCGCGCCTCGTCGACGCGCTCGTAGTGCCACAACCGCAGATCGCCCGCCGGCGTGGTCACGATCGCGTCGCCCCACGCGAGCGCGCGGTGGGACGGCAGGTGGATCGGCGTCTCGTGGCGCCGCGGCTTGCCGATCGCGAACGCCCGCGCGCCGCCCGGCAGGTCGCCGTCGATCGGCCGCAGGCGCTTCGCGTCGCCGAGCCGCTTCGCGACGGCGGGATGGCCGTGGATCGGCGCGTCATAGCGCTCGCTCAACGGTTCGGCGCTGCGCGTGTGGTACGGGATCGTGATCAGGATCGCGACCGGCTTGGCCGCCAGCGCGTCGAGCCGCGCGAGCACCGCGGCGTCGTCCTCGGGCAGCAGCGGGTCGATCAGCAGCGTCGCGTCGCCGGCGTCGAGCGCGAAGCACGCGACCCGACTGCCCCACTCGCCCGGATGCCACTCGCCGTGCCGCGCCGTCCACCGCCACAGCCCGTCGGCGAGCTGCTCCAAGGCTAGGCGGCCTCTTCGGCGTTCGGCGGCGTGTCGGTCTCCCACGCGGCCGCATGGCCGAGCGAGGCGCTCTTGAGCACCTTGAGCGAGAGCAGCGCGCACTTCATGCGCGTCGCGGAGATATCGATGCCCAGCAGGTCGAGCACGAAGCTGCGATCGAGCCGGAGCACGTCGTCGACGGACATGCCGACGATCTCGTCGGACGCCATCGACGCCGACGCCTGCGAGATCGCGCAGCCATGGCCAGAGAAGCGCACGTCCGCGATCTTTCCGTCGCCGTCGACCTTGAGCTGCACCTTCAACTCGTCTCCGCACAGGGGGTTCAGGTCGTCCGCCTCGAAGTCGGGGTCGGCGAGCTCGCCCCAGTGATGCGGGTTCTTGTAGTGCTGCAGGATGTTCTCGCGGTACAGGTCGTCCATCAGGCGAACACCTCGCGCACGGTGCCGAGGCCGTCGATCAGCCGGTCGACCTCGTCGTGCGTGGAGTGCACGGCGAACGAGGCGCGGCTGGTGGCCGAGACGCCGAGGCGGCGCATCAGCGGCTGCGCGCAATGATGGCCGGCGCGCACGCAGACGCCCTCGCGACCGAGGATCTCGGCCACGTCGTGCGGATGCACGCCGTCGAGCGAGAACGCGCACACGCTGCCGCGGTGCTCGATGTCCGGCCCGTAGAGCGTGAGCCCGGGCACCTCGCGCAGGCGCTCGACCGCGTAGCCGACGACGTCGCGCGAGTGCTCCCACACCGCGTCCATGCCGATGCCGGACAGGAAGTCAACCGCCGCGCCGAGCCCGATCGCTTCGGCGACCATCATCGTCCCCGCCTCGAACTTGGCGGGCGGCTCGGCCCAGGTGGAACCCTCCTCGGTGACGCGGGCGATCATGTGCCCTCCGCCGAGGAACGGCGGCATCGCCTCGAGCAGCGAGCGGCGCCCGTGCAGCACACCGATGCCGGTTGGCCCGTAGGCCTTGTGGCCGGTCCACGCGTAGAAGTCGACGTCGCTGACGTCGATCGGGAGGTGCGGTGCGGCCTGCGCGCCGTCGACCACCACGATCGCGCCGGCGTCATGCGCGCGGCGGGCGATCTCGCCGATCGGGTTGACGGTGCCGAGCACGTTGGAGACGTGCGCGACCGCGACCGCCTTCGGCCCGCGCGCCAGCGCGGCGTCGAGCCCGTCCAGGTCGAGCAGTCCGTCGTCGTCGATGTCGACCCACTCGATCCGGCAGCCGAGCAGCTGCCACGGGACGATGTTCGAGTGGTGCTCCATCCGCGTGACGACCACGGTGTCGTCGGGGCGGACGTTCGCGCGGCCCCACGCGTAGGCGACGAGGTTGATCGCCTCGGTCGCGTTGCGGGTGAAGATCGTCTCGCCGGCCGTGGAGCCCGCGAACGCGGCGACCTTCTCGCGCGCGGTCTCGTACGCCTCGGTCGCCTCGGCCGCGAGCGGGTAGACGCCGCGGTGGATGCTCGCGCGGTACTCGGTGTAGTAGCGGTCCATCGCCTCGATCACCGGCCGCGGCGTCTGCGACGTGGCCGCGGAGTCCAGGTAGACGAGGCCCTCGCGCGCGAGAACCGGGAACTCCGTGGCGGGCGGGACCGCGAGGCTCATGCGGCCGCCGCCACCTCGTCGCGGATCCAGCCGTAGCCGCGCTTCTCGAGCTGCTCGACGAGCTCCGGGCCGCCCTCCTTGACGATCCGCCCCTCGAACATGATGTGCACGAACTGTGGCTTGACCATGTGCAGGATGCGCTGGTAGTGCGTGATGATCAGCACGCCCATGTCGGAGCCCTCGGCGACGGCGTTGACGCCGTGGGCCACCGTGTTGAGCGCGTCGATATCCAGGCCCGAGTCGGTCTCGTCGAGCACGGCCAGGCGCGGGTTGAGGAGTGCGAGCTGGAGGATCTCCATGCGCTTCTTCTCGCCGCCGGAGAAGCCGTCGTTGAGGTAGCGGTTGGAGAAGTCGCGCGGGACGCGCATGAGCTCCATCGCCGCCTCGACGGTCTTGCGGAAGTCCTTGAGCGAGACCTCGTCCTCCCCGCGCGCCTGGCGGTTGGCATTCATGACCAACCGCAGGTACTTGGCGACGCTCACGCCCGGGATCGCGACGGGGTACTGGAAGGCCATGAACAGGCCGGCGCGGGCGCGCTCGTCAGGGTCGGCCTCGGTGATGTCCTCGCCGTCGAAGAGGACCTGGCCCTCGGTCACCTCGAAATTGGGATGGCCCATCACGGCGTTGGCCAGCGTCGACTTGCCGGAGCCGTTCGGGCCCATCAGGGCGTGGAACTCTCCGGAGCGGACGTGCAGGTCGACGCCCTTCAGGATCTGCTTGTCCCCGGCGGAGACATGCAGGTTCTTGATCTCGAGGTCAGCCATGAATCTCCAGGGTGGTCTTCTCATTGGGTGAGGCGAACTCGACGAGCTCGGCGAGCGTGGTGCGCTGCAGGGACTTGATCACGCCCATCTGCACGCGCGTCCAAAGCAGCTTGGTGGCGCAGTGCTCGCCGTCGGCGAGATGCGAGCACAGCACGCGCGACTCGCGGTCGTCGATGAAGCAGTCCATGGGCGCGATCGCGCCCTCGAGGGCGAGGACCGCCTCGTCCATGGTGATCTCCTCGGGCGGGCGAGCCAGGACGTAGCCGCCGTGGGCGCCGCGGGTGGCGTCGACGAGCCCGGCCTTCTTGAGCAGGGCGGCGATGCGCTCGAGGTACGCGAGCGGCAGGTTCTCCGCGTCGGACACCGACTTGAGCGACACCGGCTGGCCGGCGCTCTGGCGGCCGAGCTCGATCAGCAGCCGCACCCCATACTCCGCCTTCGTCGTGAAGATCACGGCATAAAGCCTACCAACGAGGTCGGAGTTGACCGTGCGGCGGATCGTGCATCTCGGGCTCGGCGGCTTCCACCGTGCGCACCAAGCGGTCTACACCGCGGGCGCGGGCGGGTGGGAGATCTGCGGCGTGGCTCGGCGGTCGAGGACGGTGGCCGACGCGCTGCGCGGATCAGGTGGCCGCTACACCCTGGTCGAGCGCGGCCCGGTGGAGGATCGCGCGCGCGAGATCGACGTCATCAGCGAGGTGCTCGTGGCGGCCCACGAGCCCGACGCCGTGGTGGAGCGGATCGCCGACCCCGCCACGGGCATCGTCACGCTGACCATCACCGAGGACGGCTACGGCGGCGGCAAGCTGCTCGACCTGCTCGCGCGCGGGCTGGCGGCGCGCGACGGGACACCCGTCGCGGTGCTCTCGTGCGACAACGTGCCGCCGCGATCGCCGACCCGGAGCTGCGCGACTTCATCGAGCGGCTGGTCGCCGAGGAGCTGCTCCCGACGATCCCTGACGTGCCGGGGATCGACCTCGGCGAGTACGTCGAGGCGCTGTTCGAGCGCTTCGCGAACCCGCGGATCGAGCATCGCCTGGCCCAGATCGCCACCGGAGCCGAGCACAAGATCCCGCAGCGCCTCGGGCCGGCCGCCGCTGAGCTGCGCGCGGCCGGCCGCGAGCCCATACTCATCGACCGCGTGGCCGCCACGCTCGCCGCTTAAAGGGGACTGTCCCCTTTAGGCGGCCTCGGTGAGCGGGCGGGCGGGGAGCGGGCCGCCGCGGCGACCCGGCAGCAGCGCGCCCGCCGCCGCGCCGGCGAGCGACAGCGCGCCCGCCACCGCGATCGCGGGCGCGAAGCCGTCGAGGAACTCGGTCGCCGACCCGTAGCCGCCCGCGCCCGCGAACACCGCAACGACCACCGCGATCCCGAACACGCCGCCGAGCTCACGCATCATCGAGTTCGCGCCCGCGGCCTTGCCGACCGCCTCGAGCGCGACCGAGCCGACGACGGAGTTCTGCGCCGCCGGGATCGCCATCGAGACGCCGATGCCGGCCACGATCGCCGGCAGCACGAAGCCGCCGTACGAGAGCCCCGGCTCGGCGACGAGCGCGAGCCAGCCCATCCCGATCGCCTGCAGCGACAGCCCGCCGGCCATCAGCGGCCGCTCGCCGATGCGGTCGGCGAGCGCGCCCGCCAGCGGGGCGACGGTCAGGAACGTCGCCGTCCACGGGATCAGCCGCAGGCCCGTACCGAGCGGGCCGTAGCCGAGCGCCGTCTGCAGCAGCTGGGCGAAGAAGAACACTGCGCTGAACAGCGACGCGAACGTGAAGAAGATCGCCGCGTTGCCGGCCGAGAAGGCGCGCGAGCGGAAGAACTCCATCGGCAGCATCGGCTCGCGGGCGCGCCGCTCCCACAGCACGAACCCGACGACCAGTGCGACGCCCGCCACCAGCGCGGCCACGATCTCGAGACTCAGCCAGCCCGCCGCGTTGCCGCGCACGAGCGCCCACACGATCGCGAACGCGCCGCCGCTCACCAGCAGCAGGCCGCGGATGTCGAGCGCCGCGTCGGCGCCGAAGCTCTCGCGCAGCCGCCCGAGCACGAGCGGGATCGCGGCGAGCCCGATCGGGACGTTGATCCAGAACACCCACTGCCAGGCCAGCCCCTCGACCACCGCGCCGCCGACAAGCGGCCCGCTGGCGACGGCCAGGCCCGTAATCGCGCTGAAGATCCCGATCGCCGCGCCGCGGCGCTCAGGCGGGAACGCCGCGCTCAGCAGCGCCAGACCGAGCGGCATGATCAGCGCGCCGCCCGCGCCCTGCAGCGCGCGCGCCGCGATCAGCCAGCCGACGCCCGGGGCCAGCGCACAGCCGGCCGACGCGACGGCGAACACCGCCAGCCCGGCGGCGTACATCTTCCGGCGCCCGAAGCGGTCGCCGAGCGCGGCGGCTGTCACGAGCAGCACCGCGAAGCTGAGGTTGTAGGCGTTGACGGTCCATTCGAGCTCCTCGATCGACGCGCCGAGGTCGACGCGGATCGTGCTCAGCGCCGCGGCCACGACGAGCGTGTCGAGCGCGGCCATCAGCGAGCCGACGGCGGTCAGGACCAGCACCCATCCCTTGTGATCGGTCGTCATGTCCCCTTGGACGACGGCGACGCCGCGACCTCATCGATGAGTTCTGCCGCCCGCGGCCGTCAAAGCGAGTACATGGACCACGATCTCCTCGCCGCCGCCCGCGCGGGCGACCAGCACGCGTTCGCGCAGCTCGTCGAGCCCTACCGGGGTGTGCTCGAGGTCCACTGCTACCGGATGCTCGGCTCGCTCCAGGACGCCGAGGACCGCGTGCAGGAAACGCTCCTGCGCGCCTGGCAGCGGCTCGACCGCTTCGAGGAGCGCTCGGGCCTCAAGACGTGGCTGTACCGGATCGCCACCAATGCCTGTCTGGACGAGCTCGACCGGCGCTCCCGGCGGCCGGTCCTCGTCGAGCCGTTCCCCGACGAGCGCGTCGACGAGCCGATCGCCGATCCCGCGGCGCGCTACGCGCTGCGGGAGGGGATGGAGCTCGCCTTCCTGGCCGCGATCCAGCGGCTCCCCGGCCGCCAGCGGGCGGTCCTGATCCTGCGCGACGTGCTCGGCTGGACGGCGCCCGAGGTGGCCGATCTACTCGAAACGAGCGTCGCCGCCGTAAACAGCGCGCTGCAGCGGGCACGCGGGACGGTCGACGGCGAGCTCCCCGCGCAGGCGCCGGCCGGCGACGAGGAGGCGCTGCTGCGCCGCTACATCGACGTGTGGGAGCGCTTCGACATCGACGGCCTGGTCGCGCTGCTGCGCGAGGATGCCGTGATGCGCATGCCGCCGCGGCCGTCGGTGCACGGCGCGCAGGCGATCGGCCGCTTCCTGCGCGAGCGCATCGGCGGCCTGCGACCGCGGGCGGCGTGGGCCAACCGCCGCCCGGCGGTGGTGATGGAGGGGCACGGCGTGATGGTGCTCGACGTCACGGGCGGCGCGGTCGCGCGGATCGACGTCTTCCTCGACGCGGCGCTCGCAGCGCGCTTCGGCGAGCCCGCGCGTCTCTAACCAGACGGTGCGATGGGGAGCTCGGCCCGCAGCCGCGTCCCCCGGCCGGGCGGGCTGTCGAGCGCCAGCCGGCCGTCGAGCGCCGCGAGCCGGTCCGACAGCCCGCGCAGACCGGATCCGCGCGCCGCGTCGGCGCCGCCGACCCCGTCGTCGCTCACCTCGACCGTGACCCGGCCGTCGACGCGCCGCACGCACACGGACGCCTGAGTGGCCCGCGAGTACTTGGCCACGTTGGCCAGGCCCTCCGAGACGACGAAGTAGGCCGCGCTCTCGACGGGGCCGGGCAGCCGCCCCTCGGCCCGCACCTCCAGCGTGACCGGCACCGGCACGCGCGCCACGAGCGCGTCGAGCGCCGGCTCGAGCCCTCGGTCGGTCAACACCGCCGGGTGGATCCCCCGCGCTAGCTCACGCAGCTCGGCGAGGCTCGTCTGCAGCTCCTCCTGCGCGCGGTCGAGCAGCTCCGCCAGCCCGGGGTCGCTGTCCGCCCGCTTGCGCGCGCTGCGCAGGAGCAGTGACAGCGCGACGAGCCGGGACTGCGCGCCGTCGTGCAGGTCGCGCTCGATCTTGCGGCGCGCCGCGTCGCCCGCCTGCACGATCCGCGCGCGCGAGGCGCGCAGCTCCCCGTGGCTCTCGCGCAGCTCGGCGTCGAGGTGTGAGACATGGCTGCGCAGCAGCCCGCCGAGGAACGCGAACGGCATCAGCCCCGTGGCGACGTACGCCGCCCACCACGCCACGTCGCCGCCCCCTGCCTGAGCCACCGTCACAAGCAGGAACGCCAGCAGCGCGCACACGTACACCGGCGTGAGCTGCAGCCGCTCGAAGGCACTGGCGCGGCGCCAGTGCCGCACGGAGCGGATGAGCACGAGCGTGAACAGCCCGGCGTAGAGGAGCGCGCCGAAGGCGTTGAAGATCGTCGCCAGGTCGGAGTCCGCCCGGATCAGCAGCACGTTCTCCGGGCAGCGGTCGCAGTTGAGCTGGTGCGGGTCGGCGAACAGCGCGACCGGCACGAACGCGAACGGGAAGATCAGGTAGCCGGCGGTGACGAGCGCCCGATCGCGGCCTGGGTTCACGCGGCCGGTCGGGAAGCTGATGCCGAGATGCAGGAAGAAGCTGCCCCACAGTCCGCCGAGCACGAGCCCGATCGTGTAGACGGTCGCGTTGTTCGACGCCCGCAGGTTGAACAGGAACCAGGCGAAGCCGAGCAGCACCATCAGCATGCCCGTGCGGTTCTCCGGCCGCCGGTGGTGCGCGTACAGACCGGTGCCGATGAAGCTCCAGCCGACGGCCGGCGCGAAGATCGCCCAGACCACCGGCGCGGTCAGGTGATCGCTCGTGAGCATGAGCACGACGACCGTTGCGCCGGCCGCGAGGGCGGCGAGAACGATCGGCACGTCGCGTCTCATCGGCCTCTCACCGTACCGTTAGGGCATGACCACCCGCGAGCGGATCGAGGATCTCGCCGAGCAGATCACCAGGCTGCGTGAGGCGTACTACCAGGGCGCCACCCGGGTCGCCGACGCCGACTACGACGCGCTCGAGGACGAGCTGCGTGGGCTCATCGCCGAGCACCCGGACCTCACGCCGGACCCGAACCCGCTCGAGCAGGTCGGCGCTCCCGCCGCCCTGCACGCGCCCGTCCGCCACAGCCGCCCGATGCTGTCGCTGGAGAAGGCGACCACGCCCGAGCAGGTCGCCGCGTTCTTCGACCGTTTCCCCGGCCAGCCCGTCGTGGTGATGCCCAAGCTCGACGGCATGTCGCTCGCGCTCGTGTACGAGGAAGGGCGCCTGGCGCGCGCGATCACGCGCGGCGACGGCACCACCGGCGAGGACGTGACGACGCTCGTGCGCGCACTCGGCGACGGCGTGCCGCCGGCGATCGAAGCCACCGGCCGGGTCGAGGTCCGTGGCGAGCTCGTGATGCTGCGCTCGACGTTCGCCAACTACAACGCCGCCCACCCCGACAAGCCGCTGATCAACCCACGCGGCGCGGCCGCGGGGACGCTGCGGGCGAAGGACCCGGCGGTCGTCGCCGAACGCCGGCTGCGCTTCTTCGCGTTCGACCTCGACACGACCGACGGCGCGCAGGCCGACCTCGAGGACGCGCTGCACACGCTCGGGTTCGACGCCGCCGACATGCGCCACTGCGACGAGGCGGCCGCGGCCCAGGCGGTGATCGGCGAGATCGAGGCGACGCGCAACGACCTCGACTACGACCTCGACGGCGCGGTGCTGCGCCTCGCCGACCGCGGCGCCTACGCGGCGGCCGGCACGCGCTCGAGCAGCCCGCGCGGCGCGCTCGCCTTCAAGTTCGCCGCCGAGGAGAAGACCACAGTGCTCGCCGACGTCGTGTGGGACGTCGGCAAGACCGGCAAGGTCGCGCCGGTTGCCAAGCTCGAGCCGGTGTTCGTCGGCGGCACGACCGTCGTGCGGGCGACGCTCGCCAACCAGGAGGTCATCCGCGCGCGCGACGTGCGGATCGGCGACACCGTGCTCGTCCGCCGCGCCGGCGACGTGATCCCGTTCGTGGCCGGGGTGCTCGACGCCTCCAAGCGCACGGGCGCCGAGAAGGAGGTCAAGCCGCCGACCCACTGCCCGTCGTGTGGCGAGCCGCTGACCGAGCAGGGCAACAGCCGCGAGCTGTTCTGCACGAACGTCGCCTGCCCGGCGCAGACCGCGCGGCGGCTGATCCACTGGGCCTCGCGCTCGGCCGCCGACATCGAGGCGATCGGGCCCGTATGGATCGAGC
>DATDKF010000059.1:0-20788 GCA_036520135.1 Solirubrobacteraceae bacterium
GGCCTCTACCGCGGCGAGACGGGAGGCTGGCGCGAGCCGCCGCTGAGGCACTGATGAGCGACCGCGTGACGCTGCAGACGATCGCGGACGCCGTCGGCGTGTCGCGCACCACGGTGTCCAACGCCTACAACCGGCCGGACCAGCTCGCCCCGGGCCTGCGCGAGCGGATCTTCGCCACCGCCCACAGGCTCGGCTACTCGGGCCCCGACCCGGCCGCGCGGCGGCTGCGCTCCGGGCGCCGCGACGCCGTCGGGCTGCTGCTCACGGAGGGGCTCTCGCACGCGTTCACCGACCCGGCCGCCGCGCTCCTGCTGCAGGGGATCGCGCGGACGATCGAGGGCGCCGGGCTGGCGCTGCTGCTCGTGCCCGATCGCGCCGGCGTGCAGGACGCGGTCGTCCAGTCGCTGTGCCTGTACGCGCTCCCGGACGGCCACCCGAACGTGGCGGCGGCGCTCGAGCGCCGGCTGCCGCTCGTGGTCGTCGACGAGCCGCGGCTCGTCGGCCACGCGTACGTGGGGATCGAGGACCGGCACGGGGCGCGGCTGGCCGCCGCGCACCTGCTCGCGCTCGGGCATCGCCGCTTCGCGCTGCTCGCCGGCGCGTCGGCCACGCAGCGCGAGCGCCTCGCGGGCTATCGCGCCGCGCTCGAGGCCGCCGGCGCGCGCTGGGAGGAGCCGGCGAGCGGCGAGCTGGCCGACGTCCTGGTCGCCGAGGCACGGCCGACGGCGATCCTGGCCGCGACCGATCAGCTGGCACTGGCGGCGCTCGAGGCCGCGCGCGACGCCGGGCTGGTGGTCCCGCACGACCTCTCGCTCGTTGGGTTCGACGACGTGCCGGGCGCCGCGTGGTCGGTCCCCGCGCTCACCACCGTGCGCCAGCCGCTGCTCCGCAAGGGTGAGATCGCCGGGCAGATGCTCACGAGCGCGGCCGCGCCCGGGCGCGAGATCGTCCTGCCGGTCGAGCTCGTCGTCCGCGGCTCGACCGCGCGGCCCGCCTAGGGAACGTCCTCCGGGCCCTTGTCGATGAACTGGTTGCGGAACGTGCGCAGCGCGTCGAAGACCTTGTCGTTGAACTCCGGACAGGTCAGCGAGTGGCCCCAGGCGGTCGCCGCGATCTGCGCGTCCATGCCGGTCGTGTTCTGGAACAGCAGCATGTGGTAGCCGTCGCTCTGCTCGGCGAGCAGGGCCTCGAGCTTGGCGACGACGTCCGCCGGCGTGCCGGGCTTGTACTGCACGTCGATGCGGCCGTGCTCGAGCGTGTGGACCAGCATCCCGAGGTTCGGAGTGTCGCCCGGCCCGTAGACCCCGTCCTGGTACCACTCGGGGAAGTGGTTGCCCGAGGTCGGCGGGTTGGTCTTGTAGTCGGAGGGCGTGAAGTCCTTGGTCTCGTGGTTGCGGCCCTCGATCGGCGGGTTCTGCAGCTTGCAGCCCGCCGCCTTCGCGGCCGCGGCGAGGTCGCCGATCTGCTGCGCGGGAAGCTTGACGTCGGCGTTCGCGGCCGGCGTGGCCGGGTCGCCCTCGGAGCCGCTACTGCCGCCGATCGCGCCGGAGACCAGCAGGACGGCGACGGCGATGACGGCGACGCCCGCGATCACGCCGCTGCCCAGCCGCAGGCGCTGGCGGCGCGCGGCGGCAGCCTTCTCGGCGCGCTCGCGCGCGAGGCGCTCCTCGCGGCGCCGCTGCTTCTCCTCCTGGCGGCTCGACACGGCGGCGAAATGTAGCAGCACCCTTGTACCCCGGTAGGGTATATTGGAGGGGTGCAAGCCGACTCACGCGCCATCCACAACCGCCTCCGCCGTATCGAAGGCCAGGTCCGCGGGCTGCAGCGGATGGTCGACGAGGACGCCTACTGCGTCGACATCCTCACCCAGGTCGCGGCGGTCCAGACCGCGCTCGAGCAGGTCGCCGTCAACGTCCTCGACGCGCACGTGCGCGGCTGCGTGGCCGATGCGGTGTCGGCCGACGGCGCCGGCGCGGACGAGAAGCTCGACGAGCTGATGGCGGCCGTGCGCCGCTTCGCCAAGGTCCGCTAGGCGCTGGCGCGACGGCGGCGGCCGGCCGCGCGCGGCTTCCAGCAGTCGTCGAGGAACGCGGCGATCTCGTTGGTGAGCCGTTCGGGCGCCAGCCGCAGCTCGAGGAACGAGTTCGCCTGCAGCAGCCGGCCGTTCGGGAGCTCGTCGGCCAGCATCCCGGAGTCCGAGAACGGGTGGATGATGTCGTGCCGGTGGCCGATCACGAGCGCCGGCGCCTGGAACGTGCGGCGCTCCTCGCGGTGCGGGGCGGTGCGGCCGAAGAACAGCCCCTGGATGACCGCCGCGCTCGGCTCGGGGTCCTGCGCCACCCAGTCGACGAGGATGCCCGCCTGCCACGGCATCCGCCGGCTGGGCAGCACCCGCGCGCCGCGCGCGAGCAGCCGGGCGGCCGGCGCGCCGAGCGTCAGCCCCAGCATCAGCGGCGTAAAGGCGACCGCGCAGCCGAGCAGCGCGTTGTCGAGCACCGGCATCTCGATCACCATGCCGCGCAGGCGCTCCGGCGCGAGCGAGGCGACCTCGAGCGTGGTGTTGGCGCCCAGCGAGGTGCCCATCACCACCGCCTGCTCGGCCTCGAGGTGGTCGAGCAGCGCCACGACCTCGCGCCCGAACTCGGTCATCGAGTACCGCCACATGTCCGGCGGGCGGTCGGACGCGCCGTGCCCGAGGAGGTCGAGGGTCACCACGTGGTGGCCGCGGTCGGCGAGCGCGCGGGCCAGCGCCGCGTGCATGCGGCCGCTGAACAGCAGGCCGTGCAGCAGCACGGTCAGGCGCGGCCCCTCGCCGTAGGTCTCGTAGGCGAGCCGGTAGCCGCCGTATTCGAACCTCTCTGGCACCGGCGCGGCATTCTAGGGTGCGGGAGGTGCGCGTACGCCCGATGCAGTCGCATGACGTCGAGGCCGCCTTCGCCGTGAGCGCCGCGGCGTTCGACGATCTCGCGCGCCGCCGCGGCGAACCGCCCGAACCGCCGGCGCCGCTCTCGATGGCGCGGTTCCGCGTCGGCCGGCCGCTCGCCACCGATCCCGGCGGCGCGTGGGTGGCCGAGAGCGACGGCGAGGTCGTCGGCGCGGCGCTGGCCGTCGTGCGCGAGGGCGTGTGGGGGCTGTCGCTGCTCGTCGTGCGGCCCGACGCCCAGTCGGCCGG
Organism: Solirubrobacteraceae bacterium; assembly: GCA_036520135.1. Taxonomy (GTDB): domain Bacteria; phylum Actinomycetota; class Thermoleophilia; order Solirubrobacterales; family Solirubrobacteraceae; genus DASSUW01. Next base: position 3,173 of record DATDKF010000059.1, read on the forward strand.
CGCCGGCCGTGAGCTGCTGGCGCGGGCGTACGGCTACGGGAACGGCGCCCGCGGCTGGATCGTCCTGGCGTCGAGCGACCCGCGGGCGCTCCGCGCGTACGCCTGCCTGGGGCTCGACCTGCACCCGGCCGTTGCCGCCCGCGGCCGTCCCCGCGCGGCCGCGGTGCCCGAGGTCCGCCGCGGCGACGCGGACGACCTGCCGCTGACCGAGGCGGTCGACCGGGCGGTGCGCGGCGCCGCCCACGGCGCGGACATCCTCGCGCTGATCGAGACCGGCGGCCGGCTGCTGATCCTGCCCGAGCGCGGCTACGCGATCGTGCGCGGCGGCGAGGTGCGGCTGCTCGCCGCGCTCGACGAGGACGCCGCGACGACGCTGCTGCGCGGCTGCCTCGCCACGACGGACGGCGAGGTGGCGTCGGTCCGCTGGGTCACCAGCGCGCAGAAGTGGGCGATCGGCCCGTGCGTCGAGGCCGGGCTCGAGCTCCGGTCCGACGGCGGCGCGGTGTTCCTGGCCGGCGACGTCGGCCCGTTCGCCCCCTACCTGCCGAGCGGCGCCTACCTTTGACCGGTACTGACGGGCCTGCGCCAGGCTCTCAGATAGGTTGTCTATATGGCCAAGGAATCGCGTTCTCTTACCGGAAAGGTCGTCGCCATCACCGGCGGCGGCCGCGGCATCGGCCGCGCCACCGCGCTGGCGCTGGCCCGCGAGGGGGCGCGGGTAGCGGTCGGCGACCTCGATCGCGAAGCGGCCGAGGCCGTCGCCGCCGAGCTCGGCGGCGACGCGCTCGGCCTCGGGCTCGACGTCACTGATCACGCGGGCTTCACTGTGTTCCTCGACGAGGTCGAGCAGCGACTCGGCCCGCTCGACGTACTCGTCAACAACGCCGGGATCATGCCGGTCATACCGCTGGTCGAGGAGAGCCCGGACAGCATCGTCCGCCAGCTCGAGATCAACCTGCACGCGGTCATCCACGGCACGCAGGAGGCGATGCGGCGGATGGTCCCGCGCGGCACCGGTCACATCGTGCAGCTCGCCTCGCTCGCCGGACGCTCCGGCTTTCCACACCTCGCCACCTACTGTGCCACCAAGCATGGCGTGGTCGGCCTGTCGGAGGCCGTGAGTCTGGAGCTGCGCGGCACCGGCGTCGAGGTCTCGGTCGTCATGCCGGGCCTTGTCAAGACCGAGCTCACGACGGGAATGCCCGACGCCCGCGGCGTCAAGACGCTCGCGCCCGAGGAGGTGGCGGCCGAGATCGTCGCCGCGCTCAGGTCCCCGCGGTTCGACGTCTTCGTGCCCCGGTCCAGCGGCGCGCTCGTCAAGCTCGGCGCGGTCCTGCCGCGGCGGCTGCGGCTGGCGGTCGTGCGCGCGCTCAAGGCCGACGAGGCGACCGGGAGCGCCGATCGCCGCGCCCGCGCCGCCTACGAGGCACGCGCCGCGGCCAGCGCCCCCGCCGCGGAGCGCGAGCGCAGCGCCGCTTGACGCGCCTGTATTATCAACCGCTCGGTTGATAAACCAAGTAGATGATCAACTGAGCACCACGTTCGCCGCGCTCGCCGACCCGACGCGCCGCGCCATCCTGGCGCGGCTCGCCCGCGGCGAGGCGACGGTCAACGAGCTGGCGGAGCCGTTCCCGATCAGCACGCAGGCGGTGTCCAAGCACCTGAAGGTGCTCGAGCGCGCCGGCCTCATCGCCCGCGGGCGCAGCGCGCAGTTGCGCCCGTCGCGGCTGCAGGCCGCGGCGCTCAAGGAGGTCGCCGTCTGGGTCGCGGACTACCGCGGCCACTGGGAGGAGAGCTTCGACAAGCTCGACGAGCATCTCGGCGATGACTGAGATCACGATCACGCGGATCTTCGACGCCCCGCGCGAGCGCGTCTGGGCGGCCTGGACCGACCCCGCGCAGATCGCCCGCTGGTGGGGCAAGCGCGGCTGGTCCACGCCGCCGGAGAGCGTCACGCTCGACGTCCGGCCCGGCGGCGTGTTCCGGCTGAACTCGGTCAACGTCGAGGACGGCCGCGAGATGCCGCTCGAGACCACCTACAGCGAGGTGGTCGAGCCCGAGCGGCTGTCCTTCGGCCCGGCCACCGTCACGTTCACCGACCTCGGCGACGGCCGCACCGAGATGACGTTCCGCACGGAAGCGACCCACCCCGCGGCCGAGGGCGGGCTGGCCAGCGCGTTCGACCGACTCTCCGAGCAACTGGAGCGAAACCCATGAGCACTCTCGTCACCGGCGTCGACTTCGTCGTCGTCGCCACCAAGGACATCGAGGCCGCCGAGGCGTTCTACGGCGGCGTGCTGGGCCTGCCGGTCGGCGCCCGCTACGGCAAGTCGCCGGGCGTCGAGTTCGAGACCGGCAACCTCACGATCGCCGTCATGGAGGCCGAAGCGTTCGGGATGCAGTTCGCCACCAACCCCAGCCCGATCGCCTTGCAGGTGCAGGACACCCACGCCGCTCGCGCCGATCTCGAGTCCAAGGGCGTCGAGTTCGCGGCGGACACGATCGACTCCGGCGTCTGCCACATGGCCATCTTCCACGACCCGGACGGCAACGCACTGATGTTTCACCACCGGTACGCGCCGCGAAACCGCTAGTCCAGCCACTCGGCGATCGCGGCGCCGACGTCCTCGCCGCGATCCTCCTGCAGGAAGTGGCCGGCGTTCTCGAGCACGCGGGGCGCCGGCCGGCCGAGCGCGCCCGCGAACGCCTCGCCGACCGACGGCGGGAGCACCGGGTCGTCGGCCCCCCACAGCATCAGCAGCGGCCGGCGGTCCTCGCGCAGCGCGTCGAGCGTGCGCCGGCCGGCCTGCGCGTCCGCGGTCTCCGGGCCCTGCAGCAGCAGCTCGGGGAACGCCCGGGCGCCGGCCTTGGCGGCGGCGTTCGGGAACGGCGCGTCGTACGCCGCGGCCACGTCGTCGCCGGGATCGGTGTGGCAGCCGCGCCGCACGAGCAGGCCGATCGGCAGGTCCTCGGTGCGGCGCACGAAGTCGGCGAACGTGTGCCAGCTGTCGCTCATCTTCTGGCGTCCGGTGATCAGGCCGCTATCCATCACCACGAGCCGGTCGACGCGCTCCGGGTGCTCGACGGCCAGGCGCAGTCCGATCGGTCCGCCCCAGTCGTGCACCACGAACGTCGCCCCGCGTAGGTCGAGGTCCTCCAGCAGCGTGGCCGCCACCGCGACGTGGCGGTCGTACGAGTACCAGTCGATATCGATCGGCTTGTCCGAGCGCCCGAACCCGGCGAGGTCGGGCAGCACGACGCGGTGGCCGGCGTCGAGCACTGGGCGGGCGACCTTGCGCCACAGGAAGCCCCACGTCGGCTCGCCGTGCCACATCACCACCGGCCGGCCGTCGCCTTCGTCGACGTGGGCGAGCCGCAGGCCGTCGACCTGGCGGTAGCGCGGCTCCCACTCGAAGCCGGGCAGGCCCTCGAGCGGCTGATCGGGTGTGCGGATGGCGTCGGTCACGGTGGGTCGATGTTCACACGTTCGAGCAGCGGAAGAAGCACTTGCGCGTCGCTCGACACGGTGATGTGGATCGCGTCGGGTTCGCGCACCCAGGCGATCGCGTTGAGCGACCGCAGCCGGTCGAGCTCGAACTGGAACGCCAGCGCCTGGGCGCGCGACTGATAGCGGCGCTCGACGTCGAAGGCCCAGCCGGTGGTGTGCAGGGAGAAGTTGCGGGTGGCCTCGCCGTTGCGCTTCACGAGCGCCGCCTGGTAGTCGGCGTCGCGGACCGTCGAGGTGACGACCAGCGGCGCCTGGCCGCTGAGCGCGCGCACCTGCGCGCCGATGTAGAGCGCCATCGCGAGCGCCTCGGGCCGGAGGCCGCGATAGAGCGACGGGGGCTGGTGCAGGCGGCGGGCCAGCTCGCCCATCCGGGCGTCGCGCCGCAGGCCGGTGACCGCCTCGTCGGCCGGGAAGGGGACGACGGCGCGCTCGTCCCACGCGTGCTTGAGGTCGCCGGGCGTGACGAACGCGTGCGTCTCGTCGAGCGGGTGCAGCACCTCCTCGGCCGACGCCTTGGCCGCCTGCAACGTCGCGAGGCGCACGAGCTCGCCGCGGTCGTCGCGGTACAGCCGCATGATCTCCTCGGCGGCGAGGATCTTCCACCAGTAGTTCGACGAATCGTCGCCGAAGCTCGCGAGCCGCCGGTATGCGCGGCGATGACGGGTCGGCGTGGAGTCGAAGTAGAGCTGCACGTACGGCATCGCCCCGGCGCCGTAGTCGCGCAGCACGTCCTCGAGGTTGCCGATCCCCATGTGGTAGGAGACCAACGCGAGGTCCTCGCGGCCGAAGCGCTGGCGGGCGAGCGCGAGGTATCGCGCCGTGCCGGCGAGCGCCTGCGCGGGGTCGAAGCGAGGGTCCACCTGCGCGCGCCGGCGCCGGAGCGCGGCCGCGCGGCGCGTCCGGCCGCGGCGCTCGGCGCGGGCGATCTTCCGGGTCAGGCGCGTGCTCGCCGCGACGTCGATGCGCATGCCGAGCAGGTTCTGGCCGGTCTCGGCGAGGATCTGCGTGAGCCCGACGGCGGACTCGAGCCCGCCGGGCGCCCGCGCGTCCTCACGGCCGGCGCTCTCCAGGAACACCAGCCCCTCGAGCGTGTCGGCGCCCACGCCGGCCTGCTTCGCGGCCCGCTCGACCTGCGGCCGCCAGCGCGCGGTCCGCTCCGCGCTCGCCACGACGCCGCCCGGCGACAGCGAGTACAGCAGATGGCTGTTGCCCGCCGCCGCGCGGCGCGCGAAGTCCTGCGCGCGCCGCGGATCCCACGCGAACGGGTCCGCCACCGGCGCGACGTCCTCGCCCGCCTTGCCGGGCGGCGTCGGCACCACGGCGACCGTGGCGGGCGGGTCGGTCCGGGCCAGCACTGCGGCCACGGCGGCGACCAGCAGTACCAGCGCCGTCGCGCCGATCACGAGGCGAGGCACCCGTTCCAGGCTAGTCCGGCGTTGCTGAGAGGCTCACCGCGCCAGCTGCTCGCGTGCCCGCACGCGCACGTCCTCGACCGGCTCCTCGATCGCCAGCCGCCGCAGCGCCGACCTCACCGCCGCGCCCCACGTATCGGCGGGCACGGACGCCAGCGCGTGCAGCGCGGCGTTGCGCGTCGAGATCACCGGGCTGAGCAGCGCGGCGGCGAGCAGCGGCGCGGACCACCGGCCGTGGCGCATCTCCTGCACGAGCGCCGCCAGGGCGAGCGCGGCCTCGCGCTGCCCGTCGGGCGCGAACAGGCGGTCCTCGGGTCCCGACGCCAGCTCGTCGAGCGGCAGCGAGCGCTCGGCGAACGTGACGAGCCGTGCCCAGCGGGCCGGCACCGGCGTGCGCGCGAGCCGGTGGTAGAGGTGCGAGTCCGCGGGCGCGGACTGCAGGTGCGCCCAGCCGGCCTCCCACGGGTCGAGCCCCATCGCCTCGGCGATCGACCACACCTCCAGCATCTCGTCCGGCCGTGCCAGCCGCTCGACCACGAACGCGTGGCCCTCGGCGCGGTCGAGCACCCGCCCGCAGCGCTCGGCGATCGCCACGTGCTCCTCGAAGTCCTCGGCCCAGCGGCGGATGTCGACGACCGCGCCGAGGCGCACGAGGCTCGGCGGGCGCTCGGCCACGAGCTCGACGACCGCGGCGGCGACCCGCGGTCCCGGCTCGTAGTCGCCGATGTCCTCGGCGGGGCCGCCGTTGACCAGCGCGCGGACGATCGTGCACGCGCCGTCGAGCAGCTCGTCGTCGACCAACCCCTCGAGCGCGGTCTCGAGCCCGCCCGCCATGGCGCACGCGTACGCCAGGTACTCGGGCATCACGTCGTTCTCGCAGCCGTGGCGCAGCATCCAGGCGCATGCGTCGGCGGGCAGGTCCGGCACCGCGGCCAGCCGCGCGACCGCCTCCACCTTCCCCCAGCCGGTCGCCAGACAGCCGACGCGCCACCACGCCTGCACGGGGTCGTCGAGCAGGCTCGCGAGCGCGGCGCCGGCGACGACGCTGAACTCGTCGTGGCGGGCGAGCGTCTCCAGGAGCGGGATGTCGTCGCGGCCGCCGGCGCGCCCCACGAGCGCCACCGCGAGCTTGAGCGGCTCGCGATGCTCGGCCTCGCGCAGCATCCGCCGCCCCAGCTCGGCCACCGGGCCGGCGCCGACGCTCGCACGCGCGAGCGCGTCCAGCGCCTCGTCCAGCGCGAGCACGATGCCCTCGCCGCGCGCCGCCTCGTACAGCGCGCCGCGCGCGGCCTCGTCGCCGTTGGCGGCCCGCTCGATCAGCCCGGCGAGCGCGGCGCCGCGCGCCAGCTCGCGGGCGGGGTCGCCGGCACGCGCGGTCATGCCGTCAAGCGCGCCCGCGCCCCAGCGGATCGTGCGACCGTCGTCCGGCACCTCGTCGGGCAGCGCCGGTGGCGGCCCGTCCTCCCACGCGGCGATGACGTCGAGGATCGGCGGCCGGCGTCTCTCGAAGCGTCGTCTCAGCCCATCCCCCTCTCCGCAGCGATGGTAGGAGGCCGCCGCGGCGCCTGCGCCGCTTCTCGCCTAGCGCGCCGCCGGGTCGGGTACGGTCCGAGCATGACGCTACGACGACGCAAGAGCCGCAAGGCCCAGGCCGCCGACGTGCTGGGCACCTACCTCAAGTTCAAGGCCGCGGGCAAGGCGGCCAAGGGCGCGAAGAAGGCCGCGACGGGCACGGCCGTCTACCAGGCCGCCAAGCGCACGCCGGTGGTCAAGAAGATCCCGCTGTTCGTCGCGGGCGCGGCCGCCGCCGCGTTCGTCGCCGTCAAGGCGCTGAACTACGGCGGCGACTCGGAGCAACCCGCAGGCGCCTGACGCACCGCTTTCGGAGGCCCCGCAAGTGCGGGGCCTCCGTCGTTTCAGGTCGCGCCGCGGATCAGGCAGAACGTGGCGCCCTGCGGATCCTGCACCGGCGCGTAGCGCCCGTAGGGCGAGTCGACCGGCTCGCGCAGGACCTGGCCGCCGAGCTCGCGCACCCGCTCGAAGCCGGCGTCGACGTCGTCGACCCAGAAATACGCCAGCCAGTGCGGCGGCGCCTCCGCCGGCACGTCGTCGGGCATCCGGAACATCCCACCCACGATGGCGTCCCCGACCTTGAGCAGCTGGTAGGAGCCGTCCGGCATCTCCGGCAGGCCCTCGAACCCGATGCCGAACACGGTGTTGTAGAAGCGCTTGGTCCCGTCAAGGTCGCGCGTCATCCGCTCGTTCCACGTCAGCGTCGCGTTCTCGTTGACGAGCTGGGCGCCCGTGTGGGCCTGCGGCTGCCAGATGCCGAACACCGCGCCCTCGGGGTCCGACGCCACGGGCATCCGACCCTGGCCCATAACGTCGAGCGGGCCGTACATGACGGTGCCGCCCGCGTCGGCGCTCGCCGCGGCGATGTGGCATGGCCGGACTCTTACCACCCTTCAGCTTCGCCGCCCACGACGACGCCGTGCGAATCCTGGTCGTCGACGACGGCGATCGGCGCGAAGCGCCGGGCTGTACCCGGCGCTGCGCGCCTGTCGCCGACCGACGCCCTGCCGTCGGTGTGACCGTCAGTCGTCGTCCCCGCCGCCGCCGTGCTGGCCGCCGCCGCCGGAGCGCTCGACCTCGGTGGCCACCCAGCGGCCGTTGGAGCGGTGGGCGGTGACCTCGATCCGGCGCATGCCGGCCTTCAGGCCCGCGAAGCCGTTGATGCGCTCGAAGCGCGTGTTGGCGGTGACCTTGATGCGCTTGGTCCCGCGCTCGCTGTCGTGGATGCGGAACGTGTGGGCGGCGCGGTTGACCGAGACGATGCGGCCCTCGAACTGCCGCGCCGCGGCGCTGGCCGGCGCGGCGGCGACTGCGGCGACGACCAGGAGGAGTGGTGTGGCGGTACGTGCGATCTTCATGTCCGTAGCCTCTCCAGCCGGGGGCCAAGCGCCCCCCAACCGCAAGTGAAGAGCCGGCAAAGGATGTGAGGGCATGAGGATCGGGGTGCTGGGCACCGGGACGGTCGGCCGGGCGATCGCGGGCAAGCTGGCCGAGCTCGGGCACGACGTGCGCGTCGGCTCGCGGACGGCGGGCGACGACAAGGTCGAGTACGCCGACGCCGCGGCGCACGGCGAGGTGCTGTTCTGCTGCACGAACGGCGCGGGGGCGCTCGACGCGCTGGCGGCCGCGGGCGAGGCCAACCTCGCCGGCAAGCTGATCATCGACACCACGAACCCGCTGATGCGCTCCGGGTCGGGAGCGGCGCTGTTCACCGGCAGCGACGACAGCCTGGGCGAGCGCATTCAGCGCGCGGCGCCCGCCGCGCGCGTCGTCAAGTCGCTGAACACGATCACCGCGGCCGTGATGGTCGATCCTGCGAGCGTGCCCGGCGACCACGTCGTGTTCGTGTGCGGCGACGACGACGGCGCGAAGGACCACGCACGGGCGCTGCTCGGCGAGCTGGGCTGGCCCGCCGAGCGCGTGATCGACCTCGGCGACATCACCGGGGCACGGGGCGCCGAGGCCTATGTGCTGCTGTGGGTGCGGCTGATGGCCCCGCTCGGCGGCCCGTTCTTCAACATCACGCTGACGTCGCGGAGCTGACCGCGGTCACTCGAACACCCGCCGCGGCGGCGGCGGGGGGCGGAGCTTCGTCGCGCCTTCGGGGCGGATCCCGTCGAGAATGACGCCGAGGTAGCGCCGCCACAGGTCGGGCCGCAGGCCGGGGAAGGCGATCCCGCTGACCGAGCCGGCGGCCGCCGTGAGGATGGCCAGGTCGGGCGCGGTGATGTCGTCACGGACCACGCCGGCGTCCTGGGCGCGGCGCACGAGCCGGCCGATCAGCTCCATGATCCGCTTGCGCCGGGCCGCCAGCGGGGGCCGGCCCATGCACTCGTCCTTGACCGCGTCGAGCGCACCTTGGTTGTGCACCTGCTGCTCGACGATCTCCTCGAAGAAGCGCTCGACGGCCTGCCACGGGTCCGGCTCCTCCAAGCAGCTCTCGGCCGTGGCGATGACGCCGTCCATGTGCTCGGCGAGGATCGCCACGATCAGGTCGTCCTTGCTCGGGAAGCGGCGGAACAGCGTCGCTTCGCCGACGCCCGCCCGCCGCGCGATCTCGGCGGTCGACGCGTCCAGGCCGCGCTCGGCGAACACGGCCTGGGCCGCGGTGAGGATCCGCACCCGGTTGCGGGCGGCGTCGGCGCGCAGCGCCGGGGAACTCTCCTGGATCGTGGCGATGGACGGAAGACTATGCGGGAACGGGAACGGCTTCACCCGATTCGATCCGTTCGACGTCGCTGCGGCGCAGCAGGGCGGCCGTGAGGATCGCGCCGACGGCGAGCAGCGCCGCGGCCACGATGAACGCGAGCTGGAAGCCCTCGACCAGCGCGTGCTGGCGCTCCATGCCGTCCGCCAGCAGATTCGAGGTGCGGCTGGCAGCGAGCGTCGACAACACCGCGAGGCCGAGCGCGCCGCCCACCTGCTGGGACGTGTTGAAGATGCCGGAGGCGAGGCCGGCGTCGTCCTCGCTGACGTTCGTCGTCGCCACCAGCGTCATCGGCACGAACGTCAGCCCCATGCCGGTCGCCATCGCCAGCAGCCCGGCGAGCACGCCGAGGTAGCCGCCGCCCACGCGGGTCGTCGCCGCGAGCAGCGCCAGGCCGCCGGCGGCGAGCGCGAGCCCGGACAGCATCACCGCGCGCACGCCCAGGCGGGGGATCAACTGCTGCGCGAGCGTGGCGCCGATGATGATCCCGGCGGTCACCGGCAGGAACGCGAAGCCGGTCTGCAGCGGCGAGTAGCCGAGGATGTTCTGCAGGTACAGCGTCGCGAAGAAGAACATCCCGAACAGGCCGCCCATAACGATCAGGAACACGCCGTTGGCCGTGGCCAGCGAGCGCATCCGGAACAGGCCGAGCCGCACGAGCGGCGCCGGCGAGCGGCGCTCGATCGCGACGAACGCGCCGAGCAGGGCGAGCGCGACGGCGCCGAGACCGAGCGTCTGGGCGGAACCCCAGCCCCACGCCTGCGCGCGCACGATCGCGTAGACGAGCACGACGAGCCCGCCCGTGACAGAGATCGCACCCGCAAGGTCGAAGTGCCGCCGCGCGGCCTGCACGCGCGAGTTCGGCACCAGCCGCAGCGCGGCGAACACGATCGCGATGCCGATCGGCACGTTGACGAAGAAGATCCACTCCCACGACAGCGCCTCGACGAGCACGCCGCCGAGCAGCAGTCCGGCGGCGCTGCCGCCGGAGGCGATCGCCGCCCACACGGACAGCGCCTTCGTGCGCGCCGCGCCTTCGTCGAAGGAGGTCATGATGACCGCGAGCGCGGCCGGGGAGAGCAGCGCGCCGCCGAGGCCCTGGAGTGCGCGGCCGCCGATCAGCATCGCCTCGGAGCTCGCGAGCGCGTTCAGGAAAGAGGCGGCCGAGAAGACGGTGACGCCGGCGATGAACAGCGTGCGCCGGCCGATCAGGTCGGCGGCGCGGCCGCCGAGCAGCAGGAAGCCGCCGAACAGCAGCGTGTAGGCGTTGACGATCCACTGCAGCGAATCGTCGGAGATGCCGAGGTCGCCCTGGATCGAGGGGAGGGCGACGTTCACGATCGTCGCGTCGAGGACCACCATGAACTGCCCGAGGCAGACCACGATCGTCGCCAGCCACGGATTGAAGTGAGAGTTCTCGCTCCGGTTCATGTTGTCGACGGTAGCACAACCGGAGCATCTACTCCACTAAAGCGGAGGGTACACTCCGCCACACCTTGACACAGCCGCTCCGTCAGCAATACTTAAGCACATGCCTAACCAAGGCGCCACCCTCGATCGCGTGTTCGGCGCGCTCGCCGACCCGAGCCGGCGCGAGATGGTGGAGCGGCTCACGCGCGGACCGGCCTCGGTGTCGGAGCTCGCGCAGCCGCTCGCCATGTCGCTGCCCGCCGTGCTCCAGCACCTCCAGGTGCTCGAGTCCAGCGGGCTCGTCCGGACCGAGAAGGTCGGCCGCGTGCGCACGTGCCAGGTCGAGCCGGTGGCGCTGCGTCTCGCCGAGCAATGGATCGGCGACCGCCGCACGAGCTGGGAGCGCCGGCTCGACCGGTTGGGCGCATACCTCGACCAAGGGAGCCCCGCATGACCGACCGATCCGTCACCCACGCCACGTTCGTCGTCGAGCGCACCTACCCCGCCTCCCCGGCGCGCGTCTTCCAGGCGTGGGCCGACCCCAAGGCCAAGGCGCTGTGGTTCGGCGGCCCGGAGGGGTCCGAGGACTTCGAGCTCGACTTCCGCGTCGGCGGCAAGGAGGTCAACCGCGGCGACGTGGATGGCGCGACGTTCCTCTACGAGGCGCGCTATCACGACATCGTCGAGGACGAGCGGATCGTCTACGCCTACGACATGTACATGGGCGACACGCGGATCTCCGTCTCGCTCGGCACGGTCGAGCTGTCGCGGGCGGGAGACGGGACGCGGCTCGTCTACACGGAGAAGGGCGCGTACCTCGACGACCACGACACGCCCGAGCAGCGCCAGGAGGGCACCGAGCAGCTGTTCGACGCGCTCGGGCAGTCGCTCGTGCTCAGCGCGCCGTCACCGGGCGCGTGACCGCCCGGCCGATCCGGCGGTAGGTCGTGCTGATCTCGAGGTCCTTGCGCGGCCCGGTCACGCGCCAGTCGACCTCGAGCGTGTCGGGCCCGGTGAGGCGGTACGCGCCGTCGTAGCGGTCGTCGCCGCACCGGTGCTCGACGGCGCACGCGCCGGCCGTGAGATCGAGCGCGTGGAACGGCCGCCCGTCGGCGAACGTCACCAGCCAACCGTCGCCGGCGGGCGCGATCGAGAGCTCGCGCCCGGCCGGGCCGTCGTGGGTGCCGAAGCGGATCCGGCCGCGCTCGGACCAGCGCAGCCCGTCGCCGTCGGGCGCGAAGCCGGCCGTGCCCGCGAACGCGCCGCGGCGGCCGGAGCGCCGGTCATACAGCCGGCGCTCGATCGACCAGCGGCCGTGCAGCAGCTCGATCAGGCGTCGTCCTTGCGGGCTTCGCGGGCCGCGGCGGCCACGTCCTTGAGGTCGGGCTCGGCGTCGTCCGGCACGGCCGGGCCGCCGTCGCTCACCGCGTCGGCGTTGTCGCCGGCGTGCGGGTCGATCCCGGCTGCGGTCGCGGGCTCGTCGTCGGCGGGGCGGCCGAGGACGCGGCTGCCGAGCTGCGGGTCCTCGTCGAGCAGCTCGGGTGGCGCGTCCGACCCGCCCAGCTCGGCCGGCACGATCCCGTCCTGCGACGTCTCGGCCCACTCGCCCTTCGCGCGCGCCTCGTCGTCGTCCGGTCTGGTCCCGCCCCGTCTCTCGCTTGGCTTGTCCATGCCCTTCTCCTACCCGAGGAGGTCGTCGACGAGACGACCGGCGGCGCGCGCCGGCCCGGCCGCCGTGAGCGCCTGCGTCGAGGCGTAGACGCCCTCGAAGACGAGCGTGACGGCGTCGCCGCGGGCGCCGGCGAGCTCGCGGAAGCGCTCCCGGACCCACGCCTTCAGCGCCGCCGCGTGCCGGTGCCCGGGATGGTTGGGATCCGGGAGCTCGCTCAGCGCCATCAGGAACGGGCAGCCGCGGCAGCGGTCGGGCTGGACCTGGTCATCGAGCGCGTCGAACAGCCGCCGGATGCGCACCCGAGCGGGGTCCTCGGCCGGCCCGAGCGCGTCGTCGAACCACGTGCGGTACGCCTCGGCGGCGCGCTCGACGTACGCTCCGACGAGCTCGTCCTTGGACGCGAAGAGGCGGTAGAGCGTGGTCGGCGCGACGCCGGCCGCCGCGGCGATCGCGTCGACGCCGGTGCCCCGGATCCCCTGCCAGTAGAACAGCTCGTGCGCGACCTCGAGGACGTGGGCGCGCGAGTCGGCCGCCGCCCGGCGGGGGCGCGGGCTCACCGGAACGCGTCCGTGTTCGCCTCCGCCCACTCGCGGAACGTGCGCGGCGCTCTGCCGGTGACCGTTTCGACCGTCGGCAGCACCGACGTTTCGTCGATCGCCCCGTTCACGTAGAAGTCGAAGAACGCGTCGACGTACTCGGCGGGCATCGCGGCGCTCATCTCCGCGCGCGCCTCGTCGTTCCCCTGCGCCCGGAACGCCACCTCGCGGCCGAGGACGTCGCCGAGGATCGCTGCCCGCTCGCGCGGCAGCAGCGCCTCGGGGCCGGTGATGCGGTGCGCGACGCCGTCGAACTTGCCCGAAACCAGCGACACGGCCGCGACGGCGGCGATGTCGGCGGGGTCGTTGGCGGCGATCGGGACGTCCGCGAACGGCGCCACAACGGGCTTGCCGGCGCGGATCGCCGGCGCCCACTGCAGCGTGTTCGACATGAACGCGTTGGGGCGCAGGAACGTCCAGCCGAGGCCCGACTCGCGCAGCGCCTGCTCGGAGCGGATCTGGTATGCCGCAACCGCGTTCGTCAGGTCGCCGGTCGACGTGGCGCTGCCGGACAGCAGCGCGACGCGCCGCACCCCGGCCTGCCGCAGCGCGGCCACGAGGCCGGCGTCGTCGTAGCCGCTGAGCAGGAAGGCGCCCTCAGCTCCGGAGAGCGCCGCGCCCAGGCCGTCCGGCCGGTTGAGGTCGCCCTCCACCGCGGTCACGCCCGCTGGAAGCGCACCCGCGCGCCGCACGATCGCGCGCACCTCGTGGCCCTCGCGGGCGAGGATTTCCACGAGCGCGCCGCCGACGTTGCCTGTGGCACCGGCCACCGCGATCACCATCTCGGCCTCCTCATTGTTAGGGAACGTACCCTAACAAACCATCTCAGGCTGTCGGCGCGACCGCTGCGGCCTCGAGCGTCGCGATGATCCGCTGGATCGTCGCGACCGTCTCGCGCAGCTCGGCGGCGCCGATGCGCGCTCCGATCGCGTCGGCCCACGGGTGCTGCACGAGCGCGATCTGCCGGATCGCCCAGTATCCGGCTTGCGTGCAGGCCAGCAGCTTGGCGCGTCGGTGCGCAGGATTGGGCCGGTATTCGGCGAGGCCGCGGTCGACGAGCTGGTCGGCGACGCGCTGCACCCCTTGCCTGGTCATTCCCATCCGGCGGCCGACCTCGGCCACGCTGTGGGGCTCGTCGAGCACGCCGCCGAGCACCCGCCACTCCGTCGCCGTGAGGCCGCCTTCCCGGGCCAGTCGCTGGGCGATGTCCATCAGCCGCCCGTTGAGCCGGAACGTCTCCACGATGGCCTGCGTCAGCGCCGCGCCGCCTTCGGTTCGCGGAGGCGGATCGGGCCAGTCCGCGCGGGGCGGAACGCCGGCGGCTGCGCTCACGCGGCGCCCTGCGCCAGCGCGTAGAAGGCCGCCGGGTCGGCCCGGTGGAAGACGCCCTCGTAGGCCTCGAGGATCTCGGGAGAGGCCAGCGCGAGGCGGTCCATCGTCGCCCGGGCGAACTGCACCGGTGACTGCGGGCCGGCGGTCACGAGGTCGCCGTCGACGACCGCCCGCTCGTCCACGTAGCGGTCGCCGCCGGCGTAGCCGGTCGCCGCGAGATACTCCGCGGCCGCGCTCGTGTGGCTGCGGTTGTCGAGCAGGCCCGCCCTGGCGAGACCGGCGGTCGCGCCGCAGATCGCGGCGACCGGGACGCCGGCGTCGAGGAACCGCTCGGCCGCGGCGGCGAACGGCGCTCCGCCCCCGGCGTCCCACATCTCGGAGCCGGGCAGGACGAGCAGCGCGCTGTCGGCCGGCTCGAGCTCGGCGAGCAGCGCGTCGGGCACGATCCGGATGCCGCCCATCGTCGTCACCGGGTCGCGCGACTCGGCGACGGTCACGACGTCGAACGGAGTTCCGGTGAAGCGCCCCGTGTGCAGTTCGGTGAGGAGATGACCGACCTCGGCGTCGGCGAGGCCGTCGTAGACGGCGACATGCACGGTTCGATTGGACATGACAACACGATGTCATAACGACAATTCGCTGTCAAGTCTCGTGAAGTGTTCGGGGGAGCCCGAAGTCGGGGAAGAGGCTGTGCTCGAAGAACCAGGTGATCGCCGAGATGCTGTCCCCCTGCAGCGTGAGCACCAGCAGTCCGTAGGGGTGGGCGATCGCCGTCTGCGGGTCCGGCAGGTAGCAGCCGAACGCGGGCTGACCGTTGGCCCGCGTAGCCACGAGCCGGAGGGGAACGCCGCGCACGCGCGCCCGGTCCTGCAGGAACGCGGCGATGGCCGCGTGGCCCTGGTACTCGTAGGGCAACGGCGGCATCGTGAGCCAGGCGTCCGCGGTGAGCATGGCGACGACGCCGTCGATGTCGCCGCGCTCGACCGCGTCGACGAAGCGGCCGACGAGCTCGCGCTCGCGCCTGGAGCTCGGCAGCGATGCGCGCTCGCGGCCGCCGGCCGGCAGGCGGGTGTCGAGCGCCGCCCGCGCGCGCTGCAGCGCGCCCTTGATCGCCGTCTCGCTGCTCTTGAGCATGTCCGCCACCTCGGCCGCGCGCAAGCCGAGCACGTCGCGCAGCACGAGCACCGCCCGCTGGCGCGGCGGAAGATGCTGGAGCGCCGCGACGAACGCGAGCCCGACCGCCTCGCGCAGCTCGTAGCGTGCCTCGGGCCCGGGTGCCGTGTCCGCAATTCCGTCGAGCAGTGCGTCGGGGTATGGCTCGAGCCAGGTCGGGTCGCTGCGGCGGGTCGGCTCGGGCGGCTCTGGTACCCGCGGTACCTCCTGCGGGCGGCGGCCGCGGTCGCGCAGCAGGTTCAGGCAGCGGTTCGTCGCGATGCGGTAGAGCCAGGCGCGCACCGAGCCTCGGCCTTCGAAGCGCTCGATCCCGCGCCAGGCGGCGAGCAGCGTCTCCTGGACCAGATCCTCGGCGTCGTGCAGGGAGCCGAGGATCCGGTAGCAGTGGAGCTGGAGCTCGCGCCGGTAGGGGTCCGTGAGCTCGCGGAACGCGTCCTCGTCCCCGGCTCGGGCGCGGATGAGCGTCCGCTCTGTCACCTCGTCATCGTCGCGGATCGGCCGCCGCGACCGAACCGGCTACCTCCTGCGCACGACCGTACGCCCTGATCCACCAGGGCTTCCGCCTCCACGCTCGCGGCCACGCGGAACGTCAGGCGGCCGTCGCCCAGGTCGACGAGCACGCGCGCGCTGAGGATTGCCGCCGGCGACATGTCGTTGTCGATCGGAGGGCGATGGAGCTTGCCGGAGGGCTCAGCGCAGCTCCTGGATGCGGAGCATGTTGCCCGCAGGGTCGCGGAAGGCGCAGTCGCGGACGCCGTACGGCTGCTCGGTCGGCTCCTGGGCGACCTCGGCGCCGCTGGCCTCCAGCTTCGCGAAGGCGCCGTCGAGGTCGGCGGTAGCGAGGTTGACGCCGAAGTAGCTGCCCTTGGCCATCAGCTCGAGGATGGTGCGGCGCTCGTCGTCGGTGATGCCGGGGTTGGCGGCCGGCGGGTGCAGGACGATGGACGTGTCGGGCTGGTCGGCAGGGCCGACCGTGATCCAGCGCATCCCCTCGTATCCGACGTCGTTGCGGACCTCGAAGCCGAGGGTGTCGCGGTAGAAGGCCAGGGAGGCGTCCGGGTCGTTGTGCGGGAGGAAGCTCGAGTGAATGGTGATACCCATGGCGGTCACGCTAGCTGCGGCGCGGGGGCCGGCGCTTCTCGATTCCTGACCGGTCTGGTCACCTGTTTCGCGACGCACGACGGCATCCCCGCCGTCGCGCGCGCCGCGTGGCGCCGATAGACGCTGGGCGGCACGCCGACCAGTTCGGTGAAGCGCGTGCTGAAGGTGCCCAGCGACGAGCAGCCGACCGCGAAGCAGACCTCGGTGACGCTGAGGTCGCCACGACGCAGCAACGCCATCGCGCGCTCGATGCGCCGCGTCATCAGGTAGCTGTAGGGCGACTCGCGGTAGGCGAGCCGGAACTGGCGGCTGAGGTGTCCGGCCGACATGTACGCGCCGCGGGCGAGCGCCTCGACGTCCAGCGGCTGCGCGTACTCCCGGTCGATCCGGTCGCGGACGCGGCGCAGCCGCGCGAGGTCGCTCAGGTGCTGCGCTGCGACGGGTCTGCTGGTCACCTCCGAAATCGTGGCACACCGCGCCTATTCGACCTGTCGACCAGCCCCGCTACGGATCGAGTGGGACGGGTCGAAGGCCTCGGTCAGGCGCCGACGTAGGCCGCGAGGTGCTCGCCGGTGAGGGATGGGATTCCCGCCCGCCCGGCGACGAGGTCGGCGGGTGTGCCCTCGAAGACGATCCGGCCGCCGTCGTGGCCGGCGCCGGGGCCGAGGTCGATGATCCAGTCGGCGTGCGCCATGACCGCCTGGTGGTGCGCGATGACGATGACCGACTTGCCCGAGTCGACGAGCCGGTCGAGCAGGCCGAGCAGCTGCTCGACGTCGGCGAGGTGCAGGCCGGTGGTCGGCTCGTCGAGGACGTAGACTCCGCCTTTCTCACCCAGGTGGGTGGCCAGCTTGAGCCGCTGCCGCTCGCCGCCGGACAGCGTGGGGAGCGGCTGGCCGAGGCTGAGGTAGCCGAGCCCGACGTCAGCGAGCCGGACGAGGATCTTGTGCGCGGCCGGGGTGGGCGCCTCGCCGTCGCCGAAGAACGCCTCGGCCTCGGTGACCGGCATCGCGAGCACCTCGCTGATGTCCTTGCCGCCGAGCTTGTACTCGAGGACCTCGGCCTGGAACCGCTTTCCCTCGCACTCCTCGCAGGTGGTGGCGACGCCGGCCATCATCGCCAGGTCGGTGTAG
>DATDKF010000060.1:0-17347 GCA_036520135.1 Solirubrobacteraceae bacterium
GTGATCGTCATCGGCGGCGACATCGCCCACGCCGACGAACACCTACTCGCCGGCGTGCGCGAAGTCGTCTACCGCCGCTCCACCGCCCTGGCCACCCGCAGCATCCGCATCGCCCGCTCCACCCTCGACGACCGCGCCGGCGTGATCGGCGCCGCCGTGATGGTGATCGAAGCCGTGCTCGCGCCGGACGCCGTGGATCAGGCGATCGCCGCAGCGGCGTCCTAGTTGCCTGAGCTGCCCGAGGCCGAGCGCGCGCGCCAGCAGCTCGACCGGGTGATCGGGCGCGAGATCGTCGCGGTCGACGACAGCGACACCTACGTCTGCCGTCCCCGCGCGCCCGGCGAGATCGCGGCCGCGCTGGTCGGCCATCGCATCGTCTCCACCCACCGGCGCGGCAAGTTCCTGTGGGTGGAGACCGACGGCGGGCCGGAGCTCGGCCTGCACCTCGGCATGGCAGGCCGGATCACCGTCGACGAGGCGGAGGCACCCCGGCTGTGGGACCGCTTCTCGATCGAGTTCGCCGGCGGCGGCCGGATGGCGCTGCGCGACAAGCGCCGCCTCGGCCGTGCGGTGCTGGCGCCTGACTTCTCCCACGTCGGCCCCGACGCTGCAGAGGTCGGCCGCGCGGAGTTCCGCAAGCGCTTCGCCCGCAGCGGCGCGCCGCTGAAGGCGCGGCTGCTCGACCAGGGCGTGGTGTCCGGCGTCGGCAACCTGCTCGCCGACGAGATCCTCTGGCGCGCCCGGATGAACCCGCTGCGCCCCGCGAACGACCTCGCGGACGAGGAGCTCGACCTGCTGCGCCGCTCGATCCGCGCGGCGACGCGCGACGCGATCCGCAAAGGCGGCGCCCACACCGGCCATCTGCAGCCGCACCGCGTGCGCGGCGGCCGCTGCCCGCGCTGCGGCGCGGAGCTCGAGCGGGCGACGGTGGGCGGCCGGACGACCTACTGGTGTCCGGTCGATCAGACGTGAGCCTCGGCCGCCTCGCGTGACGCGCGGGTGACCGCCTCGGAGGCGTCGTCGTGGCTCATCCCGGTCGCGGCCAGCAGGTCGGTCGCCGTCGACCGGACCTGACCGACGACGACGCTGACCGAGAGGTTGCCGGTGCTCTCGAGCACCAGCGTGGCGGTCGCGGCCGCGCGCAGGGCCGCGGCCCGGACCTCCGAGTAGTCGGCGGAGTGTTCGAGCGCGGCAGCGAACGCCCGCGCGGCCGCGGCGAGCTCCCGCACCGCCTCGGCCGTCTGCGGCGGCATGTTGTCGTCGAGCCGGACAGCGCGGATCGCGCCGCGCGCGAGCACGCGGACGTTGCGCACGGCGAGGTCGATCCGCCCCGCGGCGTCCGCGTAGTCCTGGACCTGGCCGCGGAAGCGCCGGCGCGGCGGCGCGAAGCGCGTCGTCTCGCGGCTCACGTTGACCGCGTCGGCGAAGCGCTCGAGCAGCTGGTCCATCGCCCGCGCGCGCAGCAGCGCGCGCTCTGCCCGGCCGCGGTCGCGCTCGAGGATCGTCGCGGCGATGTCGTCGAGCGTCGCCGCCAGCTCCTCGAGCACCGGCTTCGCCGCTTGCTGGACCATCCGCACCGGGTTGGCGGGCAGCACGAGCCCGCTGACGACCAGGGCGACCGTCCCGCCGACCAGCGCGTCGAGGAACCGCGCGAACGTGACGCCGTTGGTCGGCGGCTGGATCGTCGCCACCAGCGCGGCCGACACGGCGGCCTGGGTGGCCATCATCTGCCCGCTGCCGAGGAACATCGCGATCGACATCGCCAGCATCACCACGAGCGCGAGCTGCGCCGCGCCGACGCCGATGCCGAGCACGAGCAGATCGCCGACCGCGATCCCCACGGCGACGCCGAGCGCGACCTCGACCGCCCGCCGCCCGCGCTGGGAGATCGTCAGACCGAGCGTGATGATCGCCGCCACCGGCGCGAAGAACGGCTGCTTGTGCCCGAAGACGTCGGTCGCGATCAACCACGCCAGGCCGGCGGCGATGCCCGCCTGCAGGATCGACCGCCAGGAGAGCCGCAGCCGGTCGAGCCGCGTCCGCATAGATACGCGCGAGCGCTCCGCCGCCTCCTCGATGAGCGGCGCCGCGCGGTCGCCCAACGGCCGGGAATCTCGCAGGCGCGGCATCGCCGGTTGATCCTGGCAGGCAGGTGGCGCCTACCGCAGCCGCCGCCGGTACTCGACCAGCGCCAGCGCCAGCATCGGCTCGAAGCGCTCGGCGCCGTCGGTCTTCCAGCCCTCACGCTCGTAGAACGCCCGCGCGCGGCCCTGGCCGGCCGGCGTGAACAGCCGCATGGCCTCGTAGCCCTGCGCCGTCGCCTCGGCGATCGCGATCCCGTGCAGGAGCCCGGCCAGGCCGCTGCCCCACCACGGCTCGCGGATGAACAGCATCCACAGGTGGGCGAGGCCGGGGATCAGGGCCCGTTCGCCGTCGCGCTCGCGGCCCGCCGTGAAGGCGACGTGGCCGGCCACGTCGGGCCCGTCATGTGCGATGACGCACCAGGCATCGGGCAGGGCCAGCCGTTCGCGGATGCCGACCGCCTCGGTCTCGGACGCCGGCGGCGTCCAGCCGCGCGGTGAGAACGCCGCATAGCCCTCGAATCCCTGGCGCACCGTCTCCGCGAGAAAGGCCACATCGTCGAGCGTCGCGCGGCGGGTCGCGAAGTCAGGCATGGCCGAAATTGTGCCATATCTCACCCTCAAGTAGAGGTTGATATCGCGACGATAACGGACGAGTGGGGCCGCGACCCCACGCCCGATGCTCAAGACCGACCCCTCCGATGCCGACTTTCTGAGGGTCGGGATCCTCCCTGCCCTCCTCCCTGTGACGGCCATCTTCCTCCTCTCCCCGCGCGTGTACGCGCCTCGCTCATGATGCGGCGCGTCCTCACGGCCGCCCTGGCCGCAGCTGCGATGTTCGCCGCGGTGCTGGGCAACGCCGCTCCCGCGCAGGCGCCGTCGCCGGAGCCCACGGCCGCGGAGGCCACGCCGGAGCCGATCACGTCGCCGGCGCCCACCGCGTCGGCCGCACCCACGGAGGTCGCGACCGCGGCCCCGACGGCCACCGCGACGCAGACCGCCTCCCCCAGCCCCTCCGCCTCGCCCGTGAAGACCACGGTCGCCACGCCCACGGCGACCGCGACGGCCACGGCGACGGCCGATCCGACCGCCACCGCCACCCCGGACGCCACCGCGACTCCGGACGGCAAGAAGAAGCGCAAGAAGGCGAACAGGAATTCCGGTGCCGGCTCGATCGTCAAGTGCGGCGATAAGATCCTCTCAGGCTCACTCTCAACGTCAGCTCGAGAGTGCGAGGCGGCTCGTGAGGAATCGCACGAGCAGCCCGCCGTGCCGGCCCCGACCCTGACGAGGGCCAACGGGTCTCCCGCGCCGACCAATCCGAGCTACTCGCTCGCCACCCCGGGGGCTGCCCGGGTCGGCGTGCCGAACTTCTTCATCGACAAGTTCCGGATCCCGCCCTTCCTCCTGCCGATCTACCAGGCCGCCGGCATGCAGTACGGCGTGCGCTGGGAGGTCCTGGCCGCGATCAACGAGATCGAGACCGACTACGGGCGCAATCTGAACATCTCGTCGGCCGGCGCGGTCGGCTGGATGCAGTTCATGCCCCCCACCTGGGCCATGTACGGCGTCGACGCCAACGGCGACGGCGTCAAGGACCCGTTCAACCCGGTCGACGCCATCTTCGCGGCCGCGCGCTACCTGCGCGCCGCCGGGGCCGACACCGACATCCGCCGCGCGGTTTTCGCCTACAACCACGCCGACTGGTACGTCGACTCCGTGCTGATGCGGGCGCAGGTCATCGGCGGCCTGCCGGGGGACCTCGTCGGCTCGCTCACGGGCCTCACGCAGGGCCGCTTCCCGGTGCACGCCAAGTCCACGTACGCCGGCCAGCTCAAGAAGAAGGGCAACAAGGTCAAGACCGGCAACGCCGCGATGGTCGTCGAGTCCGACGACGCCCGCCGCAACATCGAGATCTTCTCCAAGCCCAACGCCCCCGTGATCGCGGTCAACGACGGCCGCGTGGTCAAGATCGGCCACAACAAGCGCCTGGGCGCCTTCGTGATGCTCCAGGACGTCTACGGGAACACCTACACCTACGCGCACCTGGGCAGCGTCGAGCAGACCTACCCGGCGCCGAAGGACCGCTCGGTGCGCAAAGGCGCAAAGCGCCGCAAGGCGCCCGCCAAGGACGCCGCGCCGCAGCGGGCCGCTTCGAAGACGCGGATGTCGGCCAACAAGGTCAAGCAGCAGATCGTCGAGCCCGCGAGCGTGACGCCCGCGCCGCCTGTCAAGGAGCGCCTGTTCGCTCACCCCGAGCGCCCCGCCGCCCGCGCGGCCGGCGGCGACGTGCAGCTCGCCGCCGCGCCGGCCGCCGACAAGGCGACCCAGGACGCGCCGCTCGGCTTCGACGCCCGCGACTTCCACCCCGCCCCGCTCAAGAAGGGCGCCCGCCTGATCGGGGGCACGATCATCGGCCACCTCGGCAAGCGCGCGCCGCATAGCGCGCCGCACCTGTTGTTCGAGATCCGCCCCGCCGGCGCCGGGGCCCCGCGGATCGACCCGAAGCCGATCCTCGACGGCTGGAAGCTGCTCGAGTCGACCGCGATCTACCGCGCCAAGGGCAAGAACCCGTTCTTCGGCGAGGACGCGGAGAACCCGTCGATCGGCCAGATGCTGATGCTCAGCAAGGAGCAGCTCATCCGCCGCGTGCTGCACGACCCGCGGATCCAGATCTACGGCTGCGGCCTCGGCGACGTCCGCTCCGGCCAGATCGACCGGCGCGTGCTGGCGACGATGCTCTACCTCGCCGGCTCGGGCCTGAAGCCGACGATCACGTCGCTCAAATGCGGCCACGGCTACCTGACGAGCTCTGGCAACGTCTCCGAGCACACGACCGGCACGGCGATGGACATCGGCGCGATCAACGGCATCGTCATCCGCCCCTCGACCCAGGGCCCCGGCTCGATCACCGACGTGACGATCCAGGCGCTGCTCAAGCTCCAGGGCACGATGAAGCCGCACCAGATCATCTCCCTGATGACGTTCGACGGCGCCGACAACACGCTCGCGATGGGCGACCACGACGACCACATCCACGTCGGCTGGCGCCCGCTGTACGGCGAGAACCGCAAGGCGGCCCGGCAGATCAACGCCGTCCTCAAGCCCGATCAGTGGATCAAGCTCATCGACCGCCTCGGCGACATCGACAACCCGGTCGTGCGCGCCCGGCCGTCGCGGTTCGCGACGAAGGTCAAGCCCGCGTCGGGGGCTCACCGCGGCGAATGAGCCACTCCGAGCCCGGCGTGTCGGTCAGGCCGTGGGCGAGGATCGAGCAGAAGACCACCAGCGCCGCAAGGTCGAAGATCCGCTCGCCCTCGGCGATGCCCTGACCGAGCACGAAGATCGAGAACGTCATCGTCGCCACGCCCTTGGGCCCGAACCAGGCCATGAAGGCCTTCGTGGCGGTGTCCAGGCGGGTGCCCGCGAGCGCGATCCAGATCGCGATCGGCCGCGCCAGCAGCAGCGTGAACGCTACGATCCCGACCGCTGCCCAGCCATCGTTGAACAGCCCGCTGAACGTGAGCAGCGCGCCGAACACGACGAAGATGCCGAGCTTGACGATCTCGACGATGTCGCTGGCGCGCTCGGCGAACGTGTGGGCAAGGTCGGAGCGGCGGATGCCGAGCGTGATCGCGCACACGAAGACGGCGATGAACCCGTTGCCGCTCGGCTCGGCGACCGTGACCCCGTAGGTCGCGAACGCCACCCCGAGCACGTACAACGACTTGTGGTGGTCCGGGATCCCGGCGCCGACGATCCCGCGCCCGCGCGGCATCAGCCACGACGCGACCAAGCCCAGCACGAGGCCGAACGCGAGCCCGAGCCCGACGTCCTGCAGCACGAACTCGTACCACACGAAGTCGTCCGCATTCGTGGCCAGCGCGGCGCTGAAGGCGAGCACCGCCGGCAGCGCCAGGCCGTCGTTCATCCCCGACTCGAGGTTGAGCGAGTGGCGCACGAGCCGCGGCACGCGCGGGTTGGTGACGACGCTCGAGGACAGCACCGGGTCGGTCGGCGACAGCAGCGCGCCGAGCAGGAACGACTCGGTCCATGAGAGGTCGGTCAGCGCGTGCGTGACGACCGCGACGAGCGCGCCGGTGATCGGCATCGCGAGGACGAGCTTGCGTGCCGGCAGTCGCCATGCGGTCTGCAGCATCTCGGCCTCGACCTCGAGCCCGTCGCGGAACAGGATCACGATCAGCGCGACGGTCGCCAGGTCCTCCACGAACGCGCCGTCGGCGTCGAACTCGAGCACGCCGAGCCCCCCGTCGCCGAGCACGAATCCGGCGACCACGAACACCGCGGTCATCGACAGGAAGCTGCGATGGGCGAGGCCGGACCCGAGGGCGCCGACGATCAGCAGCGCCCCGAAGACGAGCGCCACGGTGTCGAAGGACGTCACAGCCGGGCAGCGTACGCTGCTGCGCGATGCGCGACGCCTCCACCACGCCGTTCTGGCTCGACCGCCCGCGCCCGGCCGAAGCCGCGCCGCTCGGCGGCGCGATCGAGGCGGACCTGGCGATCGTCGGCGGCGGCTTCACGGGCCTGTGGGCCGCCGTGCTCGCCAAGCGCGAGCGGCCCGAGCGCGAGGTCGTGCTGCTGGAGGCCGAGACGGCCGGCTGGGGCGCCAGCGGGCGCAACGGCGGGTTCGTCGACGCGTCGCTGACCCACGGGCTGGCCAACGGCGCGTCGCGCTTCGCCGCCGAGCTCGACGCGCTCGAAGCCGCCGGCCGCGCCAACCTCGCCGAGCTCAAGGCCGACCTGGAGCGCCACCGGATCGACGCGGCGTGGGAGGAGCCCGGCCTGCTCTCCGTCGCCACCCAGCCGCACGAGCTGACCGACCTGCACGAGGAGGTCGCCCTGCTGCGCCGCTTCGGCTGGGACGCCGACGTGCTCGACCGCGACGCGGCGCGCGCCGAGGTCGCCTCCCCCACGTATCTCGGCGCCATCCGCCAGCGCACCGGCGTCGGCCTCGTCGACCCTGGGGCGCTGGCGCTCGGCCTGCGGCGGGCGGCGCTCGCGCTCGGCGTCGGGATCCACGAGCGCACGCCGGTCACCCGCGCCGCGCCCGGCGCGCTCACGACCCCGGGCGGGAGCGTCCGCGCCCGCCGCGTCCTGCTCGCCACCGGCGCCTACCCCCCGCTCACGCGCGCGATCCGCCGGCTCGTCGCGCCGGTCTATGACTACGTGCTGGTCACCGAGCCGCTGACCGCCGCCCAGCGCGCCGACCTGAGCTGGGAGCGGCGCCAGGGGATCGCCGACCGCGGCAACCAGTTCCACTACTACCGGCTGACGCCGGACGGCCGGGTCCTGTTCGGCGGCTACGACGCGATCTACCACTTCGGCAACCGCGTCAGCCCGCGGCTCGACCGCCGCCCGGAGAGCTTCGCGCTGCTCTACGACCACCTGCTGGCGACGTTCCCGGCGCTCGAGGGGATCGCGGTCACGCACGCCTGGGGCGGCCCGATCGACACGTGCAGCCGCTTCTGCGTCACGTTCGGCCGCGCGCTCGGCGGCAGCGCCGTCTTCGCCGTCGGCTACACCGGCCTCGGCGTGGCGGCGAGCCGCTTCGGGGCCCGCACCGCGCTGGACCTGCTCGACGGCGCGGACACCGACCGCACGCGGCTCAAGCTCGTGCGCAGCCGGCCGCTCCCGTTCCCGCCCGAGCCGGCCCGCTGGGCGGTGATCCAGGCTACCCGCCGCGCGCTGGCCCGCGCCGACGAGCACGGCGGCCGCCGCGGCCCGTGGCTACGCCTGCTGGACCGGCTGGGGCTGGGCTTCGATACGTGACGGCGCGGCCGGCTCGGCGATGCCGAGCTGCCAGTCCGGAAGGTCGCGGGTGACGACCGCGACGAGCGCGTCGACGACCTCGGGCGCGAACTG
Organism: Solirubrobacteraceae bacterium; assembly: GCA_036520135.1. Lineage (GTDB taxonomy): Bacteria > Actinomycetota > Thermoleophilia > Solirubrobacterales > Solirubrobacteraceae > DASSUW01. The sequence continues at coordinate 7,968 of DATDKF010000060.1, forward strand.
CGTCCCGGAGTTCTTGCGCAGCTCGGCGATCGCGACCTCGAGCGGGAGCGCCTTGCGGTACGAGCGGTCGGTGGTCATCGCGTTAAAGGCGTCGCAGGCCGAGATGATCCGGGCGGCGAGCGGGATCGCGTCGCCCGCCAGGCCGTCGGGATAGCCGCCGCCGTCCCAGCGCTCGTGCGAGGCACGCACGACGACGCCGACGTTCGAGAGCAGGCCGCCGACCTGCTGCAGCATCCGCTCGCCCTCGACGGTGTGGGTCTTCATGATCGCCCACTCCTCGTCGTTGAGCGGGCCGGGCTTGTTGATGATCTCGTCGGGCACGGCGATCTTGCCGATGTCGTGTAGCAGCGCGCCCATCTCGGTCGCGCGCAGGGCGTCCTCGTCGACGCCCATCTCCTCGCCGACCTGGACCGACAGCTGGACGACGTCCTCGGTGTGGTGGCCGGTGTACTCGTCGTCGTCCTCGAGCAGGTCGCGCAGCAGCAGCGCGGTGCCCCGGTAGGCGCGGCCGAGCTCGAGGCTGTGCTGGATCCGGCCCTCGCGCTCGCGCTCGAAGCCGATCAGCAGCGGGAACAGGGCTGTCACGAGCACCGCGGCGGCCGGCGCGTCGGCGGCCGCGATCGCGGCCAGCAGGCCGATCGGGGACAGCAGGACGTCGACGCGATGGGCGAGCCGGAGCTCGCTGAGCACCTCGGACGGCCCGAGGCCGTGGAAGAGGCGGGCGCGCGCGGTGTAGGCCGCGAACTCGACCAGCAGCTGCGCGGCGAGCGCTAGCGCGTACAGCGGGAGATGCTCCCAGGCCGGCAGCTGGCCGCCGCCGAGGACGAGCACGATCGCCGGGCCGAGCGCGAACGCCGCGTCGGCGGGCGAGAGCAGGAGCCGGCTCGGCGCGACGTCGCCGCGCACGGCGTCGGCGGCCGACGCGGCCAGGTTCGCGGCGAGGACGAGCAGCGGGACGTACGGCGTCGGGAGCAGGAGCAGCATCGGCACGAAGACCAGCTGCGTCGGGATCGCGTAGCCGGCGCCGGACGTGAACTCGATCCGCCCGGCGAGCGCGTAGGCGGCCACGAACGCGATCGCCACCGGCACCGACAGCTCGCGCGCGGGCGTCGCGAGGACCGCCAGCGCCAGGGCGGCGGCCAGGAAGCCGCCGGAGAAGAGGAGCGTGCCCAGCCACTCTCGCCGCGTCAGCGTCTGCTGACGGCGTTCGAGGGATTCCTCGATGCGCCGCTCGGTGGCGGCGTCCAGATCGTGTTTGGTTGTGGACATCCGTGACCGAGAGCGAAAACTCGACGCGTGTTTGATTACGTCGGCCGCGCGAGGTGCCGACTTTAGGAACAGGCAAGCCAAATGGAGGGCACCTACTCAATGAACGGACTCATCCGTCGCGGGCTCCTCGCGGCGATCACGGCGGCCGTCGCCATCGGCGCGTTCGCCGCTCCCGCCAGCGCGGGAATCCTCACCGCGTCGGCGAAGGACTGCGGCGACGAATCGCTTTCGCGGCCGTTCGCCGGGTTCGGTGACAGCCACCAGTACAAGATCGTCCCGGGCGGCTCGTTCGAGGGCGCGCTCACGGACTGGACGCTGGCGGGCAAGGCGAAGGTCGTGGCAGGCAACGAGCCGTGGAAGGTCGGCGGCTCGTCTCATGGCAAGTCGCTGGTCCTGCCGGCCGGCAGCAGCGCCATCACGGCGCCGACCTGCGTGGGCCTCGCGGAGCCGACGCTGCGCTTCTTCGCGAAGAAGAACAGCGGCCTGCTCTCGACCCTCGCGGTCTCGGTCTACGTCAAGACCTCGCTCGGCCTCGTCGTGCCGGTGCCCGTGGGCGTCGTGCTCGGCAACGGCCAGTGGAAGGCGACGCCGCAGATGCTGATCGTCGCCAACCTGCTTCCGCTGCTTCCGGGCGACCGCACGCCGGTCGCCTTCCAGTTCACCCCGCTGCTGGGTGAGTGGCAGATCGACGACGTGTACGTCGATCCGCTGCGGATGCGGTAGTCGGAGGGCTCAGCGTGCCCGCAGCTTCCGGCTGCGGGTGCGCTCCTCCTGCTTCTCGACCACACTGGCGATCAGGCGCAGGATCTCGGCCGGGCCCGTGGCCCGCACGGTGCCGGACTCGAACGCCTCGCGCCACTGGCGGATGGTCCCCTCGCGCGCCAGCTCGTTGAAGTGCTGACGGGGGACCGAGAGGCGCACCTTGGCGTCGGACGCGATGTCGCGGGTGATCTTCGGCCCGGGCACCTCGACGCGGAAGAGCTGGATGTCGCCGCGGCCGCGCAGCTCGAGCTCCATCACGAGCTTGAGCCTGGCGAGGGCGGGCACTTCCTTCTGGAAGTTCGCGATTCCCTCCTCGATCAGCGCCTTCGTGTCCGCGGTCGACATGTATCAAGATGTTACTAGCGGACCCGAGCCCCCTCGGGATCCCACAGCGGCTCTTGCACCACCTCGCCGCCGACCCATTCGCCGAAGATCTCGACGGCCACCTCGGTGCCCGCTGAGGCGTGCTCGGCCGGCAGATACGCGTAGGCGATCGAGCGCTCGACCGTGTAGCCGTAGCCGCCGCTCGTGACGCGGCCGGCGATCTCGCCGCCCGCCCGCACGGGCTCGTTGGCGAGCGCCACCGAGCGCGGATCGGCGAGCACCACGCAGCACAGCCGCCGCGCCGGCGCCGCGTCGAGCGCGTCGCGACCGAGGAACTCCTTGTCGGCGCGCACGCAGAACCCGACGCCGCCCTCGTACGGCGTATCGTCGGGCGTGATGTCGGCGCCCCAGACGCGGTAGCCCTTCTCCAGCCGCAACGAGTCGATCGCGCGGTAGCCGCCCGCGACCAGGCCGTGCGGCTGCCCCGCCTCCCAGAGCGTGCGCCACAGCGCGACGCCGAACTCCATCGGGCAGTACAGCTCCCAGCCGAGCTCGCCGACGTACGTGACCCGCAGCGCGCGCACGGGGACGTCGCCGACCGTCAGCTCCGCCCAGCGCATGTAGCCGAACGCGAGGTCGTCGGTGCAGGCGCCGGCGAGCACGTCGCGCGCCCGCGGTCCCCACAGGCCGATGCATGCCCAGCGCGACGTGACGTCCTCGACCAGCACGTCACCGCCGGCGTGGCGGCGGATCCAGCTCAGGTCGTGGCGGCCGAACGCGGTGCCGGTGACGATGCCGAAGCGGTCCTCCCCCAGCCGGGAGACCGTGAAGTCGCACTCGATCCCGCCGCGCGAGTTGAGCATCTGCGTATAGGTGATCCGCCCGACCTCGCGCGCCACACGGTTGTCGCACAGCCGCTCGAGCAGCGCGGCGGCGCCGGGTCCGCTCACCTCGATCTTCGCGAACGACGTCTCGTCGAACAGCGCCGCGGCCTCGCGGCAGGCCGCGTGCTCGGCGCCGATCGCCGGCGACCAGTGCATCCCGGCCCACCCGCGCGGGCGCAGCGCCGCGTCGCCGGCCGCCTCGTTCGCGGCGTACCAGTTCACGCGCTCCCAGCCGGACTTCTCTCCGAACACGGCGCCGTGCTCGCGGTGCCAGTCGTAGATCGGCGACACGCGCAGCGGCCGGCCCGCCGTCCGCTCGTGGTTCGGGTACTTGATGTCGTAGTAGGTCTCGTAGACCTCGCGCACGCGCTTGACCGTGTACGACGGCGACCGGTAGTGCGCGCCGAAGCGCCGGACGTCCATCGCCCATAGGTCGAGCTCGGGCTCGCCGCCGACGATCCACTCGGCCATCACCTTGCCGACCCCGCCGGCGCCGGCGAGCCCGTGCGCGCAGAAGCCGGCGGCGATGAACAGCCCGCGGACCTCGGTCTCACCGAGGCAGAACTCGCCGTCGGGCGTGAAGGCCTCCGGTCCGTTGATCAGCCGCGTGATCCGCGCGTCCTCGAGCGCGGGCACGCGCATGCGCGCGTTGGCGACGATCTCCTCGAGCCGGTCCCAGTCCTCCTCGAGCAGCCGCCCGTTGAAGTCGGCCGGGATGTCGTCGAGCCCGCGGCCGCCGTCGCGCAGCGCCCACGGCGCGCTCTCGCGCTCGTAGCCGCCCCACACCAGGCCGCCGCCCTCCTCGCGAAAGTAGATCAGGTGGTCCGGGTCGCGCATCGTGGCCAGGTGCGTGCCGTCGCGCTCCCGGAACGGCTGCGTGACGACGTACTCGTGCGCCATCGGGATGATCGGGACGCGCACGCCGGCGAGCCGGCCGATCTCGGCCGCGAACATGCCGGCGGCGTTGACGACGATCTCGCACTCGATGTCGCCGCGCTCGGTGCGCACGCCGGTCACGGCGCCGTCGCGAACGTTGATCCCGGTCACGCGCGTGCCGGTGAGCAGCGTGCAGCCGCCGCGGCGGGCGCCGTCGGCCAGCGCGTAGGTGAGCTGGCTGGGGTCCAGGTAGCCGTCGGTGGCGAGCCACGACGCGCCGATGACGCCGTCGGTGACCATCAGCGGGAACCGCTCTTGCGCCTCCCCGGCCGAGATCAGCTCGAGCGGCAGCCCGAACGTCTTCGCCCAGCCGGCCTGGCGCCGCGTCTCCTCCCAGCGCTCGGGCGTGCAGGCCAGCCGGATGCCGCCGCACTCGGTCCAGCCCGGGTCGAAGTCACCCCCGCCGAGCGTCCGGTAGAGCTCGACCGAGTACATCATCATCCGCGTCAGCGAGACCGACGAGCGCAGCTGGCCGACCAGCCCGGCGGAGTGGAACGTCGAGCCGCTGGTCAGCTCGCGCCGGTCGAGCAGCACGACGTCGCTCCAGCCGAGCTGCGCGAGGTGATAGGCGATCGACGTGCCGGCGACCCCACCGCCGATGATCACGCAGCGCGCGCGATCGGGCGGCGCGTCACGCGCCACGGGCGTCCTCGAGCCAGCCGTCGAAGCCCGGGTCCGCCAGGCTCGCCCGCACCTTGGACAGGTGCTCGTCGGCGTAGCCCATGAAGTCGAAGTCCAGCTCGGAGCAGGTCGCCTGGACGACGCCCCACATGCCCTCCCAGAACGCGGCCATCATTCGCATCAGCCGGACGGCCGCGAGCCGTGCGGGCGTCGACTCGCCGAAGTAGGCGGCCAGGAACGCCGCCTCCTCGTCGGGGCCGAGGTCGTGGTGGCTCGCGAAGTTCGCCAGGTCGAAGAAGCGGTCACCCATCCCCGCGTACTCCCAGTCGAGGATCCGCAGCCGCTCGCCGTCGTCGAGGAAGTTGGCGGTCAGCAGGTCGTTGTGGCACGGCACCGGCGCCCCGGCCATGACGGCGGCGATCCGGTCGGCGTAGCCGCGCAGCTCGTCGTAGATCGGCGGCACCGTGCCGCCGCGCGCCAACGCCGTGGCGGCATACCTCGCGGTCCGTTCGAACGGCGAGAACGTAACCGGCAGCGGCGGGCCGGCGTGGATCGCCCGCAGCGCCGCCGCGACCTCGCCCAGCCGCGTGCGCAGCTCCTCGGGCGGGACCGGCCGCGCGGCGATGAAGCCGGTGACCAGGCAGCCGCGCTCGGGCTCGAACGCGACGACGTCGGGCCCGATGCCCAGCGCCGCCGCGGCCGCGGTGGCGGCGCGCTCGGCCTCGCGGTCGATCCCGAGGAGGTCCGTGTCCTTGCCGGGGAGGCGCACGACGCAGTCGCGGCCGCCCAAGCGCACGCGGTAGTTGCGGTTGGTGATCCCGCCGTCCAGGGGCACGGGCTCGGACTCGGGCGGGCCGAGCTGCGGCTCCAGCGCGCGGAGGGCGTCGTCGATCAACGGCGCTAGCTTGCCGCAGACGCGCTCGTCACGCTAGCTTGCAGTCGCGATGCAGGCTCGCTCACCTGCCGTGGCGGCGGTGTTCGATCCGGTGCAGACGGCGACGACCCTCGAGGAGACGGTCGAGCGCCTCGGCACCGCGATCCGGCTCGGCCTGCTCGGCCCCGGCGACCGGCTGCCCCCGGAGCGCGACCTCGCGGACCAGCTCGGGATCGCCCGCTCGACCCTGCGCCAGGCGCTGACCTCGCTCACCGAGAGCGGTCACCTGATCGCGCTGCGCGGCCGCGGCGGCGGCACGTTCGTGTCCGACGCCCCGCCGCTGGCCGAGAGCAGCCGCGTCGTGCTCGACGCCGGCCACTGGCGCGAGGTGCTCGACCAGCGGATCGCCGTCGAGGTCGGGACCGCCGTGCTGGCGTCCGAGCGCGCCGCCCCCGACGACCTGCTGCGGCTGCGCGAACACGTCGAGACGATGCGGATCGTCGAGGACTTCTCGGCCTACCGCCGCGCCGACGTGTTCTTCCACCTCGGGATCGCCGAGGCGGCGCGGTCGGCGCGGCTGCTGGCGGCGATGACCGAGCTCCAGGGCCAGATGAGCGAGCTGATCGGCCACATCGCCCACCCGGCGCCCGTGCTCGCGCGGTCCAACGAGCAGCACGCCGATCTCGTGGCGGCGCTCGAGCGGCGCGACGGCTGGGCGGCCGCGCAGATCGTGCGCGAGCACCTCAAGGGCACCGAGCAGGTACTCGCCGGCCTCATGCCGTAGTGCACGCGACCGGCATCTGGACCGGTCTGGCGGGCCCCGCCGGCGGCTGACCGGGACGTCGCCAGACGACCCGCCCATCTACCGGTCACATGCACTAATCTCGGCAAAGGTTTGCCCGAGAGACCTTTGATCGGGGTCTGCACCGCCCTCGAGCCGGCGCGGTTCGGCGTCTGGGACGGGATCGACACGCTGCTGCTCGACCGCCAGTACGTCGACGCGGTCCAGCGCGCCGGCGGTGTTGCGCTCATGCTCCCGCCCGACCCGGCCGTGACCGCCGACCCCGACCGGGTGCTCGACCTGCTGGACGGGCTGATCCTGGCCGGCGGGCGCGACGTCGACCCGGCCGCCTACGGCGCCGAGCCGCACCCGCGGACCGACCCGCCGAGCAGCGAGCGCGACGCGTTCGAGATCGCGCTCGCGCGGCGGGCGCTGGAGCGCGACATCCCGCTGCTGGGCATCTGCCGCGGCATGCAGGTGATGAACGTCGCGCGCGGCGGCACGCTCGTGCAGGACCTGCCCGAGCACGTCGGGCACGAGAACCACCGGCGGACGCCCGGGACGTTCGCGGGCAACGACCACCCCGTCCGCCTCGGCGAGGAGTCGCTGGCCGCGGCGGCGGCGGGCGAGGTCCGGCACGCGACGCTGTCCCATCACCACCAGGGCGTCGACCGCATCGGCGACGGCTTCGCCGTCAGCGGCTGGTCGGACGGCGACGACGTGCCCGAGGCGATCGAGGATCCCGGGCTGGGATTCGCGCTCGGCGTCCAGTGGCATCCCGAGGCCGACCCGGACTCGCAGGTCGTGGCGGCGCTGGTCGAGGCGGCCCGGCGAAGGTGAAGAACGTCGCGGTCATCGGCGGCGGGGTCGTCGGGACTGCGGTGACGCTGGCGCTCGCGCGCCGCGGCGTGGACACGATCCTGCTCGAGGCCCGCGACCGGCTCGCGAGCGCGGCGAGCGGGTCGAACTCCGGGATCCTGCACACCGGGTTCGACTCGACGCCCGGCGAGCTCGAGACGCGGCTGATCCTGCGGTCGGCCGAGCTGCGCGACGAGGTGCTCGAGACGCTGGACATCCCGGTCCGCCGCTGCGGGGCGGTCCTCAACGGCCGGATCATCGCCGGCGAGTCGATCACCGACCCCGTGCACTACACGCGAGCGCTGGCGGCCGCCGCGCAGTCGTGCGGCGCCGAGATCCGTACCGGCGTGCGGGTGACCGAGCGCCTCGACGCGCTGACGGTGAACTGCGGCGGCCTGTACGCCGACGAGGTCGCGCGGCTGTACGGCGACGACTCATTCGAGATCTACCCCCGCAAGGGCGAGTTCTTCGTCTTCGACGGGATCGCGCTCGACCGCATCCTGCTCCCCATCCCCACGCGGCGCACGAAAGGAGTGCTGGTGTTCCCGACGCTCGACGGCAAGGTCGTCGCCGGCCCCACGGCGGTCGACCAGACGGACAAGGAGGACTGGTCGGTGCGGCCCGGGGCGCTCGCCGAGGTGCGCGCCAAGGCGGCCGAGCTGCTGCCGGAGATCGCCGAGGCTGAGCCGATCGCGTCCTGGGCCGGCCTGCGGCCCGCCGGTCGCGGTGTCAACTACGTGATCCGGCGCGCGTCGGACGACCTGATCAACGTCGCCGCGATCCGCTCGACCGGGCTGACCGCCTCGCTGGGGATCGCCGAGTACGTCGCCGGGATGATCGCGCCGCGCGCGCCGGAGCGCCCGCTGCCGCGCGTCACGGTGCCCGAAGCCGAGGAGCCGTGGTGGCGCCGCTCCTGATCGGCATCGACGAGGGGACGACCGCGGTCAAGGCGGTCCTGTACGACGAGCGGCTGGCGCCGCTCAAGGAGGCGCGGCGGCGCAAGCAGTCCCGCCACCCCCACCCCGGCTGGGTCGAGCAGGACCCCGAGGAGATCCTCGCGTCGGTCGTCGACGCGGTCGCCGAGCTGCTCGACGGCGCGCCCGGCGAGGTCGTGGGCTGCGGGCTCGACCACCAGGGCGAGTCGGTGCTCGCGTGGGACGGCGACACCGGCAGGCCGCTCTCTCCCGTCATCGTCTGGCAGGACAAGCGGCAGACCGCGATCCTCGACGCCTTGGCCGGCGACGAGGACGAGATCCGCGCGCGCAGCGGCCTGCCGATCGACCCGTACTTCTCGTCCGGCAAGTACGCGTGGCTGCTGCAGAACGGGCTCGACGTCACGGACTCGCTGCGGCTCGGGAACGTCGACGCCTGGATCTGCGACCGGCTCGGCGCCGGCTTCGCCACCGACGCATCGACCGCGTCGCGCACGCAGCTGCACCGGCTCGGCGACCCGGGCTGGGACCCGTGGCTGTGCGAGCGCTTCGGCGTGCCCGCGGGCGCGCTGCCGCCGGTCGGCGACAGCGTCGGCGACCTCGGCACGCTCAGTCACGAGCGCTGGCCGGTCGACCTGCCGCTGACCGCCCGCGTCGTCGACCAGCAGGCGGCGCTCGCCGGCGCCGGCTGCGTCGTCCCCGGGCGCGTGAAGGCGACCTACGGGACCGGCGTGTTCGTGCTCGCCCACGTCGGCGACGCGGTCCCGGAGGCCGCGGGCGGGCTGCTTCCGACGGCCGCGTGGCGGATCGGCGGCCGCACCGAGTACGCGCTCGACGGCGGCGTGTTCGCGGCCGGCGAGATGCTCGAGTGGCTGTGCCGCGAGCTCGGCCTCGCCGCCGAGCCGGCCGCGCTCGGCGCGCTCGCCCGCGGCGCCGAGAGCTCGGGCGGCGTGCGCATCCTCCCCGGGATCACCGGGGTCGGCGCGCCCTGGTGGCGCCCTGACGCGCGCGGCACGATCGCCGGGCTGACGGCGGGAACGCAGCGCGCGCAGGTCGCGCGCGCGGCGCTCGAGGGCATCGCGTGGCGGGTCGCCGACGTGATCGCGGCGGTGCGCGAGTCGGTGCCCGTCGACACGCTC
>DATDKF010000061.1:0-9727 GCA_036520135.1 Solirubrobacteraceae bacterium
TCACCGGGCAGGCGTTCCTGGACAGCCACGCCCGCGTCGCGGGTGGCGAGACCGTGCTGAGCGTGGACGGCAAGCAGCGGACGCTCCCCGACGCCGACCTCGCTCGCTGACGCCTCACCCCGAATGGACGATGAAAGGCCCCGCGTCTGCGGGCCTTTCGTCGTTCCCATCCGGGGCAACGACCAGGGCTTCCACTTCGTGATGCCCGACGGCGCCGAGATCTTCATCCCGGAGAGCGCAGCCTTCGGCGCCGACGGCCGGCGGCTCTACGTCACGTTCCCGGTCACCGTGAACGGCAAGGACGCCGGCACCGCACCTACGCGATCGCGATGGACAGGCCCACGCCGCCGGAGGCGGTCGTCGACCACGCGGGCTACCCGCTGCCCTCACCCGACGGGCGCTCTCTGGCCTACCCTTTCACTCGACGACGGCTGGACGCACATCCGCAAGCTGTCGGGGTCCCCGCGCGACCGGCGCCTACTGAAAGGCGTGGTCTGGGACTGGCTTCCCGACGGGTGACGCGCCTCGCCCGAGGTCTAAAAGGAACGGCGCAGGAGCAGCCACGACCACATGCAGATCACCCGCAACTCGCTCGACACCAACCCCGGACCGTCTGACTGGTTCACCGGCGCGGTTTACATCGACACGATCGCGACGCCCACCGAGCCGTCGCGCCTCGCGGCCGCCAGCGTCCACTTCACTCCCGGCGCGCGGACCGCGTGGCACACGCATCCGCTCGGCCAGACGATCTACGTGACCGAGGGCGTCGGCGTGTGCCAGCGCCGCGGCGGCCCGATCGAGGTGATCCGGCCGGGCGACCGGGTCTTCTTCGAGCCCGGCGAGGACCACTGGCACGGCGCCGGCCCCAACCGCTTCATGACCCACGTCGCCATGCAAGAGGCCGACGACACGGGCAGTCCCGTGACCTGGGGCGAGCACGTCACCGACGAGGAGTACGGCGCTGCCCCGTGACGCCCGTTGGGTGCTCGCTTCAGCCCGGATGCGGGCTGGAACCCATTCGCAACCAGCGCTCCGCACGCCACCGTTGGCCGATGCTCACACAACGCGTCAACGACAAGGCCGCGAACGAGCTGCTGGGCGCGGCCGACGCCGTCGAGGACATCGACGCGCGCTGCGACATGCTCCCGGCGCGGCTCGACCGCCTTGCCGACGCACTCCGCGCGGTGGGCCGGGCCTACGAGGAGGCGGCGTCGCAGCTTGTGCCCCCCGGGGACCCGTTCGGTCAGCGCATCACCGATCGCTATCGGCGGGCGGCGGCGGCCTGGCCGGCGGAGCCGCCGCCGCACGAGCGGTTCGCGGCCGCGCTCGCGAGCCTTCACGCCGCCGCCGACGCTGCCCGGTTCGCGGGCCGGCGGTGCGACGAGGCGCGCCGAGCCGTCGACCGGCTGTGGGACGCAGATCCTCGGTCCTGACGCCATGGCCGAGGCGGTTGCGGCGTCGGCGTAACGCGACTGGTGCGCAGCGCTTAGGAGTCGTCGAGCAGCCTCGCCACGGTGACGAGCACGGCCGCCGTGACCCCGAAGTCCACGGCCATGACGGGAGCGAGGATCCACGGCTCTCCCACGACGCCGACCAGGACCACGAGCGCCACGACCGTCAGCGCCGACGCGGTGAAGACGACCAGGAGTGACAGCCCCCTGTCCGTGATCGGTGCTGACCGGCTCTCGACGTCTGGTCCCATGGAGCCACTCCTTTTTCACAGTTCTACTGTATAAAATAGCAGTCTGTGAAAAACATCTCTCCGCGAGGGGTCCGCCATGGCGTACGTGATCAATGAGCCCTGCATCGGGACCAAGGACACTTCCTGCATCGAGGTCTGTCCGGTCGACTGCATCCACCCGACGACCGACGAGCCCGGCTTCGAGGCGGCGGAGCAGCTGTACATCGACCCGGAGGAGTGCATCGACTGCGACGCGTGCGTCGAGGCGTGCCCCGTCGACGCGATCACTCCCGAGGACATGGTTCCGCCCGAGTGGCACGAGTACATCGAGCGCAACGCGGCCTACTTCCGGAGGACGGGCTCATGACCGCCGCGAGGAGCTGCCGGGTCGTCGCCGTGATCATGCCCGGCGACCGGCCTCACCTCGTGGCGCTGCCAGCCCGGGATCGCGGCGGTCCTCGATTCGTGGATCGCGCAACGCGGGGAGCGACCTGCTACGCCGCGGCTTGCGCCTCCTTGGCTAAGCGTCCGCGCAGTGTGATCTCGCAGCCGGCGACGTCGGGGTCCTTGGGCACGAAGGCAGCGAGCCGCGTCTTCGGCGCGAGCTCGTCGAGCAGTCCGCGCGTCATCCCGCGATGGAGACCACAAACGACCGACTGCCGTTCGTGGACGGCCGCGCGATAGGGACAGTTGCGCAGGCAATACGTGAGCGTGCCGTCGTGGTCGAGGCGCCGGGTTGGCTGAAACCCCATCCCGACCAGGGCCCCGAAGATCCGTGCCTCGGGCGTCTGTGCGGTCTGCTGCGCTGCGAGCTCGCGGCCGATCTGTCGCCCCGTCGCCTCGACGTCCCGCACCCGGGTCCCGCCGGCCGCGATCGCGCGGACCAGCCAACGCCCGAGGTCGGCGTAGGCGGTCGGCGGGTCGCCGGCAGGCCGCGCGTCGGGACTGATCGACCACGTGTCGCGCGGGCGCCCCCGAGCCTGGCGCTCCCGTTCGCGCACCACGAGGCCCGCCTCGACGAGGCGCTCGAGATGCAGTCGCACGCCGTTGGGATGCAGGTCCAGTCGCCGAGCGAGCTCGTCCGTGGCGGTCGGGCCGCCCAGCTCACTCAGGAGCGCGAACAGCTGTGCGCGCGTCGGCTGCGCGAGCACGTCGCCGGCTGGAGCTCGTACATCCACCGGCGCCATTTTTGCACATGAAAGCTGGGAAAAACCAGCGAGGTGCCGCGCCGGTCAGGCGGGACGCGGGGGCTCGACGTCCCACGTCCAGGTGGCGGGCGGATCGCTCGCGGGGAACGACCACTCGCTCATCTCGTCGACCGTGGGGCGGCCCGAGGCAGGCTGAGCTTCGCGATCCTCGCGGGGCTCGTCCGCGTCTGGCGGAAGCTCGCGCATGAGGTGCATTCTGAACCACTACCCAGCGAAGTTGGCGTTCGTCCGCGGGACGGGGGCGACGCGCGGATCGCGCCGGGGGCGGAGGCGGCCGACGATCCGCTGGGTTCGCCAGCCGACCTCGGCCTCGTCGACGCGCAGTGCCTCCGCGATCGAGGCCGCCGGCTCGCGGTCGAGGAGCATCGCGAACACGGGGAGGTCGGCATCGTCGAGTCGCCCGACCGCGGCCTCGAAGACGTCGCGCGGGACCTGCGGCATGACGGGCTCGCCGGCGGCGACCCGCCGCACGGCCCCGAGCAGGGCGGCGACCGGCTCGGCCTTGTCGACGACCCCGTCGGCCTGCGCCGCCCGCGCGGCCAGCGTCAGCGCCGGCCCCGCGTACGCCGAGTAGATGATCACCGCCGGCGCTCCCGGGCGGGACTTGATGCGGCGGCAGTGCGAGAGCCCGTCGTCGCGCGCGAGGTCATGGTCGAGGACCAGGACGTCGGGGCGGAGGCCATCGAGCTCGCGGGCGAGCTCGGGCGCGCTTTCGGCGACGGCGGCGACGGTGAGGTCGGGCTCGGAGTCCATGAGCCGGCGCAGCCCGGTGAGCACGGCGGGGTGATCGTCTAGGAGGGCGATACGAAGCATTGGCTCGGAGTCTGCGCGAGTGTGCCGGCGCCGACGATGGGGTGCGGACCGCACGTCGCCGCCGTCCACGATGCAGGTGCTACGGCTGCACGAGGCCGCGACGGATCGCGTACCGGGTCAGCTCGACCCGGTCGCGCATGCCCAGCTTCTCGAGGATGTTCGCGCGATGGCGCTCGACGGTCTTCTTGCTGATCACGAGCATGTCCGCGATCTCGTCGTTGGTGTGCGCCTCGGCCACGAGCTTGACGATCTCTTCCTCGCGCGGCGTGAGCATCTCCCCGTGGACGGCCTCGCCGGCGCGGGCGCGCTCGAGGTACTCGCGCATCAGCGCGCGGACCCCGCCGGGATAGAGGAACGGCTCGCCGCGCATCGCCGCGCGGCAGGCCTCGACGAGATCGCGATCGACCGCGCTCTTGAGCACGTACCCCGACGCGCCGACGCGGATCGCCTCGAACAGATACTGCTCGTTGTCGTGCATCGAGAGCATCAACACGCGCACGTCCGGCTTGCGGCGGGTGATCTCGCGTGCTGCCTGCAGACCGGTCATGCGCGGCATCGAGATGTCCAGGATCGCCAGATGGATGTCCTCGGCGACGGCGAGCTCGACGGCCTCGCCGCCTTCGCTGGCCTCGGCGACGACCTCGAGGTCGGGCTGTGCGTTGAGCACCATGCGGAGCCCGCGCAGGACGATCGGGTGGTCGTCGGCGATGAGGATCCGAGCTTTCAGCGGAGTGGTCATGGGGCTTGAGCGTCCAGGGGAATGGTCAACTTGACTTCCGTGCCGCCTCCCGGCGCGGCGCCGATCGCGATCTGCGCCCCGATCAGCATCGCGCGCTCCCGCATGCCGAGTATCCCGTGGGAGGACGAGACCGCCGCCGGACCGAGGCCGCGACCGTCGTCGCGGACGATCAGGACCGCCTGGGCGTCGCCGCGTTCGAGCCGCAGGTCGGCTCGCCGGGCCCCCGCATGGCGGGCGACGTTCGTGAGCGCCTCCTGCGCGACCCGGTAGACGACGAGCTCCTGCTGCTCGGACAGCGAAAGGCGCGGGTCGAGATGGCGGTCGACCCGGATGTGCGCCTGCTCGCCGACCGAACCCGCCAGGGCGGCGAGCGCGCTCTGCAGGCCGAGGTCTTCGAGCGCCTCCGGGCGCAGCCGGCGCGCGATCCGCCGCACCTCCTCCGTGCCCTGACGCGCGGTCTCGCGCAGTTCGTCCAGCTGCTCGCGGAGCTCGTCCGGGATGACCGCGGCAAGGCTCTCCACCTGGAGCATCACGCCGGTGAGCGTCTGGCCAACCTCGTCGTGTAACTCGCGGGCGATCCGCCGCCGCTCGCCCTCCTGGACCATCAGGGCCCGACGCGCGCTGTCGCGCCGCTCGGACTCGAGCCGATCGAGCATGTCGTTGAACGTCCGCGCGAGCGCCGCGACATCGGGCTCGCCGTCGACCCGCACGCGCGTGCCGGGGGACAGCGGGTCGTGGCGCTTCATCGTCTCGGCGAGCTCGTCGAGCGGCCGGAACGCCGGACGCAGGAGCAGCAGATTGATCGCGAGCATCACGACGAGCCCGATCACGAGCACGATGAGCTCGGTCAGGTGCGGCGGCACCGACACCGTCACAGGCGCGAACACGAGCCCCAGGAACGCGAGGACGAGCACCGCCGCATTGGTGGCGAACACGCGCCACATCAGCGGCAGCGACGACAAGCGCGAGAGCACGCGCCAAGCCTCCCACGGCGAGCCCCGGCGCGCCCGCCACGTGGCGGCCCGAGCCGAGATCATGCGGCGCGGGCGACAGCGGCCGCGTGACGCACGTCGCGCACTCGCAGCTTGCGGCTACGGCCGTTCGCCAGCGCCACCTGCGCGACGTCTCCCGGCCGCGCCCCCCAGAGCGCCTTGCCGACCGCGAGGCCATCGGGCGCATTCTCTCGGGGTTCGGCCATGATCGACACACTGCCTCGTGTCGACGGGCGCGGCGATGCGGTCACGACCGCATCTCGACGGCTCGGGCACCCCATGCCGCTGAGTCTCAGCGCTCGTCGGGCCCGGGCGTGACCGCGACGCAGCAGCGCCCGGGCGCGGGCTCGAGCGTGGCGCGCACGTCGAGGCCGAGCCCGGCGATCAGACCTTCGAGCAGGCTGAGGTTCATGTCGCACACGATCTCCGGATAGCTCCGCGCGACCGTGTGGAACGGGCAGTTGCGCAAGCGCATGACGCCCTCGTCGTCGTAGGGCTCGTAGCCGCGCTCGCGCAGGAGGCGCTCGAGGTCGGCCGACCCCTGGGACGTGACGGCGATCTCACGGCCGAGCGAGCCGGCGGCGTCGCGCAGGGAGCCGCGCGTCTCGCCGCCCTCGTCGCGCGCCGCGGCATGCGCGAGCAGGTGCGCCGCGAGTCCGTAGTCGCGCGGCGGAAGGCTGACGTCGAGCTCGCGGTCGGAGCGCTCGTAGAGCTTGGCCGGCCGCCCCGCACCCGGGCCCGTGCGGCCCGATCGGCGCCCGTAGGTGACAGACAGCAGCCCCTCGGCCGCCAGCCGGTCCAGGTGGTAGGCGGCAAGCGTCCGGCCGATGCCCAGCGTCGTGGCGACCTCGTCGCGCCCGACCGGATGGTCCTGTGCGCACACGTAGTCGTACGCGTCGCGGCGGGTCCCGTCGACGAGCGCGCTCAGCGGGCCGACGGCTTCCAGCGGATCGCTCATATCGTCAGTCTATCGACAAACATCATTGACAAATGATGCCGATCGCGACATCTTTATGCAATCACCATTGTCTATAGAAGGGAAGGCACCATGAGCGCCTCCGCGCTGCACGATGCGACCGCAGGTCGCTCCACCACCCGGATCGCCGATCTCAAAGGCCGCGATGCCGGCTATCAGGCGTTCCTGATGTTGCGGGTCGCGTTCGCGGTCGCGCCGATCGCGTTTGGACTCGACAAGTTCTTCAACGTGCTGGTCGACTGGCCGATCTACCTTGCGCCGTGGATCAACGACATCGCGCCGGGGTCGGGCCAGGACTTCATGTACGTCGTCGGCGGCGTCGAGATCCTGGCCGGCGTGCTCGTGGCCATCAAGCCGCGCTACGGCGCACCCGTGGTCGCCGCCTGGCTGGCCGGGATCATCGTCAACCTGCTCACCGTGCCCGGGTTCTACGACGTCGCCCTGCGCGACTTCGGACTGCTGCTCGGCGCGCTCACGCTGACCAGGCTCGCGTGGTCGTACGACCCGCCGCTGCAGCGCGACCGGTCCTGACCGGCCGCGATGCTCGTGCCCGAATCCCGGACGGGGCTCGCCCTCGTCGACCGCGAGGAAGACCCGCCACCCATCGACCGTGACGCGCTGCAGCGCGCCGTCTCCGACCTGCTGCACGCGATCGGCGCCGACGTCGGCAGCGACGGCCTGCGGGAGACGCCGCGCAGGGTCGCCGAGGCCTACGCCGAGCTGCTGACCCCGCCGGCGTTCCGGCCGACGACGTTCCCGAACGACGACGGCTACGACGGGCTGATCGTCGCGCAGGCGATCCCGTTCCACTCGCTGTGCATGCATCATCTCCTGCCGTTCCGCGGCGTGGCGCACGTGGGCTACGTGCCCGGCGAGCGGATCGTCGGCCTGAGCAAGCTCGCGCGTGTCGTCGAGCGGTTCGCCCGGGCCCTGCAGATCCAGGAGCGCCTGACCATGCAGATCGCCGACTGGCTCGAGGCCGAGCTGCGGCCGGCCGGCGTCGGCGTCCGGCTCGAGGCCGAGCACATGTGCATGTCGCTGCGCGGCGTGCAGCGACCGGGCGCCCGCACGGTCACCTCGGCACTGCGAGGGGCGATCCGCGACGACGCCCAGACCCGCCAGGAGTTCCTGGCGCTGACCGCGAGGACATCTCATGACCGCTAAGCAGACGTTCGTCATCGTCGGCGCCAGCCTGGCCGGCGCCAAGGCCGCGCAGACCCTGCGCGACGAAGGCTTCGAAGGACGGATCGTCCTCGTCGGCGCCGAGGACGAGCGTCCGTACGAGCGCCCCTCGCTGTCGAAGGACTACGTGCGCGGGGAGGCCGGCGCGCCGGTCTACGTACACGACGAGGCGTTCTACGCCGACCACGGCATCGACCTCCGCCTCGGCCGCACCGCGGTCGATATGGACGCGGCGGCGAGGGAGGTCGCGCTCGACGACGGCGAGCGGCTGCGCTACGACCGGCTGCTGCTGACCACGGGCGCCGAGCCGCGCCGGCTGGCGATTCCGGGCGGCGACCTCGACGGCGTGCACTACCTGCGCACCGTCGGCGACTCCGACGCGCTCCGGGAGCGGCTCGACCGCGGCGGAAATGTGGTCGTGGTGGGCGCCGGCTGGATCGGCGCCGAGATCGCCGCGTCGGCGCGCCAGCGCGGGCTCGAGGTCACGGTCGTGGCTCCCGAGGCGGTCCCGCTGGAGCGCGTGCTGGGATCGGAACTGGGCGGCGTCTACCGCGACATCCACGCGGAGCGCGGCGTGCGCATGCAGCTGGGCAGCGGCGTCGAGGCCTTCGAGGGCGACGGCGCGGTCGAGCGGGTCCGGACGAGCGGCGGCGGACAGCTCGAGTGCGACTTCGTGCTTGTCGGCATCGGCGCGCTGCCACGCATGCAGCTCGCCGCCCGCGGCGGCCTGGCCACCGGCGACGGGGTCCTCGTCGACGAGTACCTGCGGACCAGCGTGCCGGACGTCTTCGCCGCCGGCGACGTCGCCTGCGCCCGGCACCCGTTCTACGGGCGCCCGATCCGCGTCGAGCACTGGGACAACGCGCTCCGCCAGGGGCCGGTCGCCGCCCGCAACATGCTCGGCGCCGAGGAGCCGTATGACTCGCTGCCGTACTTCTACTCCGACCAGTACGACGTCGGCATGGAGTACACGGGGTTCGCTCCCTCGTGGGACCGGGTCGTGTTCCGCGGCGATCCCGCGAGCCGCGAGTTCATCGCCTTCTGGCTCGCCGGCGACCGCGTCGTCGCCGGCATGAACGTCAACGTCTGGGACGTCGTCGACCCGATCCAGCGGCTCATCCGCGACCGCAGCTCGGTCGACGACCAGCGGCTTGCGGACCTCGACATGCCGCTCGAGCAACTCGCCCAGCTCGACGGCGGCGCTGCCGCATGAACCGGCTCCAGCAGCTTCACGACGCCGGCGTCTCGATCTGGCTCGACACGCTCTCGCGCGAGCTGCTCGACAGCGGCGCGTTCGCCGAGCTCATCGCCGGCAGCGCGGTCACCGGCGCGACGTCGAACCCGACGATCTTCGCGAAGGCGATCACGGGCTCCGATCGCTACGACGACCAGCTTCGCGCGGCCGTCGAGGCCGGGATCAGTGACCCGCGCGAGCTGTTCTTCGCGCTGGCGCTCGAGGACGTTGGCCGCGCCGCCGACCTGCTGCGCCCGACGTACGACGCCAGCGCGGGTCGCGACGGGTTCGTCTCCTTCGAGTGCACGCCCGACCTCGCGGACGACACGGCGGGCACGATCGGGCAGGCCGTCGAGCTGTGGACCCGGCTCGCACGGCCGAACGTGATGATCAAGGTGCCGGCCACGGAGGCCGGGGTCCCGGCGATCGAGGAGCTCACGGCCTGCGGGATCAACGTCAACGTGACGCTGCTCTTCTCGGTCGCGCGCTACGAGCAGGTCCTGGAGGCGTACCTCGCGGGGCTCGAGCGGCGCCTGCGCGCCGGCGACGCAATCGGCGGCATCGCCTCGGTGGCCTCGTTCTTCGTCTCGCGCGTCGACGCCAAGGTGGACGCCCTGCTCCCCGCCGGCTCGGAGCTGCGCGGCCGCGTCGCGATCGCCAACGCGCGCGTCGCGTACGCCCGCTACCGCGATCGCTTCGCCGGCGAGCGCTGGCGCGCCCTCCACGCCGCCGGCGCCCGGCCGCAGCGGCCGCTGTGGGCCAGCACCGCCACCAAGGATCCCGCCTACTCCGACGTGCTCTACGTCGAGGAGCTGATCGCGCCCGGCGTCATCAACACGATGCCCGAGGCCACGCTGCGCGCGTTCGCCGACCACGGCACCGTCACCGGAGCGTTCCCGCCG
>DATDKF010000062.1:0-2606 GCA_036520135.1 Solirubrobacteraceae bacterium
GAGTCCGGGATCCTCACGCAGGAGATCTACTCGCTGCTCGGCGTCGCGGTGGCCAGCGAGGTCGGCACGCGCCGGCTCGTCGGCGTCCGCGCCCAGGGCATCACGGCCTGCCCGTGCGCACAGACGCTCGTGCAGGCGCGAGCGCGTGAGCGGCTGGTCGACGGCGGCTTCACCGACGAGGACATCGAGCGGATCTTCGACGCCGTGCCCGTGGCCACGCACAACCAGCGCGGGCTCGGCACGCTGCACATCGGCTGCCCGGAGGACTGCGACACGGACATTGACGCGCAGGTGCTGCTGGCGATCGTCGAGGACTCGATGTCCTCGGAGATCTACGAGCTGATGAAGCGCTCCGACGAGGGCGCCGTGGTCGAGAAGGCGCATCGCCGGCCGCGGTTCGTCGAGGACTGCGTGCGCGAGATGGTGCGCGGCGTGGTGCAGGGGTTCCCGGCGCTCACGGACCGGCACTTCGTGTCGGCCCGCCAGGAGAACCTGGAGACGATCCACCAGCACAACGTGACCGCCGAGCGGTTCGGGCTGCTGGGCGAGATGCGCAGCGAGCTGCGGTCAGGCGAGCACTCCGCGCATCACGTCTCGATGCGCGAGTGGCTCGACGGGGCCGCCTGAACGCCGGCGTCCTCGAGCACCGCCATTGCCGCGTTGCGGCCGTTGAGCGCGATCACGCTGCCCGCCGGGTGCGTGGCCGCGCCGCAGAAGTACAGCCCGCGCATCGGCGTGCGCGCGCTGAGCCGGTGCTCCCACATCTGGTCGGGCATCGTTTCGCCCTGGAAGATGTTGCCGCTCGTGAGGCCGATGCGCGCCTCGATGTCCGGCGGCCCGAGCACCTCGTAGTGCTCCAGGCAGTCCGGGAAGTCGGGCGCGAAGCGGGCGATCAGGTCGATGAACTGGCGCGCCACCTCCTCCCTGCGGTTCTCCCAGTCGAACTCGTACGGCGCGTACTGGCCGAACACGCTCATCAGGTGCTTGCCCGGCGGCGCCGGTGACGGGTCGTAGCCGGTCTGGATGTAGATCTCGCCGAAGCCGACGGCGGCCTCGCCGCGCGTGCAGCGCTCGAAGTCGCGCTGGGCGTCGTCGAGCCCGGTCGTGACGTCGATCGTCGCGAACGCCGGGAAACGCTCGCCGGGCGCCGCGGTCCACTCCGGGAGGCGGCTGAGCGCGGAGTTGAACTTCACGACGGGGCTGCGGATCTTCCAGTCCCGCAGGCGCTGCTCGAACGCGGTCGGGAGGTCGCTGAGCATGCTCAGGGCGCGCTTGGGATCGGCGTTGCAGACGATCGTGCGCGCGCGGATGAGCGTCCCGTCCTCGAGCCGAACGCCCTCCTCGGGCAGGATCTCGGCCACGGGTACGCCGGCCGCGAGCGTGGCGCCGGCCTCCTGCGCCGCGTCGGCGATCGCGAACGAGACCATCCCCATCCCGCCGCGCACGTAGCCCCACACCGGGCCCTGGCCCTCGAGGTCGCCCTGGAAGTGCATGAGCTTGATCGACGCGGTGCCCGCGTCCTTCGGGCCGGCCCAGGCGCCGATGATCCCCTGGCCGAACAGCGCGTCCTTGAGCCGCTGGTCGCCCATGTGGTCGTCGAGCACCTCCTGCATCGAGGCCTCGAAGACGACGTCGATCATCGTCTGGTCGCCCTGCAGCAGCTCCTCGATCTCGGCGCGGCTGGGTGACTCGCCGAGCCATGTGTCGCGCTCCCCGGTGCGCAGCCTGCGCCGGATCTCGTCGAAGAGGTGCTCGTAGGCCCAGTAGCCGTCGATGTCGTTCGCCGACACGCCGAGCTGCAGCAGGTTCTGCTGCGTACGGTCGTCGTCGAGCCACTGGCCGAACGCCGTGCCGTCGTCGAACGGTACCCACAGGTTCGGGTCGGCGACGTCGAAGTGCAGGCCGCGCTGCTTGAGCTGCAGCTCTCCGATGACGAGCTCGTCGAGCAGGCCGACGACGTACGCGCACGGGCTGATGACGTAGCCGGGCTCCTCGGGGAACGGCCGCTCGAGCGTGCATGCGCCGCCGAGCCGCTCGCGCCGTTCGAGCACGAGCACCTTCTGGCCGGCGCGGGCGAGATAGGCGGCGGCGGTCAGGCCGTTATGGCCGCCGCCGACGACGACGACGTCCCAGTCCCGCTTCGCCAGCTCGGCGACCGGAGCGGGCAGCCCGACCTCGCCGAGCTGCTGTGCGATGACGTTCACGTCACGACCTCCTTGGCGATGGCGTCGACGACGACGGCGCCGTCGCTGTGGATGAGTACCGGATTGCACTCGAGGAGCGCCAGGCCGTCGGCGGCCGCGGCGATCTGCGCGGCGATGCTCGCGGCGCCGGGCGGCACCCGGAGTTTCAGCGTCGCGAGCGCGCGTTCGATGCGTTCCTCGTCGGCGGGCAGCGGGACGATCGCGACGTCGTCGAGCGCTTCGACGTCGACGCCGCCGCGGCCGACCGCGAGCACGGGCACGACTGCGTCGGTGCGGACCGCGACGAAGATTTCGGCCCCGGGCGCCGCCATGGTTTCGACGAGAACCCCGGCATTGAGGGGGGTGGACTCGGCCGTGGGGTTGTCTGTACACGATAGTCGTGTACTAACCGCCCGAGACAGT
>DATDKF010000063.1:0-2038 GCA_036520135.1 Solirubrobacteraceae bacterium
AGGCGCGACTCGAATGCCGGCGAACAACGGAGGGCCAAGACCGCCCTCACGCAGCCGGCAGCCGGGCCCGAGCCACCACCCCCACCAGCGACGCACGCTGAGCGCGGGTCAGCACCGGCGGTCGCGTCGCTACGCAGCGACCTCGAGTGGCCCCGACCCGTGGGCGACCACCGCCGACGCGATCGCACTCATCCCGAGCCGGAGCACGCTCGGATTTGTGCCACGTCGATATCTACGCGTCCGACGAGCCGAGGCTCTCGCCGTCGAGGTTGCGACTTCCGTCATCGCGCTGTCCTAGGCGTGCCGGGAGGCTGCGTGTGTGGCGGCCAGCGCCGATGCGCCGCGCTGGACACGGCGAGCGGTCATTTCCTCCCACACGAACGCGTCGACGAAGCTGAGGTAGCAGCGCCGGCGGTCGCGCCAGCTTGCGGCGCACCACGCCTTGTATGCGCTCGCCAGCTCTTTGGCCGCGACTCGCCATTCCTCGAGGTGCTCCGCCTGCCGGCCCGCCTCGTCGCCCGCGTCGGCGCAGAGCGACATCTCCAGCGCAGAGACGACAGTCGACGAGGATTTCTTGGTCCGGCGAGGCATGTGAACGAGCATAAGAAACGCCCACACCAGGATCATCGCCCCGATTGGATGAATGTCGCCGGCCGCGTGGAGGCCCTGGTGATTCATCCCATCAAGGCGATACCGTGCGGGCGGACGGACGAGACGATGGAGACCGATAGTCCATTGCCGAGCGGCGCCCCCGGCGCCGCTCGATCGATTCGATCGGAGTGACACACATGTCGGCCTTCGTCTGGATCCTCCTCGCGACCCTCTACTTCACCGCGCGCTTCGTGCTCGGTCTCGCGACGCTCCGCAAGGGTCACACGGCGCTTTCTGGTTCGGGATCCTCGTCCCGTTCCTGTGGATTCTCGGGGCCGTCATGGCGCCCACGCCGGCGGCAGCGGCTGAGGCAAGGTCCGATCTCGGATAGCCGGGATGCCTACTGACCTGCCGCAATGACGCCGCACACACCGGACGGCCCTGACCCTCGTCGGGGCCGTTCACTCGTTAATGGCAGATGAACCGGTTGAGCGTGTGCGTCGTGAGCTGCGAAACCGTCGTGCCGATCAGCGCGCCGGCCAGCACATCGGCGGGGTAGTGCACTCCGGTGTGGACGCGGGAGTAGCCGACGAGTGCGGCGAGGGCGCGCAGCGGGACGGCGGCCACCGGCAGGACCTCACCGACGCCGCCCGCGAATCCGAATGCGGCTGCCGCGTGCCCTGAGGGGAACGAGCGCGAGACGGGCATCCGCACGTGGCGGGCGAGCGGGATGGCTCGGACGGCACGGCCCGGTCGGCGCCGGCGAGCGAGAGGCTTGATCGCGACGTTGACCGCGATCGCAGTGACAGCGAGTGACGCCAGCCCTCTTGTCGCCGCGCGGCGCCCCGTCCGCCCCCCGGCGACCGCGAGCAGCGCCGCGGCGCCCACGGAGAGGCGCGAGTAGTTCGCCGCGCGCGTGAGGCGGCTCATCGCCGCGTCGAGTGTCGGCGTCGGGGTCGCGGCGACGGCGGCGTAGATGGCCACGTCCATGCGCTCGGCGTCCTGGATCCAACTCTGGCTCAAAGCGACTCCTTCCAGGTCGGGCACGGCGCGGCCGGGGCCCCGCCGTTGGCGGGCCCCGGCGACCAGCGCTCGGTTCCGGCTAGCCGGCGACAGCGGTCGCGAGCCCGAGGGCCTGGGCGATCGAGTTGCCGGCGCTGGCCACGGGGGCGGCTCCGACCACCGGGGCTGCTCCTCTTGGAATGACTCTGTCGGGGTTTGTTCAGGCGGGACCCAGGAGACGCGCCTTCTCGCGCGCGAACTCCTCGTCCGTGAGCACGTTCTGCTCGTGGAGCTCGCCCAGTTGCTTGAGCTCCTCGATAGAGTCGGGCGTCAGCCCGTCCGAGTCGGGTGGCGCCGCCTGGGCGGGATCCGCCGACGCAGCCGGCTGATCAGCTGGCGGGACCGAGGTCTCCTCCGCCTGCTTTGCGTCTCGATGGTGTTTCGC
>DATDKF010000064.1:0-44919 GCA_036520135.1 Solirubrobacteraceae bacterium
GTCGACCTGACCGCGCTGCCGTGGCCCGACGTCGACGCCTGGCTCGCCGCCGTCCGCGCGAGCCCGCTCGCCGGTCCGCTGCGGCTCGAGGGCAGCGCGCTGTACCTCGACCGCTACTGGCGCGAGGAGGTGCAGGTCGCGGCCGACCTGCGCGCGCTGCGCGACGGCCCGGCGGCCGCGGTCGACGAGCCGCTGCTCGCCGACGGGCTCGCGCGGCGGCTCACCGACGAGCGCCAGCGGCTCGCCGCCGCGACCGCGGTGCGGCGCCGCTTCGCGGTCGTCGCCGGCGGGCCGGGCACCGGCAAGACGACGACCGTCGCGCGGATCGTCGCGCTGCTGCGCGAGCAGGCGCCGTCGTCGCTGATCGGGCTCGCCGCGCCGACCGCCGTGGCGGCCGCGCGGCTCACCGACGCGATGCGCGGCGCCGGCATCGAGGACCTCGAGGCCAGGACGCTGCACCGGCTGCTCGGCTGGCGGCCGAACACGCACAGCCGCTTCCGCCACCACCGCGGCAACCGGCTCCCGCACGACGTCGTGATCGTCGACGAGACGTCGATGGTCGCCCTGTGGCAGATGGCGCGGCTCGTCGAGGCCGTCCGGCCCGGCGCGCGGCTGATCCTCGTCGGCGACCCCGGGCAGCTCACGTCGATCGAGGCCGGCGCCGTGCTCGGCGACATCGCCGCCGCCGGCGGCGACGCGATCGTCACGCTCGACGAGGTCTACCGCTACGACGAGGACATCGCGCGCGTGGCGGACGCGATCCGCCGCGGCGACGGCGACGCGACGGTCGCGGCGCTGCGCGGCGTGACCTGGATCGAGGATCCGGAGGCCGCGCTCGACCCGCTCCGCGAGCGCGCGGCGGCCACGGCGCGGGCCGTGACCGCGGCGGCGATGGCCGGCGACGCCGCCGCCGCGATCGCCGCGCTCGGCTCGTTCCGGCTGCTCTGCGCCCACCGGCGCGGGCCGTACGGCGTCAGCGCGTGGACGGCGCGGATCGAGGAGTGGACCGGCGCCGGCGGCGGCGAGTGGTACGCCGGCCGCCCGCTGCTCGTGACCCGCAACGACTACTCGCTGCAGCTCTTCAACGGCGACACCGGCGTTGTCATCGCGAGCGAGCCCGGCGTGCTGTTGGCCGCGTTCGAGCGGGCCCAGGTCAGCCCGACGCGCCTGGACGCGGTCGAGACCGTGTACGCAATGACCGTCCACAAGGCCCAGGGCTCGCAGTTCGGCACCGCCGCGGTCGTGCTCCCGGACCCGACGTCACCGATCCTCACCCGCGAGCTGCTCTACACGGCGGTGACCCGCGCCCGCGAGGAGCTGATCGTCGTCGCCACCGAGGAGGCGATCCGGGCCGCGGTCGCGCGGCCCGTCGCGCGCGCCTCCGGCCTGCGCGCGCGGCTCACGGGTTGACCGCGAGGAACACGAACGCGGCGAACAGGACGAGGTGCACGCCGCCCTCCTGCACGGTCGCGCGGCCCGGCAGGACGGTCAGGCTCCCCACCACCACGCTGATCACGAGCAGCACGATCTGCGTCGAGTCGAGCCCGAGGACGAGCGGGCCGTCGAGCCAGATCGACGCGATCGCGATCGCCGGGATCGTCAGCCCGATGCTGGCCATCGCCGAGCCGAGCGCGAGGTTGAAGCTCGTCTGCACGCGTCCGCGGGTGGCGTTGCGCACCGCGGCGAGCGTCTCGGGCGCGAGCACGAGCAGCGCGATCACCACGCCGACGGCCGACTTCGGCGCGCCGAGCCCGGTCACGACGTCCTCGATCGCCTTCGACTCGACCTTGGCGAGCCCGACGACCGCGATCAGGCCCGCGACCAGCAGCCCGAGGCTGATGAGCGCCTCGCGGTCGCTGGGCGGCGCAGGGTGCTCTTCCTCCTCCGACACGAAGTAGTCGCGGTGCCGGACGGTCTGCACGAACACGAACAGCCCGTACAGCGCGATCGACGCGACGCCCGCGAACGCGAGCTGCGCGGACGTGAACTCCGGCCCCGGCGCGCTGGTCGTGAACGTCGGCAGCACGAGCGTGAGCACGGCGAGCGTGGCCACGGTGGCGAGCGCGGTCGCCGTGCCCTCGGCGTTGAACGACGCGACGTGGCCGCGGATCGCGGCGATCAGCACGCACAGCCCGAGGATCCCGTTGCACGTGATCATCGCCGCCGCGAACACCGTGTCGCGCGCCAGCGTCGCGTTGCCCTCGCTGTCGCCGACCATGAGCGTGACGATCAACCCGACCTCGATCACGGTCACGGCGACGGCCAGGACCAGCGAGCCGAACGGCTCGCCGACGCGGTGCGCGATGACCTCCGCGTGGTGGACCGCGGCGAGCACCGACGAGGCCAGGAAGAGCCCGACCACGACGAGCACGGCGACCGGCGGCTTCGACCCCCAGGTCAGGGCCAGGACGACGAGCGCCAGCGGTGGCATGAGGTTCACGAGCTTCATCGGCGACCGGCGTAGCATCGCGCGCATGGCTGAACGAACGAGCTACGCACCCGGGACGTTCTCGTGGGCCGAGCTGGTGACGAGCGACGCCGGCGCCGCCAAGGCCTTCTACACGGAGGCCTTCGGCTGGTCCTACGACGACAATCCGGTCCCGGACGGACCGGTCTACTCGATGGCGCTGCGCGACGGCAAGCAGGTCGCCGCCCTGTTCGCCTCCGACGAGCAGCCGCCGCACTGGAACTGCTACGTGACCGTCGCGTCGGCCGACGAGACGGCGGCGAAGGCCAAGGAGGCGGGCGCCACCGTGATGGCCGAGCCGTTCGACGTCATGGATGTCGGGCGGATGGCCGTGATCGCCGACCCCGGCGGCGGCGTCCTGTGCGTGTGGGAGCCGCGCGCGAGCATCGGCGCCCAGCTGGTCAACACGCCGGGCGCGCTGACCTGGAACGACCTCGTGACGTCCGATCCGGAGCCGGCGGCCGACTTCTACGGCCGCGTCTTCGGCTGGACGACCGAGGAGATGCCGAACGCCGGCGGCTACCGCGTGATCAAGAACGGCGACCGCTCGAACGGCGGCATCATGCCGAGCGAGGGCGGGCCGCAGAGCTGGGTGCCGTACTTCGGGCACGAGGACGTCAACCGGCTGCTCGAGGAGGTTCCGGCCCGCGGCGGCAAGGTCCTCAACGGCCCGATTCGCATGCCCGCGGGCGCGATCGGCGTCGTCAGCGACCCCCAGGGCGCGGTGTTCGCGGCCTGGACGGGGACCTACGACGACGAGCCAAACTAAGTACCCCCGCGCCAAAAACAGGGTGATGTTCCCGATGTAAGGCGGGCGTCTTACGTCCACAGTGGAGGCATGTCCTCCCCGCTTCTCACAACCGAGCTCCTCGCCGCCGAGCGGACAGCCGACCTGCGCCGGACGGCCGACCGCCGTCGCCTCGCGCTGGCCGTCAAGCCGGCCCGCCACGATCGGCCCGCCACCCGGCGGTTCCGGCGCACCCGGCCTGCGAGCGCCACTACCTGACGAGCCGCGCGGCGCGGGTCACCCCGCGAGATGGCGGCGCTCGAGCGCCCACCACAGCTCCACCACGTCGCGCGCGTCGCGCAGGTTCGCCCCGGTCGCCTCCTCGAACCGCCGCAGCCGGTGACGGAGCGTGTTCGGGTGCACGTGCAGGACGCGCGCGGTGTCGTCCATCCGGCGGCCCTCGTCGAACCACGTGCGCAGTGTCTGCTCGAGCTCGGCACCCAGCCGGCCGAGCGTGGACAGCGGCTCCAGGTAGCGGGCCGCGAACGCGTCGCCGAGCGCCTCGTCGGCGAGGATCGCCGGGCGGATCGAGAGGTCGGCGAGCGAGAACGCGCCCTCCTGGCCGAACGCGACCGCGGTCTGCAGCGCCCGGCTCGCCATCGCGAACGCGGCCGGCAGCGCCTCGAGGCGGACCGGCCGGCCGAGGCCGATCACGAGCCGCGGCACTGCGGTCGGCGGGCGGGTGGCGATGCCGGCGAGGTCGCGGTCGAGCGTCATCGCCAGGCCGTCGTCGCCGGCGATGCGGTGGAGCGCCGCGCCGGGCTCCAGCGCCCGGGCGCGGAACGGCGTGAACAGGCGGTCGGCATCGAGGCCGAAGTTGGCGCTCTCGCGCCGCACCTCGGCGGCGTCGAGCGTGCCGGTGAGCAGCGCGAGCAGGAACGCGTCGCGCCGCTGCTGCTCCTCGCGCGCCTGCTCGAGCTCGACGTCGCGGTGGGCGGCGCCGACGATGTCCATCACCGCGTCGGCCCACAGCCACAGGGTCTCGGAGAACGCGAGCACGCTCGTCACGTCGGCGCCGCGCTCGCGCGCAAGGTCGCCGAAGCGCGACCAGACGGCGGTGACCGTGTGCCGGTAGGCGTGCAGCACGGCGTCGACCGACAGGCCCTGCTCGGCGCGCTCGCGCCCGATCGCGGCCGCCTGCTCGAGCTCGCCGTCGCTCGGCGGGCGCAGCTCACGCAGCGCGCTCAGCGCCCGCTTGACGTTCCCGCGGATCGCCCGCGCCAGCGTCTCGGCGGGCAGGCGCCGGAAGTCGGGGATCTCCTCGCGGATGCTCTCGCCGATGCGCTCGACGAGGACGTCGAGCTCGGCCTCGATCTCGGCGACGAGGCTGCCGACGACGCGCGCGGCCGCGGTTGGCGTCGCGGGGACGGCCATCGGTCGAATCTACAGACGAAAGTCAACCGCAGCTGGGTGGGGAGGCTGGGGAGCCAGCGCTTCGTCGCAATCATCGCCGCGGCGAGCGGGAGTGCGACGAACTGCTGGCTGTAGGGGACGAACGTCGCAATCGCCGGCGGGGGCGGCGCGATTGCGACGAAATACTGGTTGGCGCCCCCCGCCCCTTACCCAGCCGCAGTTCGCGCGGTAGGCGTCACCAGGGCCGAGACAGCGACCAGGGCGAACGCGGCGATCTGCACGAACAGCAGCAAACCGGCGGCCAGCGCATCCCCGAACACGATGATGCCGCCGCCGATGCAGGTCAGGTTGGCGGCCGTCGAGGTGCAGGCGATGACCGGGACGGCGTCGCCCTCCTGGAAGCCGCGGGCGGAGGCGAGGAAGGCGAGCACCGAGGCGACCGCGGCAACCGGCAGCCACGGCGAGACGACGACGCCGAGCAGGCCCGACGAGGCGGCGCCGGTCAGCGCCTTGATCGCGACGTCGGAGACGCCGAACAGCACGCCGGCCGAGGCGCCGAGCAGTGCGCCATGGTGATGCGCCGGGGCGCCGAGGCGCGGCGCGGCGATCAGCAGCGTGCCGAGCGCCAGCGTCGCCGCCTCGAACGCGATCAGACCGGGGACCGCGAACCCCGACCCGTCACCTTCGGGGGAGGGCAGCGTGACGACGAGCAGCATCAGGCCGCTCGCCGTCATCGCTACACCGACCCACTGTCGAGCTCCCACGTCGTGACCGAAGAGGCGGTCCCCCAGGACCGCCAGCATCACGACGCCCGTCGACAGCACGACCTGGACAGTGGACAGCGGGGCGAGCGCGAGTGCGGCGACATGGAGGACGAAGGCCGCGATCGCAATCCCCATTCCGATCGCGAACCACTTCGAACGCAGCAGCGCCCGAGCGCTGCGCAACGGTCGCTGCCACTCCACGAGCGGCGCGCGCGTGGCGCCACGGTGCTTGCACAGAAATGCCAGCTGCGTGGCTACGGCGCACGCGAGCGCCAGCCCGAGTCCCAACCCCAAAGTGTCCTACTCCCCAATCGGTCGTGTGTTCCCTTCGCTGACAACCTTGTCATCGGCGGGGCCACGGGTCATCGGCGAGGTCTCCAACGCTTGCGCGGTCGCCGTTGGTGGTTTCCACAACAGGGCCCGTAGACTGGAACGGGTGACGTTCCAACGCGGCATCGACGGCTCCGGGGATCCGCTCCGCGCCCAGCCGCTCGCCGGCGAGCACGAGATCCGCCTCGGCCGCTCTCGGCAGCTCGCCACCGGCACGCTCGCGTGCCCGGAGTGCGACGCCCCGGTCGCGCCCGCGCGGCGGCTCACCCCGGCCCAGCCGCTGCTCTGCCCGTATTGCCTGCACCACGCGCCGACGCGCGAGTTCCTCTCGCTCGAGGCGCCCTCGCGACCTGCCCGCGTCGTCGTGACGGTCACGGCGCGGACGCGCGCGTTGCAACCCTGAGAACGCGTCTTGAAGCGCCCGCGGACCCGGCGGTACCCTCGGTGTGGTGCCCGAAGCGACCATCCACATCGAGCCGCTGCGGGGCGCCTGGGTCGTCCGTGACGAAACGGAGCGCGACCCGGTCTCCGAGCACGGCGATTGCACGGCGGCGACGAACGCCGCCCGCGAGCGCGCGCGCGGGATCGGCGACGCGACCGTCCTGCTGCACGACCGCTACGGGCGGGTGCGGCCGGTCGTCAGCTCCTCGGAGAGCTCGCGCAGGTTCCGGCGCGCTCCGGTGTCATAGGCCTGCGGGTCGGCCCGCGCCTCGCGCAGCACATTGAAGTAGCGCCCCGTGACCGCGTCCGCGGGCGCGGTGATCAGGCGCATCGTCGCCTCGACGCCGTCGGCGATCGTGCTGACCGGCGAGTGGACGATCTTCGTCGGCATGTAGGTCGAAGGGTGCAGGCAGGTCGCGACCACGCCGTCGTCGGCGAGGTCGAAGGTGAACATGATCTGTGCGACCTTGCTCTGGCAGTACGCGCGCACGCCGTTGTAGTCGCGCTCGAGCATCGGGTCGTCGAAGTCGATCGCCATCTGCCCGGCGGATGACACGTTGACCACGCGGCCCGGCGCCGCCGCCTCGAGCAGCCGGTGCGTGAGCCGGTAGCCCGCGAGGTAGTTGACCGCGAACCGCAGCTCGATCCCGTCCGCGCTCTCCTGGCGGGCGCCGCCGCCCGGGACGTCGCTGCCGATGCCCGCGTTGTTGACCAGCGCGTCGAGCGCCGGCTCGGCCGCGAGCACCTCGTCGGCGAGCCGGTCGACCTCGGCCAGCGAAGCCAGGTCGGCCCGGTAGCCGCGCGCCTCGCCGCCCAGCTCGGCGAGCGTGTCCGCGATCCGCTCCTCGCTGCGCCCGTGGACGAGGACGGTCTCCCCGGCGTCGGAGAGCGCGCGGGCGAGCGTACGCCCGAGCCCGTCGGTAGCGCCTGTGACGAGGACGGCCATGGGAAGATGATGATGGATGGACGTTCAGCGCTCGGACGTCGCGGATCTGCTCCGCACGGAGCACGCGGTTTCACGCGTGCTGGCGTCCGGGATCGGCGAGGCGGACGCGTACCCCGCGCTGCTGAAGGCGATGGGCGAGTCGCTGGCCTGGGACTTCGGCGCGGTCTGGGTGCCGGCGGGCGACGTGCTGCGCTGCATCGAGACGTGGCCGGACGCGGGCGACTTCGCCGCCGAGAGCCTGGCGCTGGAGCTCGCGCCGGGCGAGGGCCTCCCCGGACGGGTGTGGGCGGCCGAGGCGCCGGCATGGATCACCGGCGTGCCGTCCGAAGGCCGCTTCCCGCGGGCCGCCGCCGCCACGCGGGCGGGGCTGCAGTCGGCGTTCGCGTTCCCGGTGCGCGGCAACGGGCTGCTCGCGGTGATCGAGTTCTTCACGGCCGACCTGCGCGAGGCGGACGCCGACCTGCTCGACACGATGACCAGTCTCGGCATCCAGATCGGGCAGTTCGTCGAGCGCTGCCGCGCCGAGCAGGCGGTCCGCGACGGCGACGCCCGCAAGAGCGCGATCCTCAACGCGGCGTTCGACTGCGTCGTGACGATGGACCACCACGGCAACATCGTCGAGGTCAACAAGGCGACCGAGCGGACGTTCGGCTACACCGCCGCCGAGCTGATCGGCAACGAGCTCGCCGCGCTGATGATCCCGCCCGACCTGCGCGAGGCGCACCGCGCGGGCGTGCAGCGCTACATCGACACCGGTCAGTCGCGCGGCGTCATCAACCACCCGATCGAGCTGCGCGGGATGCGGCGCGACGGCTCCGAGTTCCCGATCGAGCTGGCGATCACGCGGCCCGAGCTGCCCGGGCCGCCGCTGTTCTGCGGCTACCTGCGCGACGTCACCGAGCGCAAGCGCGCGGAGAAGGCCCTGCGGCGGCTGGCAGACGAGCAGGCCGCGCTGCGGCGCGTCGCCACCGCGGTGGCGGCGGAGATCGAGCCGGCGCGGGTGTTCGCCGTGGTGACCGAGGAGGTCGGGCGGTTCCTCGGCGCGCAGACGTCGAACATGGTCCGCTACGACGGCCAGGGGTCGGCCGCCGTGGTCGGCGGCTGGAACGCCGAGGGCGTGCGCAGCGTGCCGGTCGGCGACTGGGTCGAGCTCGACGGCGAGACGGTCGCAGCGCGCGTGTGGCGGACCCAGGCGCCGGCGCGCGTGGACAGCTACGACGACATGACCGGCACGCTCGCCGAGTCGCTGCGCAACCTCGGCTTCCGCGCCGCCGTCGCGGCGCCGGTCTGGCTCAGCGGCCGCCTGTGGGGCGCGGTGATCGTCTCCAGCATCAACCCCGAGCCGTTCCCGAAGGGCGCCGAGCAGCGGCTCGCCGACTTCGCCGAGCTCGCCACGCAGGCGCTGGCCAACGCCCAGGCGCGCGAGGAGCTGGCGGCGTCGCGCGCGCGGATCGTCGAGGCCGGCGACGCCGAGCGCCGGCGGCTCGAGCGCAACCTGCACGACGGCGCGCAGCAGCGGCTCGTCTCGCTCGCGCTCAACCTGCGGCTGGCGGCGCGCGCCTGCGATCCGGACGACGAGACGTCGCGCTCGGCGTTCGAGCGCGCGGGGGAGGAACTCGCCCAGGCGCTCGAGGAGCTGCGCGAGCTCGCCCGCGGGATCCACCCCGCGATCCTCAGCGACCGCGGCCTCGAGCCGGCGATCGAGACGCTCGCCGCCCGGACGCCGGTGCCGGTGAGCTACGCGATCGTGCTCGAGGAGCGGCTGCCCGAACCGGTCGAGGCGGCGGCGTACTACGTGGTCGCCGAGGCGCTGACCAACGCGGCCAAGCACGCGCGCGCCTCGGAGGTGACCGTGCGGATCGAGCGCGACGACGGCCTCGCCCGCATCGAGGTCGCCGACGACGGCGTCGGCGGCGCCGGCAAGGGCGGCGGCTCGGGGCTGCGCGGGCTCGCCGATCGCGTCGAGGCGCTCGGCGGGCGGCTCGCGCTCGACAGCCCTGTCGGGCAGGGGACGACCGTTCGCGCCGAGATCCCGTCGCGCTGAGCTCCCGCCAGCCGGATCCGATCCGCACCAAGCCCGGCAACAAGCCGGCGGCCGTTCGCAAGTCGTCTTGAAGTTGCCGAACCCCTTCTCCTTCCTTCCGTACTCCGCATCAGGGACCGGGACCCGGCCGCCCGGTTCCACAAGCGCCCGCCGGCTTCGCGGCCCCGCAGCCGGCGGGCGCACTGACGTTTGTGAGGGACGACGTCAACTGCGGCTGGGTAGGGAGGCGGAGAGGCGGGCGGGAGCGGGGGAATTCCGGCGTGGGGTTGTTTGTGCACGCATAGCGAGCACTCACCGCCCCACGCGAATCTGGAGTGTTACGGAACGCCCCGGACCTCCCTTAGTGCTGCAGTTGACGTGCGCCTAGACCGCCACGGCGTCCAGGGCGAACTCCGCGATCAGCTCGGCGAGGCGATCCGGCTGGTCCCAGCTGACGAACGCCCGCGCGTCGGGGATTTCGGCGACCCGGGCGTCCGGGAAGATCGCCGCGAGCCGATGGGCGTGCTCGACCGGGAAGAACGGGTCCTCGCTCGCCCAGGCGATCAGCACGGGCTTCTCGAACTCCGCGAGCCGCGCGGTGTTGTCGAGCAGGAGGTCGCGGTCGAGCGCGGCGAGGAAGCGCCGGGCGTCGCGGCGCACGCCGCGATCGCGCAGGAACGGGTGAACCCAGCCGTCGAGCACCTCGTTCGGCACGGGGTGCTTGGTGAGCCACCCGTAGGCGAGCGGGAGCCGGCGCGGTGCGCGCAGGCGCATCGGCTGCATGGCGGCCGTGAGCGTGCGCGTCCGGGCCGCCACCACGAGCGTGCGGAACGCCTTCGGCGGGAAGTTGTCGAACGCGTCGCAGTCGGTGAGCACGAGCCGGCCGAGGCGCTCCGGGTGGTGCGTGGCCACGAGCTGGGACAGCGCGCCGCCGGTGTCGTTGCCGACCAGCGTGACGTCGTGCAAGTCGAGTGCCTCGATCAGGTCGGCGATCAGCCGCGCGAGCCCGAGCGGCGAGAGGTCGGCGTCGGGCGCCATCGGCGCCGGGTGTGACCCGAGCGGCAGGTCCGGGACGATGCAGCGCGCCCGGCCCGCGAGCCGCTCGACGACCGGCGCCCACAGGCTGCCGTCGACCAGCGCGCCATGCACGAACAGGATCGGCGGCCCGGCGCCCTCGTCGCGGTAGTGGAGCGGTCCGTGTTCGAGATTGATCTCCGGCATGACGTCCTCCGGTGGCGCTAGATTGCGTACAGACAGTACGAGAATACATACAGACTGTATGAAGAACAAGCACGTCGAGCGATCGAGGGTCACGCGGGAGCGGCTGCTGACGCATGCGCGCGCGCTGTTCGCCGACCGCGGCTACGCGGCGGTGGGCACCGAGGAGATCGTGCGCGCGGCCGGCGTCACGCGCGGTGCGCTGTACCACCAGTTCAAGGACAAAGCCGCGCTGTTCGAGGCGGTCGTCGAGACG
Organism: Solirubrobacteraceae bacterium; assembly: GCA_036520135.1. Taxonomy (GTDB): domain Bacteria; phylum Actinomycetota; class Thermoleophilia; order Solirubrobacterales; family Solirubrobacteraceae; genus DASSUW01. The sequence goes on from DATDKF010000064.1 coordinate 10,586, forward strand.
GTGGAGGGCGAGACGACGGCGGCGATCGCCGCCCGCGCGGCCGACGCGCCGGACCAGCTTCAGGCGCTGCGTGCGGGCGGCCGCGCGTTCCTGGCGATCTGCGCCGATCCGAAGGTGGAGCGCATCCTGATGCTCGACGCGCCTGCCGTCCTCGGCTCCGAACGCTGGCGGGAAATCCGCAACGAGCACGGCCTCGGCCTGGTGACCGCCGTACTGGAGGCCGGGATGCAGGCGGGCGTGATCGCGCCCCAGCCGGTGACCGCGCTCGCCCACCTGCTGCTCGGCGCGCTCCACGAGGGCGCGCTGCTCGTCGTCCGCGCCGCCGACGCCGACGCCACGCGCGCCGACGTCGAGGCGGTCATCGACCGCCTGCTCGACGGCCTCGCGGCGTGAACAGCTCCACGCGGCCGCGGCCGGCCGCCTTGGCGTCGTAGACCGCGGTGTCGGCGTCGCCGAGCAGCGCGTCCGGGTCGGTGCGGCCGAGCGCGATCCCGATGCTCGCGGTCAGCGAGTGGGTGACGCCGCCGACCTCGAGCGGCTCGCGGATCGTGGCCTCCAGCCGCCGCCCGAGCGCGAGCGCCGTCTCGGCGTCGACCTCCTCGCAGACGACGACGAACTCGTCGCCGCCGAGGCGCGCGACGGTGTCGGCCGGGCGGACGGCCGTCTTGAGCCGCCGGCCCAGCTCGACGAGCACGGCGTCGCCCGCCGCGTGGCCGTACGCGTCGTTGACCTGCTTGAAGTTGTCGAGGTCCACGAACAGGACGCCGGTCGCCATCTCCTCGTCGCGCTCGGAGCGCGCGAGCGCGTGCTCGAGCCGGTCGCGCAGCAGCGTGCGGTTCGCGAGCCCGGTCAGCGGGTCGTGCACCGCCTCGTGGCGCATCCGCTCCTCGCCGGCCAGCCGCGCCAGCGCGGCCGCGAGCGTGTTGGCGATCGTCCGAAGGAACACCAGCTCCTCGTCGGCCAGCTCGCGCTCGAGCGCGGCGGTGAGCGCGCTGCCCTCGCCAATGCCCAGCCGCACGTCGCTTCGCTCCAGCGTGCTGTCGCCCGCGAGGATCGAGCCGTCGGCAAGCGCGACCTGTGCGCCCGCGACCGGCAGCGTCGCCCGCATCAGCTCGACCGCTTCGCCGGCGACGTCGGCGGGGTCGGCGCCCGCCAGCGCCCGCTCGCCCATCGCGGCCACCGCGCGCAGCCGGCGGTCGGCCGCGCGGCGTTCGGAGACGTCGCGCCCGATCGCCAGCAGCAGCTTGCCGGCTTCGGTCTCGACGATCCCCCAGCTCATCTCGCCCACGAACTCCGACCCGTCGCGCCGTATGCCCCACGCCTCGCTGGAGAAGCGCAGCGGGTGCTCGGTGGCGAAGTACAGCTCCATGTTGCGCGTGTAGCGCGCCCGGATCCGCTCCGGCCACAGCGTCTGCACCGGCTTGCCCACCAGCTCCGCACGTGAGTAGCCGAACAGCTCCTCAGCGAGCGCATTCACATAGACGATCCGGCCGTCGGCGGCCGAGGCGACAACCGCGTCGGGCAGCCCCTCGAGGATCGCGGCTGGCGCGAGCAGCAGCTCGTCGAGCGCGTCGTCGCGCTCGCGCATCCCTCCCTCCTCGAAACCGCGATCCATGCTTGGGGGCCGCCTTCACGCAATGTAGTGCGCGCGACGCCGCCAGAGAATGGGGCCACGCGCCTAATTCAGATGGCCATGTGAAGGCGGACGACATTGCCCGCGCGCGAGGAGCGCACCTGCACCAGGTCGCACAGCTGGTTGACGATCCACAGCCCGCGCCCTCCACCGCGCAGGTCCTTCGGGCGGTCGCGGCCGGCGAGCGGGTCGCCGATGCGGCCGTCGTCGCGGACCTCGCAGAGGAACGAGCCGTTCTCCTCCCAGGTGCGCAGCACGCCGTGGCCGCCGGCGTGGCGGAGCGAGTTGGTGGCGAGCTCGTTGACGGCGAGCACGAGGTCGGGCACGCGGTCGGGGTCGAACCCGGCGCTGCGGGCGCGCTCGCCGACGAAGCTGCGCAGCAGCGGCAGCTCGGATTCGGTGAAGGTCAGCTCGGCGGGGCGTCGCGCGGGCGCCGGCAGGCGGTCCTCCCACCCGAGGATCGCGGCGTGCCCGCCGTAGTCGGCGCTCGCATGGCTGCGTCCGTGCGTGCGGACGTGCGGGTGGTTGCGGAATGCCTCGTCGAGCACGTCGGCGTCGAGCGCCGCGGCGTCGTACGGGCACAGCAGACGCCAGTCGCGCCCGCCGTGGAACGCGAGGTTGAGCAGCGACTCGTGGCGGCTGCACTCGACCAGCTCGGCGTCGCTGCGCCCGGGCCACACGGGCTCGCCGATGCCCAGCACCGGCTCGGGGCCGGCCGCGCGCAAGAAGTCGTGCCAGGCCGGGATGATGCAGGCGGGGTTGCGTCCGAGCCGCTCCATGTCGGTGAAGCGCACGCGGTCGGCGTCGCCGCCCAGCGCGCCGCGCACGAGCTGCTGCTTGGCGTCGGCCACCGCGGCAAGCACCGTCCCGCCGGCCGCGAGCGTCGCGCCGATCTCGGGCACGGTCGCGGCGAGGTACTCCTCGTCGTCCCCGTAGAAGATCGCCTCGTGGTGGAACACGCTCACTCCGCCGTCGTCACCCGCCGCATGCAGTCAGTGATACCCCGGAGCGGGGCTGCCAGTCCGATAATAGGCGCGTGCAGGCGACCTTCTTCGCCGCGCCCGAGCACTTTCGCGCCTGGTTGGAGGCCCATCACGCGCACGCGAAGGAGCTGCTCGTCGGCTTCTACAAGAAGGCGTCGGGCAAGCCGAGCATCACGTGGCAGGAGTCCGTTGACGAGGCGCTCTGCTTCGGCTGGATCGACGGCGTGCGGCGTGGGATCGACGCGGAGCGCTACTCGATCCGCTTCACGCCGCGCCAGCAGCGCAGCACCTGGAGTGCGGTCAACATCAAGCGCGCCGGCGAGCTGATCGCGGCGGGCCGGATGCGGCCGGCGGGCCTCGCCGCGTTCGCGGCGCGCACTGACGACCGCTCGGCGATCTACTCGCACGAGCGCCGGAACGCCGCGAAGCTCGAACCCGAGCAGGAGGCGCGCTTCCGCGCCGACGAGGCCGCCTGGGCGTGGTTCCAGGCGCGCGCCCCGTCGTACCGGCGGCAGGCGCTGCACTGGGTCGCGAGCGCCAAGCGCCCGGAGACGCGCGAGCGCCGGTTGGCGGCTCTGATCGAGGATTCAGCGGCCGGCCGGGCCGTCAAGCCGCTGCGGCAGTGATCCAACCGCCCTCTTGCCACGCAAGAGGGCCACATGAGGATCCCCGGAGAGGTCTTGGACATGCCCGATCTCGGCGTGCGCGTCGAGGTCCGGGAGAGCAGCGAAGAGCTGATCGAGTTCGACGTGATCGGCCGCGCGCGCGGCCTGATCGCCGCCGAGCATATTCACACGCAGGCCACCGAGCGGTACGAGGTGATCGAGGGCACGATGCGCCTCGTCATCGCCGGTCGCGAGCACCGCCTCGGCCCCGGCGACACGATGGAGACGCCGCCCGGCACGCCGCACCGGCAGCTGCCCGGGCCGCTCGGCGAGGGCCGCGTCCGCGTGACCGTCAGCCCGGCCGGCAGCACGCACGACTTCCTGCGCCGCCTCGCGTCGCTGCGGATGCCCTGGGGCTTCCCTAAGCCGGTCGACGCCGCCGCGATCGTGCGCGACTTCGGCTATGACGGCCATGCGTCAAAGCCGCCGATCGGCGTCCAGCGCGCGCTGTCGCGGGCACTGCTCGCGGTCGCCTCGCGGGAATACCTGTTCGTCGACGAGTGGGACGTCGCCGCGCCGCCCGAGGCCGTGTTCCACGCGATCTCCGAGGCGCGCACCTATCCGCAGTGGTGGACGCCGGTCTACATCGACGTCGAGGCGACCGGCGAGCCCAAGGTCGGCAAGGAGTCCAACCAGCACTTCAAGGGCCGGCTGCCGTACCACCTGCACACGCGCTCGCGGATCACGCGGCTCGAGCCGCCTCACAGCATCGAGGCGGACGTCGACGGCGACCTGCGCGGCCACGGCAAGTGGACGCTCACCGCGACCGCGACCGGGACCCACGTGCGCTTCGACTGGCAGGTCTTCGCCGACAAGCCGCTGCTGCGCATGCTCACCCCGATCCTGCGTCCGGCGTTCCGCTGGAACCACGCCTGGGCGATCGCCCGCGCCCGCGAGGGCCTCGAGCCCTACGCGCGCGCGTGGAGCAAGAGGCACCGCGCCGTGCCCGTCTGAGCGCGCGGCTACCATCGCCCGCCGTGCGACGCGATTCACCCGTACAGACGCGGGACGGCGAGGCGCTGGTCTGGACCGACGGCGCGTGCAGCGGCAACCCCGGCCCGGGCGGCTGGGCGGCGATCGTCGTGCCCGCGCGCGGCACCGCGCCGGTCGAGCTGTCGGGCGGCGAGCCGCACACGACCAACAACCGGATGGAGTACACCGCGGCGCTGCGGGGCCTCGAGTCGCTGCCGGCCGGCAGCCGCGCCTGCATCGTCACCGACTCGCGCCTGATGCTCGACTCGATGACGAAGTGGATCGCCGGCTGGAAACGGCGCGGCTGGAAGACCGCCGGCGGCGACCCGGTCAAGAACCAGGACCTCGTGCGCGCGCTCGAGGCGGAGATCGCGCGGCACGCCAGCGTCCGCTGGCACTGGGTGCGCGGGCACGAGACCGGCGCCGAGCACGCGCACAAGGCGCTCAACGACCGCGCCGACCGGCTCGCGGTCGCGGCCGCCCGCGCCGCGGCCGGCTAGACCGCTTACGTACCATAAGCGGAATGGCGCGGCTCACCGTCGAGATCTGGTCGGACGTCGTGTGCCCCTGGTGTTACATCGGCAAGCGGCGCTTCGAGGCCGCGGTCGCGCAGTTCCCGCACGAGGTCGAACACACGTGGCGCAGCTTCGAGCTCGACCGGAGTGCGCCGCCGACGCGCGAGCACGGCGCGACCGAGCACCTAGCGGCCAAGTACGGGATGAGCCTCGACCAGGCGCGCGCGTCTCATGCGCAGATGACAGAGCTGGCGGCGCAGGAAGGGCTCGAGTACCACTTCGACAAGGCCCGTGGCGGCAACAGCTTCGACGCCCACCGCCTCATCCACCTCGCCGCCGCGCACGGCAGGCAGGACGAGGCGAAGGAGCGGCTCATGCGGGCGTACTTCACCGAGGGCGTGGCGATCGGCGACCGAGAGGCGCTCGTCGCGCTCGCCGCCGACATCGGCCTCGACCCCGACGAGGCGCGCGCGGTGCTCGACGGCGACGCGTACGCAGATGCCGTGCGCGACGACGAGACGCTCGCGCACCGGATCGGCATCAACGCCGTGCCGTTCTTCGTGCTCAACCGCCGCTACGGCGTCTCCGGCGCCCAACCGGCCGAGATCCTCGTGCAGGCTCTGGAGAAGGCATGCGCCTGAGCGTGCTCGACCAGTCGCCGGTGCCGGAGGGGTCGACTGGGCCGGACGCGCTGCGCAACACGGTCGACCTCGCGCAGCTCGCGGACCGGCTCGGCTACGAGCGCTACTGGCTCGCCGAGCACCACGGGTTGTCGCTGGCCGGGCCGAGCCCGGAGGTGCTGATCGGGCCGGTCGCGGCCGCGACCGAGCGGATCCGCGTGGGCAGCGGCGGCGTGATGCTGCCGCACTACTCGCCGTTCAAGGTGGCGGAGAACTTCAGTCTGCTGTCGGGCCTGTACCCGGGGCGGATCGACCTCGGGATCGGCCGGGCGTCGGGCACCGATCCGCTCACGACCTACGCGCTGCAGCGCGACCGCCGCCAGGTCTCGCCCGACGACTTCCCGCAGCAGCTCGCCGAGCTGCTCGCCCACTTCGACCGCAGCCTGCCGTCGGACCACCCGTTCGCGCGGCTCGGCCATTCGCTGCCCGGCGGCGACGAGCGGCCGGAGGTGTGGCTGCTCGGCTCGTCAGCGCAGAGCGCCGTGTGGGCGGCGCAGCTCGACCTGCCGTACGCGTTCGCCGACTTCATCAACCCGAACGGCGCGGAGATCGCGGCCACCTACCGCGAGCAGGCCGCGCACCCGCACGTGGCCGTCGGCCTGTGGGCGATCTGCGCGGAGACCGACGAGGAGGCCGAGCGGCTGGCGTCCTCGATCGCGATGTCGATGGCGATGCTGCGCCAGAACCGCCCGATCCCGGTCCCGCCGCCCGAGAAGGCGCTGCGCTACCTCGCCCAGCACCCGGCGCCGAGCGGCCGGCGGCGGATCGTCGGCTCGCCCGGCACCGTGCGCGCGGGGATCGAGGAGGTCGTCGCCGCCTACCGGGCCGACGAGGCGATCGTCGTCACGATCACCCACGACCACGGCGCTCGCCGGCGCTCCTATGAGCTGATCGCCGAGGCGTTCGAGCTTGCCCGAGATCTGGACGATCGGCTACGAGCGCCTGCTGCCGGCTGAGCTCGTCGCCCGGATCTCAGAGTCGTCGACCTCCGAGCGTCACCGCGCGCAGCGCCGGCTCCCCGGCGCGGACGTCGACCGGCAGCTCGGCGCCGTCGAGCCACGCGGCGAGCCGCCGGGCATCGCCGGACAGCTCGATGCGCTCGACCGCGCCCGGGCCTGTCGTGTCCTCCCGCTCGATGAAGAACGGCAGGAACGGCTCGGTGAGCGCCTCGGTCAGTCCGGCGAGCGACGCGGACCCCTCGCGCCGGACCTCGACCAGCGACACGCCGAGCCGTGCGGCGACCGCCGGCGCGTCGGGCACCGCGACGGCCCAGCCGATCCAGCCGTCGCCGCGCGCGATCCGCTCGGCGATCAGCCGCCCGATCGGCGACGCGGCGGCCATCGCGGGGTCGAGGACGGCGAGGATCTCGATGTACGAGCCTTCGAGCGGCACGAGCCGGTTGTGCGTGCCGATGCCCTCGTGGGCGCCGCCCGGCACCACGGTCAGCCCGGCGGACTGGAACCCCGCCGCGCCCGCGTCGAGGTCGGAAGTGCCGTAGATCACGTGGTCGATTCGCACCGCCGGCCACTCTACGGCGGTCAGTAGGATCGAGGGCCGTGGCAGGCGCCGAACACGGGTCACGGCAGCACTACGGCGCGACGCTCGGGGTCCTGACCGTCGCCGGCATCTCGTTCGCGGTGATGCAGACGCTGGTCATCCCCGCGCTGCCGTTCTTCCAGAAGGAGTTCGACACGTCGGCGAGCTGGGTGACGTGGATCGCCACCGGCTTCCTGCTCAGCTCGTCGGTGCTGACGCCGATCCTCGGCAAGCTCGGCGACAGCCACGGCAAGAAGCGGATGCTGGTGATCTCGCTCGGGATCTTCGGCCTCGCGTCGCTCGGCGCGGCGGCGGCGTGGAGCCTGCCGTCGCTGATCTTCTTCCGCGTGCTGCAGGGCGCCGGCGCGGCGGTGTTCCCGCTCTCGTTCGGGATCATCCGCGACGAGTTCCCGCCCGAGAAGATCGGCCTCGGCATCGGCACGGTCAGCTCGGTGTTCGGGGTCGGCGGCGGCGTCGGCCTCGTGATGAGCGGTGTGATCATCGAGCACCTGTCGTGGCACTGGCTGTTCCTGATCGGCGCGGTGCCGGTGCTGGCGTCGACCGTGCTGCTCGCGCTGTACGTCCCCGAGTCGCCCGTGAAGTTCCCCACGCGGCCCGACTACGTCGGCGGCTTCGCGCTCTCACTCGCGCTCGGGACGCTCCTGGTCGCGATCAGCGAGGGCAGCAACTGGGGCTGGACGTCGGCCGGGGTGCTCGGCTTGCTCACCGTCTCGGCCGTGATGTTCGCGGTCTGGGTGGGGATCGAGAAGCGCGTGCCCGAGCCGCTCGTGGACCTCAAGACGTTCGCGCGGCGCGAGATGGCGGCCACGAACCTCACGACGCTCGTCATGGGCTTCTCGATGTTCTCGACGTTCATCCTGCTGCCGAACTTCGTGCAGGTGCCGCTCGGGCTGCCGCCTGACATCGCCGACGAGCTCGACTACGGCTTCGGCGCCTCGCCGGTCGAGGTCGGGTTGTTCTTCATCCCGTCCTCGATCGCGATGATGATCGCCGGTCCGCTGGCCGGCGCGCTCGGCCAGCGCTATGGCCGCCTCCTGCCGTTGCGGATCGGGCTCGGGTTCCTCGTCGCGTCGCTGGCGCTGCTCGCGTCGATGCACGAGCAGTCGTGGACGATCTACGTCTGGATGGTCTTCATGGGCGTCGGCCTGGCGTTCTGCTTCGCCACGCTCGGCACGCTGGTGATCGACTACTCGCCGCCGGGTGAGACCGGCGTCGCCAGCGGCATGAACACGATCATGCGGACGATCGGCGCGTCGCTCGGCGCGCAGGTCGCTGCCGCGATCATCTCCGCGAACACGCTTGCGGGCACCGAGATCCCGCTCGAGCGCGGCTTCACGATCGCGTTCACGCTCAGCGCCGTCGGCGCGCTCGTCGCCTTCGCGCCCACCCTTCTCCTCCCGCGCGGCCGCGTGGCGCGCCCGATCCCGGAGCCGGCCAGATGAACCACCGCAACCTCGGGCGTACCGGCATGCAGGTCAGCCCGCTCTGCCTCGGCGCGATGATGTTCGGCGAGTGGGGCAACCCCGACCACGAGGACTCGGTCCGCATCATCCACCGAGCCCTCGACGCGGGGATCAACTTCGTCGACACCGCGGACGTGTATTCGCGCGGGGAGTCCGAGGAGATCGTCGCGAAGGCGCTGAGCGGCGGCAAGCGCGACAACGCCATCCTCGCCACCAAGGTCCACGGCACGATGGGCGACGATGTCAACGAGTACGGCAACTCGCGCCGCTGGATCATGCGCGAGGTCGAGAACAGCCTGCGCCGGCTCGGCACTGACTGGATCGACCTCTACCAGATCCATCGCCCCGAGCCGGACACCGACATCGACGAGACGCTCGGCGCGCTCACCGACCTCGTGCGCGCAGGCAAGGTGCGCGCGATCGGGAGCTCGACGTTCCCGGCCGCCGAGATCGTCGAGGCGCAGTGGGTGGCCGAGCGCCGCGGGCGCGAGCGCTTCGTCTGCGAGCAGCCGCCGTACTCGCTGCTCGTGCGCGGCGTCGAGGCCGACGTGCTGCCGGTGTGCAAGCGCTACGGCATGGGCGTGATCCCGTGGAGCCCGCTCGCGGGCGGCTGGCTGTCGGGCCGCTGGCGCAAGGGCCAGGACGCGCCGACGAGCTCCCGCCAGCAGCGGCTGCCGCAGCGTTTCGACCTCTCGATCCCCGGCAACCAGCGCAAGCTCGACGCGGCCGACGCGCTCGCCCAGCTCGCCGACGAGGCGGGTATGACGCTGATCGAGATGGCGCTCGCGTTCGTGATCAACCACCCGGCGGTGACCGCCGCGATCATCGGCCCACGCACGATGGAGCAGCTCGAGTCCCAGCTCCCGGCCGCCGACGTGACGCTCAGCGCCGACGTGCTCGACCGGATCGACGAGATCGTCCCGCCCGGCACCAACCTCAACCCGGCCGACGCGGGCTGGCAGAACCCGGCGCTCGCGCCCGCCGCGCGGCGGCGCTAGTGGCGAAGACCAGCGCCGGCATCCTCCTGCACCGAGTGCGCGACGGCGCGCGCGAGGTGCTGCTCGTTCATCCCGGCGGCCCGTTCTGGGCGCGCAAGGACGCCGGCGCGTGGTCGATCCCCATGGGCGAGTACGGCGACGGCGACGACCCGCGCGCGTGCGCGCTACGCGAGTTCGAGGAGGAGCTCGGCAGCCCGCTGCCCGCCGGTACCGAGCTGACCGAGCTCGGCACCGTCCGCCAGGCCGGCGGCAAGGTCATCACCGCGTTCGCGGCGGCCGGCGACCTCGACGCCGCCGCCATCACCAGCAACACCTTCACGATCGAGTGGCCGCCGCGCTCCGGCCGCACGCAGGAGTTCCCGGAGGTCGACCGCGCCGAGTGGTTCGGCCTCGACCAGGCGCGCGAGAGGATCAACCCCGCTCAGGCCGAGCTGCTCGATCGCCTCCGCGATGACTGATCCCGTGGCCGACGCGCCCAGGCGGGTGCGGGGGCCGTGGGATCAGTCATCGAGTACGGCCTGCCCTACCTCGCAGCGGCAGGCCACCCCCCGGGGCGAAAGAGGGCTTTCCCCCATAGCGACGAGACCCCCTAGATGGGACCGTTCTTCTTGCCATGAACGAGACCCTTCGCGAGCTTGATCACCGCACGAGCGACATGATCGACGTGTGGCTGCTCTGGCGCGAGAACGACAACGCGGTGCTGGTGTCCGTCGCGGACGACAAGACCGGCGATCGGTTCACGATCGAGGTGCGCGACGGCGAGAAGCCCCTCGACGTCTTCAACCATCCCTACGCATACGCCGCCTGGCACGGCATCGAGACCAACGCCGAGTCGCGGCGTCAGCTCGAGGTCCGCGGCGGGCTAGCCGACCCCGTCTAGCACCTCGCGCACCTTGCGCGCGAGCGTGCGGTCCGTGAACGGCTTCTCGATGAACGAGGCGTCCGGGCTGATCTCGCCGTGTCGGTAGACCGCCTCGTCCGAGTAGCCGGACATGAAGAGGACGCGCAGTGACGGCGTGATCGCCGCCAGGCGATCGGCCAGGAGCCGGCCGTTGACGCCCGGCATGACGACATCGCTGAGCAGCAGGTCGACGCCCTCGGGGCGCTCGGCGCACAGCCGCTCGGCCTCCTCCGCCCCGGCCGCAGCGAGCACGTCGTAGCCCTTGGACTCGAGCATCACGCGCACGAGGTTGCGGACGCTCTCGTCGTCCTCGACCAGCACGATCGTCTCGGTGCCGCGCTCCTCCGGCCCCTCGCCGGCGCCGGCGCCCGCCTCGGCAGCGCCGGTCGCCGCCGGCAGGTAGATCTTGAACGTCGTGCCGCGGCCTTCCTCGCTGTACACGTAGATGCTGCCGCCGCTCTGCTTGACGACGCCGAACACCGTCGCCAGTCCGAGACCGGTGCCCGCGCCCGGCGCCTTGGTGGTGAAGAACGGCTCGAACAGGTGGCGCTGGACCTCCTCGCTCATGCCGACCCCGGTGTCGCTGACCGCGAGCAGCGCGTTGCGGCCGGGCGTGCCCTCGCCGCGCGACGCGACGTAGTCCTCGTCGAGCTCGACCGCCGCGGTCTCGATCGTCAGGCGCCCGCCGTCGGGCATCGCGTCGCGCGCGTTGGCCGCGAGGTTGAGGATCACGCGCTCGAGCTGCGAGCGGTCCGCCTCGACCGGCGGCAGGCCGGGGCTCATCCGCACGCCGACGTTGACGTCGTCGCCGATGATCCGCCGCACCATCGGCTCCATGCCGGCGACGATCTCGTTGAGGTCGAGCACGCGCGGGTGCAGTACCTGGCGGCGGCTGAAGGCGAGCAGCTGGCGGGTGAGCGCCGCCGCCTGCTCCGCCGCATGGGCGATCTCGCCGAGCTGCTCGCGCCCCGCGCTGTCCGGCCGGGCGAGCAGCAGCTCGGTGTAGCCGGAGATGACGGTCAGCAGGTTGTTGAAGTCGTGCGCGACTCCGCCGGCGAGCCGGCCGATCGCCTCCATCTTCTCCGACTGCGACAGGCGCTCCTCGAGCTGCCGGCGCTCGGTGACGTCGTGCGAGAGGACAAGCGCGGCCTTGCGCCCCTCCATCATCACGCGGCCGGCGGTGATCTCGACGTCGATGATCGTGCCGTCCTTGGTCTGGTGGCGCCAGACCCCCGGCATCGGGGAGCCCGGGCCGCCCTTGCTCGCCAGGTCGGCGAGCAGACCCTCCACGTCCTCGCGCGGCCGGATGTCCTTGATCGTCATGCCAAGGAACTCCGAGCGCGTGTAGCCGTAGTGGCGGACGGCCGCCTCGTTGACGGCGAGGAAGCGCAGCGTCTCGGCGTCGTAGACCCACATCGGGAGCGGGCTGGCCTCGAACAGCAGCCGGTAGCGCTCCTCGGAGCGCTCGAGCGAGCGCACGAGCCGCGCAGTCTCGATCGCGTTCGCCGCCCGCCGCGCCAGCTCGGAGGTGACCTCGACGTCGTCGCGCTCGAACGGGCGGCCGGTGGCCGTGAGCGTGATCGCCCCCCACGGCCGGTCGCGCGTGATGAGCGGCACGCACATGTACGAGACGTCGGCCCGGCGCACCAGCTCCGGCTCGCCGGTCCGCATCACGACGGCGGCGCCGTGCGGGCCGTCGTGGTCCACCGGCGGTCCCGCGTGCGGCAGGACGGCGAGGCGCGCGATGCCGCCCTCCTCGTCGAGCACGTCGATCGCGCACCAGTCGGCGAAGCCCGCGACGAGCATGGCGGCGAGCCGCTTCAACGTCTGCTCGGCGGCGCCGGGCGACGACAGCAACTCGCCCGCGCGCGCGAGGAGCGTGAGCCGATTCGCCCCCCTGTTCTGGAAGTCGGTCACCGCCACCTGACTGGGGTGAGCCTACACCCGGTGCGGAAAGCGGGTACCACTTGCGCGTGGTCGAGCCGCTGTCGCTGCCGCCCGAGGAGATGCGCCGGCTCGGGTACCGGGTCGTGGACCGGATCGTCGAGCGCCTCGGCGAGCTCGACGCGCTGCCGCCGATCCGCGTCGGGGACGCTGCGGAGCTGCGCGCAGCCCTGGGCGGGGCGCCGCCCGAAGCGCCCGGGGATCCGGACGCGGCGCTCGACGCCCTCTTCGAACAGGTCCTGCCGTACGTGCAGTCTCCCGACCATCCGAGGTTCTTCGCTCGTATCGGCAGTCCCAGCAATTACATGAGCGTTCTCGCCGACGCGGTGGCCGCCGGCTTCAACGTGTTCACCGGCTCGTGGACGGGCGGGTCCGGCCCGGCGACCGTCGAGCTCGTCGTGCTCGACTGGCTGCGCGAGATCTGCGGCCTGCCGCCGGAGTCCGAGGGCGTGCTCGTGACCGGCGGATCGGTGGCCAGCCTCGTCGCGCTGGCGGCCGCGCGGACCGCCCGGTTCGGCGAGCACGCGCCGGCCGGAGCGGTCGCCTACGTGTCCTCGGAAGGCCACGCGTCGATCCCGCGCGCGCTGCGCGTGCTGGGGGTCGAGCACGTCTCCGTGCTTACGGCCGACGAGGACTGCCGGCTCGTGCCGGCCGACGTGCACGCCGCGATCGAGGAGGATCGCGCCGCCGGGCTGACGCCGTTCTGCGTCGTGGCGACCGCAGGCACCACGAGCACCGGCGCGGTCGATCCGCTGGCCGAGCTCGCCGATCTCGGCCTGTGGCTGCACGTCGACGGCGCCTACGGCGCGCCCGCGGTCCTCACCGAGACCGGGCGCGCCGCGCTCGCCGGCCTCGACCGCGCCGACTCGCTCGTGCTCGACCCGCACAAGTGGCTGTTCCAGCCCTACGAGATCGGCTGCGTGCTCGTCCGCGAGCCCGGCCTTCTCGAGCGCACGTTCTCGCTGTCCGGCGTCTACCTGCGCGACACGCTCGGCGGCGAGGTCAACTTCCGCGACCGGTCGGTCCAGCTCACGCGCGGGGGCCGCGCGCTCAAGCTCTGGCTGTCGATCCGCGTGTTCGGGCTGGCGGCGTTCCGCGCTGCCGTCGCGCACGGGATCGCGCTGGCCGAGCATGCCGAGGCGCTGCTGCGGGAGCGCCCCGGCTGGGAGGTCGTCACGCCCGCCCAGCTCGCGATCGTCTGCTTCCGCCGCGACGGCGACGACGCGCTGCAATCGCGCATCGCCGCGGCGATGGTCGCCGACGGCTATGCCGCGCCGAGCACGACCGAGGTGGGCGGCCGCGTCGCCCTGCGGCTGTGCACGATCAACCCGCGCACCACCGACGGCGACATCGAGCGCACGATCGCGCGGATGGAGACGCTGTCGTAATCGTGCCGCCGGTCTTGATTCGGCTCGCTGCCCCGACTATGAATCAGGGTCCAGGTCACGACGAGAGGGTCACCATGGGGCGTCGGTTTCGCTGGGTCTTCCTGCTGCTGCTGATCGCAGGCGCGCTCGGGCCGGTGTCCTCCGCCTCCGCGGCGGATCCGCCGTGGTGCGGCACTCCCGAGCCCGACGCGGCGGCGAACCTGCCGGACGGCAGCCTGCCGACCGATCCGCCCGGCAGCTTCCCCCACATCCCGTACTACGCGATCGGCTGCACGCTGCAGGACATCCAGTCGCGCAGCCACGGGCGCATGCGCCTCGAGGTCATCGGCAAGTCCGCGCTGGGACGCGACATGTACGGCGTCGTGATCAACCGGCTCCGGACCAAGCAGGAGCGACGGGACTACCTCGGCTGGCTGGCCGTTCGCGCGCTCGCGCTCAAGAGCCCGGCCTCGGCGCAGGAGCTGCTCCAGCGCCTCGGCGACGATGTGAAGGTGCCGATCTACGTCCAGGGCGGCATCCACGGCAACGAGTATGAGGGCGTCGACGCTGCGATCGACACGATCGAGAAGTACGCCACGCAGCCGTACGGCGACGATCCCGCCGTCGACGATGTCCTCAGCCACGCGATCCTGATCTTCAACCCGACCCAGAACCCGGACGGCCGTATCGCCGGCACGCGCGCCAACGGGAACGGGTTCGACCTCAACCGGGACTTCCTGACCCAGTCGCAGTCCGAGACGATCGCCTCGATCAATCTGATGAAGAAGTGGCTGCCGCCGGAGATGCTCGACATGCACGGCTATGTCACTCCCACCCTCATCGAGGCCACGACCAAGCCGCACAACCCGAGCATCGAATACGACCACTGGCTGAAGTGGAACCAACCGCGCATCGATGCCAACGAGGCGGCCCTGAACGCGATCGGCCAGCAGATCACGCGGCCGATCAACGACTGGTGCGCCGACGGCAACCCTGCTCCCCCGAGCGGGATCTGCCCGGACGGCTCCCCGCCGGGGCCGGCGGTCGCCGAGGGCTGGGACGACTGGGGGCCGTTCTACGGCCCGATGTACATGCAGCACGTCGGCCTGGACTCCTCGACCGTGGAGATGTGCAACAGCACGACGCTGTGCGGGGGGCGCGCCGGCTCGCGGCTGATCCAGAACACCGTCCAGAAATCGACGCTCGAGTTCGTTGTCCCCAATCGCCACGACATGCTCTACGACGAGCTGGAGAACTACCGCCGCGGTGACGTCGACGCGCCGCGCCCCGCGTGCTGCCCGCCGCCGTTCGACGTCGACAACAACTGGATGGTCGATTTCCCGAAGGCGTATGTGATCCCGGTCGGCGACGGCCAGCGCAGCGACGTCGAGGCCAACCGGCTCGTCGAGTGGCTGCTGTTCAACGACATCGAGGTGAGCGAGCTCAAGCAGGACTACAGCTTCGGCGGGCGCACCTACGAGAAGGGGTCGTACGTCGTGTGGATGACCCAGCCGCGGCGCGGTCTCGCCGACACCGCGCTGAGCATCGGCCTCGACATCTCCAAGGACATCGGCATCCTGTACGCCCCGCCGGCGTCTTGGAGCCATGGCTATCTATGGGGCGCCGACGTGGTGACGGTGGCCGACGGCCAGCCGTTCTCCCCGCGCACGAGCGAGATCCACCGGCCGAACCGGCTCAGCGGCGGGCTCGAATCCGGCAACGCGACCGGGTACCTGCTCGAGATCGACTCGCCGACCGCGGTGCGCACCCTGAACGCCCTCATCGGCGACGGCGTCCAAGCGGGGCTCGCCCTCGCCGCGTTCAGCGACGGGCCGGCGGGGACCGCCGTGTTCGGTGCAGACCAGGCGACCCAGCGGGCGCTGCGCGCGGCCGGGCGCGACAGCGGTCTGACGTTCCGGCGGCTGACCGGCGCGACGCCGGCCGTCGAGCCGATCGAGAAGGTGCCGCGGTTCCGCGTAATCACCGGTAACAACGGCGTCGGGACAACTGACCAGAGCACGTGGGTTCTGCGGCAGCTGGGGTTCCAGGCCGACCCGGTGACCGTGGCCCAGCTCAACACCGAGGCCGTGGACCCGCTCGCCGGCTACGACGTCGTCTACAACGCGACTGTCGATTACCCGGGCGTCGCCAGCGCCACCGCCCGGAACCGGCTCGCGGCGTTCTTCGCGGGCGGCGGCGGGTACCTGGGCGGCCAGGCGAGCGGCGCCAACTTCCTCGCGAACGGCGGCCAGGCGGCGGGCCTGGCGGTCGCCAGCGACAGCGGCGACGGCAGCGGCTGGAGCGGCATCCTGTTCTGGGACAACACCGGCGGGGTGAACAGCGTGATCACGGGCGCGTATCCGGCGCGCGACACCCTGATCGCCGACCCGCCGACCTGGCTGACGAGCGTGCCGGCCTCGTTCAGCGTCGACGCGCGGCTGCCGTCCGCGGGCTTCTTCGGCTCCGGCCTCTGGCCCAACGCCGGTACGTCGTCGGCCGCCGGCTCCGCGATCGTCGCCCACGGCACGAATACCGGCGGCACGGCGCGGCTGACCGTGTTCGCCAACAACCCGCTGTACCGCGCCGACCCCGAGCGCGAGTGGCCGATGGTCGGCACGGCGGCGTACTGGGCGGACCGCTAAAGAACGATCACCGAGACGCCGCGTTGGGCGAAGTCGCCCATCGCGGCGAGCTCGGCGCCGGCGTCGGCGAGGCCGATCGTGCGGCCGATGAGCCGGCCGGGGTCGACGGCGCCGGAGGTGATCAGGCGCAGCAGCGCGTCGTAGTGGCCGACGGCCATCCCGTGGACGCCGCGCAACTCGAGCTCGTAGGAGATGACCCGGTCCATCGCGATCGGGGCCGTGCGGTCGTCCTCGAGCATCAGGCCGACCTGGACGTGGCGGCCGCGCTTGCGCAGGCAGCGGATCGAGTTCGCGCACGTGGTGGCGCTGCCGAGCGCGTCGAGCGAGACGTGGGCGCCGCCGCCGGTGAGCTCGGCGATCGCCTCGACCGGGTCGCTCGCGCGCGCGTCGACCGCATGGGCGGCACCGAGCGAGCGGGCGAGCTCGAGCGTCGCGCCGTCGACGTCGACGGCGATGACGGCCGCGCCGAGCGAGCGCGCGAGCATGATCGCCGACAGGCCGACGCCACCGCAGCCGTGCACGGCGACCCAGTCGCCGGCCTCGACCCGCCGCACCGCGGCGAACGCGGTCATGAACCGGCAGCCGAGGCTCGCCGCCTCGACGAAGCCGAGCGCCTCGGGGAGGCGGACGAGGTTGAGGTCGGCGCGCGGGAGCGCCACCCGCTCGGCGAACGAGCCCCAAGCCGTAAACCCGGGTTGGAAGTCCGCGTCGCAGATCTGCGTGTGACCGTGGCGGCACGGGTCGCAGCGCCCGCAGCCGCAGCAGAACGGCACCGTGACGCGGTCGCCGGGCGCGAAGCCGCGCACCTCCGGGCCGGCGGCGGCGACGACGCCGGCCAGCTCGTGGCCCGGCACGTGCGGCAGCGAGATCGCCGGGTCGTGACCCATCCAGCCGTGCCAGTCGCTGCGACAGACGCCGGTCGCGCGGACCTCGACGACGGCGCCGTCCGGCGGCGGTGACGGGTCGGGGACGTCCTCGATTTGTAGCGGTTCGGAGAACGCCCGCATTAATGCGGCCTTCATCGCGTCAGAGTGACATGGCTCACGCTTCGACCGCCGGTCCTTGTGAAACCACGGGCGACCTGCCGAATATGAAGGACGAGATGATCCGTCTCTCCACCATCTTCA
Source organism: Solirubrobacteraceae bacterium (assembly GCA_036520135.1). GTDB lineage: Bacteria > Actinomycetota > Thermoleophilia > Solirubrobacterales > Solirubrobacteraceae > DASSUW01. The sequence goes on from DATDKF010000064.1 coordinate 28,033, forward strand.
CGCGCTTCGGCGCCACGCGCGCCCGCCTCCGCGGGCGGATGCTGGCGATCGTCCAGACGGCCGCGGCCGCGGTGGTCGCCTGGTACCTCGCGGTGCTGCTGCTGCCCGACCCGCGCCCGGCGTTCGCCGCGATCGCCGCGGTGATCGCGGTCGGCGCCACGCACGACCAGCAGGCCAAGCGGGCCATCCAGCTGGTCGGCGGCGTCGTGCTCGGCATCACCGTGGCGGACATCATCATCCAGCTGATCGGCACCGGCGCCTGGCAGATGGGCGTCCTGGTGATCCTGGCCATGAGCGCCGCCGTGGTGCTCGGCGGCGGTGAGCTGGTCGTCGTCGAGGCCGGCGTCTCAGCGATCCTGCTCGTCGCGCTCGACCCGGGCGCGGCCGCCGGCTTCCAGCCGAACCGCATCTTCGAAGGCATCATCGGCGGCACGACCGCGCTGGTGGTCAGCTCGCTGTTCTTCCCGCCCGACCCCGCGCTGGCGCCCAGCCGCGCCGCCCAGACCATGTTCGTGGAGCTCGGCCGCGCGCTCGAGCGCATCGCCGCCGCGCTGGAGTCGCGCGACCTCGGGACCGCCGAGCGCGCGCTGAGCGACGCGCGCGGGATCGACCCGCTGATCCGCTCCGTCGAGGAGGAGCTGGCGAGCGGGCGCGAGACCGCGCGCTACACGCCGCCGCGCCGCGCCTCGCGCACGCAGCTCGACCGCTACGAGCGCAGCATCCCGCAGATCGACTACGCGGTCCGCAACACACGCGTGCTCGCGCGCAACGTCGTCTCGGTCGTGCGCGACAGCGAGGACGTCCCCGAGAACCTGCCCGGCGCCGTGCGCGACCTCTCGCACGCGGTCTGGGAGCTGGCGGCGTCCTACGACGCGCCGTCGCACGCCGAGCCCGGCCGCGCGCTCGCGGTCCGCGCCGCCGCCGAGGCCGCGGCGCTGCCGGACGAGCGCCCCGACCTCGTCCTCGTCGGCGGGCAGGTCCGCTCGGTCGCGGTCGACCTCGTGCGCGCCGCCGAGCTCGTGGCCGGCGACGAGGAGCCGCTCGGCGAGCGCCCCACCGACGAGCTGCTGGTCGCACCCGCCGGCGCCTAAGGGGGACAGGCCCCTTTACTTGGGTGGCACATTTCGGGCAGACTCCGCAGCGTGGGGGACGAGGTCGCCGCCAAGGTCTTCACCGGCGAGGATCGCAAGCACTACCGCGAGAAGGTCAAGCGCTGCCTCGACGTGTTCGCGCGCATGCTCGCCGAGGCGCGGTTCGACGCCGACCGCCGCTCGATCGGCCTGGAGATCGAGCTCAACATCACCGAGGAGACCGGCGACCCGGCGCTGGCCAACGTCCACGTGCTGGAGATGATCGCCGACCCGGCGTGGCAGACCGAGCTGGCCCAGTTCAACATCGAGATCAACATCCCGCCGCGCACGCTCGAGGGCGATGTGCTCAACGTGCTGGAGACCGAGGTGCGGGCGAGCCTCAACAACGCCGAGGACGGCGCCCAGCGCGCGCACGCGCGTCTGCTGATGGTCGGCATCCTGCCGACGCTCACCGAGGGGACGCTCGACGGCTCGGTGCTCTCCGCCAACCCGCGCTACGCGCTGCTCAACGAGCAGATCTTCGCGGCCCGCGGGGAGGACCTGCACCTGGCGATCGACGGCGTCGAGCGTCTGTCCGTGTACGCCGACACGATCGCGCCCGAGGCGGCCTGCACGAGCGTCCAGCTCCACCAGCTCGTCGACCCGTCGGCGTTCGCGCGGCACTGGAACGCCGCCCAGTGCGTGGCCGGCATCCAGCTCGCGATCGGCGCCAACTCGCCGTTCTTCTTCGGCCGCGAGCTGTGGCGGGAGACCCGGATCGCCCTGTTCGAGCAGGCCACCGACACCCGCTCGGAGGAGCTCAAGGCGCAGGGCGTGCGCCCGCGCGTGTGGTTCGGCGAGAGCTGGATCACGTCGATCTTCGACCTGTTCGAGGAGAACGTCCGCTACTTCCCGTCGCTGCTGCCGGTGGTTGAGGAGGAGGACCCGGTCGAGGTGCTCGAGCGCGGCGACACGCCGCGGCTGCAGGAGCTGCGCCTGCAAAACGGGACGATCTACCGCTGGAACCGGCCGATCTACGACGTCGTGCGCGGGCGCCCCCACCTGCGCGTGGAGAACCGCGTGCTGCCCGCCGGCCCGACCGTCGTCGACACGCTCGCCAACGCCGCCTTCTATTACGGGATCGTGCGCGTGCTGGCCGACGAGGACCGGCCGCTGTGGACGCAGATGTCGTTCTCGGCCGCCGAGGAGAACTTCCACGCGTGCGCGCGCGAGGGCATCGCCGCTCGCGTGTACTGGCCCGGGCTCGGCGAGGTGCCGGCGGCCGAGCTGGTGCTGCGGCGGCTGCTGCCGATGGCGCACGAGGGCCTCGATCGCTGGGGCGTCGACGCCGCCGACCGCGATCGCCTGCTCGGCATCGTCGAGCGCCGCTGCGTCGACGGCCGCAACGGCGCCTCGTGGCAGGCCGACACGTTCCACCGGCTGTACGAGCGCCTCGACCGGATCGACGCGCTGCGCGAGATGACCACGCGCTACCGCGACCTGATGCACTCGAACGAGCCGGTGCACACCTGGCCCGCCGCCTGACGGCGAGCAACCGGAGCCCGTCGGCGGGGTACGCGATGATGTGCCCCGGTTCATGTCCCGCGACTCCTCCACCGAGCCCGTCGTCGCGGTCGACGCGCTCGAGACGTTCGTCGACCTGCTGGCGCAAGTCGAGGCCGACGGCTCGACCGACGACTTCTACTCGCGGCTGTGCGAGGCGACCTGTCGCGTCGCGTCGATGGACCGCGCGGTGATCTTCCGCTACGACGACGCGCGCCGCCGCGTGCGCGCGGCCGGCGCCTACGGGATCGACCTCGAGCTGTTCGAGAACGCACACCTGACCGTCGAGTCGGCGCCGATCGCCCGCCAGGCGCTCGAGGAGGACCGCGTCATCGAGGTCCGCGACGACGACACGCCGGAGGTCCCCGACGAGTACCGCGACCTGCTGCGCGAAGCGACGCTCGTCTGCACGCCGCTGTCGGCGGCCGGGCGCTGGCTCGGCGTGATCCTGTCCGACCGCGGGCCCGGCCACGCGCCGCTGCGCGAGAACGAGCGGCAGGCGCTGTGGGCGTTCGGCAAGACCGCCGCGCTCGCCACGCTGGCGCGGCTGGCGACCAACAACCAGGCGCGGGCCCGTCAGCTGCAGGAGCGGATCGACCTCGCCCGCGACGTGCACGAGGGGGTGATCCAGCGGCTGTTCGGCGTGCAGCTCGTCTTCTCGAGCCAGGCCGAGCTGTCGCCAGAGGCGCGCGAGCGGATCGCGGCCGAGCTGCAGGCCGCGCTGTTCGACCTGCGGCGCGCGCTGCAGCGGCCGCTCGGGCGCGTCGCGCCCGACACCCACACGACGCTGCTGGAGGAGGTCGACCGCCTGCGCCGCGAGCACCCCGACCTGGCGATCCGCCTCGCGCACGGGTCCGAGCGGGTCGAGGTGCCGCGCCACGTCGAGCCGCTCGCGCAGTCCGTGCTGGCCGAGGCCGTCCGGAACGCGCACAAGCACGCGCGGCCCACGCGCGTCGAGGTCACGCTCGATGTCTCCGACGGCACGCTGATGCTCGAGGTCGCCAACGACGGCGTGTCGGGCCGCCCGCGCCAGACCGGCATGGGCCTGCGGCTCGCGGCGCTCGAGGCGCTGCAGATGGGCGGCATCGTCGAGTTCGGCGAGCGCGAGCCGGGAACGTGGCGTGTCCGACTGGCGGTGCCGGTTGACCGCCCCTGACGTGAACCCGAGCCGCCTGGCCACGAGCGGCGGGTCCGGCGAGCGGCGCCTGCGTGTGCTGATCGTCGACGACCACGAGGTCGTCCACTGGGGCTTCCGGCTGATGCTCGGCGAGCAGCCGTGGGTGGAGCGCTGCGTGAGCGCGCGCAACTCGGACGAGGCGATCGCGATGACCCAGCGCTACGAGCCGCACGTCGCGCTCGTGGACCTGTTCGTCGGCCAGGAGTCGGGCGCGGAGATCTGCGAGCGGCTGCGCTCGGTGTCGCCGCGCACCAACGTGCTGATGATCTCCGGCGCCGGGCGGATCTCGCCGAACGCCGCCCGCGCCGCGGGCGCCGCCGGGTTCATCTCCAAGGACTGGCCGGCGGCCGACATCGCCGGCGCGGTGCGGATGGTCGGCCTCGGCATGACCGTGTTCCGGCCGCACGAGGCGCCCGCCGGGCCGCCGCTGTCCGACCGCGAGCGCGAGGTGCTCGAGGCGATCGCCTCGGGCGCAACGAACCGCGAGATCGCCGGGCGGCTGTTCCTGTCGCCGCACACGATCAAGGAGCACACCAGCACGCTGTATCGGAAGCTGGGCGTTCGGAATCGCGCTGAAGCTGTGCAGAAAGCGCAGCGCATCGGCTTGATCAGCTAATCAAGGCGCTCCCACCCGCTTGCGAGTGGGATAAGCCGCATATGGGGTCCTCCAACCGGTTGACATCGTCGTAGTCCCGGGGGGAACCCAACCCCCCGGCCGGGGGGTTTGACGCGGAAACGCTGTCACCCCCTGTACCCGGCGGACAAGGTGTCCGTGTGAGCTTGATCACCGACCCCGCCGCCCCGGTCGCGCTTTTCCCCGGCCAGGGCAGCCAGACACCCGAGATGCGCGACCTCGTCGCGCACCGCGCCCCCGAGCTGCTCGAGCGCTGCATCGCGCTCGTGGGCGAGGACCCGTTCCCGCGCGCCAGCGAGTCCACCCGCTTCGCGCAGCCCGCGATCTTCTGCGCCAGCCTCGCCGGCTGGGACGCGCTCGACCTCGACGCCGCGGCCGCCGCCGGCCACTCGCTCGGCGAACTGGCCGCGCTCGCCGCCGCCGGCGTGTTCGACCGCGAAGACGCGCTGCGCCTGGTGGTGCTGCGCGGCAAGCTGATGGCCGAGGCCGACAAGGTGGGCTCGATGCTGGCCCTGATCGGCGCGAGCGACGAGGAGACCCGGGCGATCGCCGACGCCGCCGGCGTCACGGTCGCCAACGACAACGCGCCCGGCCAGGTGATCCTGTCCGGCCCGCGCGACGACCTCGCCACGGCCGAGGAGGCCGCCCGCGAGTACGGCCGCCGCGTGATGCCGGTCGACGTCGCCGGGGCGTTCCACTCGCCGAGCATGGAGCCGGCCGTCAAGCCGTTCCGCGAGGCGCTCGACGACACCGAGCTCCACGAGCCGGCGTTCCCCGTCTTCTCGTCGGCCACCGCCGAGCCGTTCACGGACGTGCGCGCCGAGCTGACCGACGTCCTCACCCGCCCTGTGCGCTGGCGCGAGACCGTCCTGGCCATGCACGAGGCCGGAGCGCGCCGCTTCGTCGAGGTCGGCCCGGGCAAGGTGCTCGCCCGCCTCGGCAAGCGAATCCTCAAGGACTGTCCTGTCGAGACCCCGGCCGAGGAGCTTGCTCATGCGTAGCGCCACGCTCCCGCCCGAGCTCGCCACGATCGCCCGCGAGGCGACGCGCAACGGCAACATGCGCTCGCCTGCCCGCACCGCACAGATCGTCGGCCTCGGCCATCACGTGCCGCCGGAGGTCGTCCCGAACGGGCCGATCGCCGCGCGCATCGGCGTCGACGACGCGTGGATCGTCAAGCGCACCGGCATCAAGTCGCGCCGCCGCGCGCTGCCGGACGAGAAGCTGACCGACTACGCGGTCTTCGCGGGCCGCCGCGCGCTGTCCGACGCCGGCGTCGACCCCCGCGACGTGGACCTCGTGCTCGTCGCGACGATGACGCCCGACGACATCACGCCGAACGCGGCGCCCGTCGTCGCCAACGCGCTGGGCGCCGACGGCGCCGGCGCCGTCGACATCGGCGCCGCCTGCACCGGCTGGCTCGCCGCGCTGCGCCTGGCGGCCGGCCAGGTCGAGACCGGCCGCGCCGACCGCGTGCTCGTGATCGGCGCCGAGCTCCTCACGCGCATCACCAACTTCGACGATCCCAAGACCGCGATGCTGTTCGGCGACGGCGCGGGCGCCGTCGTCGTGGGCGCCGACGGCGAGGGCGACATCGGCCCGATCGTCATGGCCGCCGACGGCTCGCTGGCCGACCGCATCACCGCCTCGCACGACAAGCGCGTGCTGGAGATGGACGGCCACTCGACCTACCAGGTCGCGGTCAAGCGTCTCAGCGAGGCCACGGTGTCCGCCGTCGCGCGCGCCGGGCTCGAGCTCGACGACGTCGACCTGTTCGTCTACCACCAGGCCAACGGCCGCATCATCAAGGCCGTCGGCGACCGGCTCGACCTCGAGCCCGCCCGCGTGGCCGACTACGTCGCGCACATGGCCAACACGTCGGCCGCCTCGATCCCGCTCACGCTGTCGCTGCTGCGCGAGGACGGGCGGCTGCGCCCCGGTCAGAAGGTGCTGCTCGCCGCCATCGGCGCGGGCTTCACGTGGGGCGCCGGCGTCATCGAATGGGGTGTCACCTGAGTGCCGCGGCCTGAGAACGCAACTGCTCTCGTGACCGGCGCCTCGAAGGGCATCGGCGCCGCCATCGCCCGCGCGCTCGCCGCCGACGGGTGGTACGTCGCGGTCAACTACCGCTCCGACGAGGAGGGCGCGAACGCGACGGTCAAGGCGATCGAGGAGGCCGGCGGCAAGGCCGTCGCGCTCCACGCCGACGTCGCCAACGGCGCGCCCGACGAGCTGTTCGCCGAGGCCGAGAAGAAGCTCGGCCCGGTGCTCGCGCTGGTCAACAACGCCGGCGTGACCGCCGACGGGCTCGCGATCCAGCTCGACGACGAGGCCTGGGATCGCGTGATCGGCACCAACCTCACCGCCGCCTTCCGCCTGACCCGCCGCGCGATGCGCCCGATGCTCAAGGCCCGCTACGGCCGGATCGTCAACGTCGCCTCCGTGGTCGGGCCGCGCGCGAACGCCGGTCAGTCCAACTACGCGGCCGCCAAGGCCGGCCTGATCGGCATGACCAAGACCGTTGCCGCGGAAGTCGCGCGGCGCGGCGTGACCGTCAACGCGGTCGCGCCCGGATTCATCGAGACCGAGATGACGAAGGACGTTCCGGAGGCCGTGATCGCGGCCATCCCGGCCCGGCGCGTCGGGTCGCCGGACGACGTGGGGGCCGCCGTGCGGTTCCTCGCGTCCGACGACGCCGCCTACGTGACCGGAACGACGTTGTACGTCGACGGCGGAATGTCCGCCTGAAAGGAGAAACCAGAAACCATGGCTGCCACTGTCACCCCCGAGGCCGTCGAGAAGACCGTCGTCGAGGCCCTGCCCCAGTTCGGCGTTGAGGAGTCGGAGATCACCCGCGACGCGACGTTCGAGGAGCTCGACGTCGACTCGCTCGACCTCGCCGAGCTCTCGCAGATCATCGAGGACGAGTACGGCGTTCAGCTCAAGGGCGACGACGTCGGCAAGATCAAGACCGTCGGCGACGCGATCGACCTGGTGGTGAGCCGCGCAGGATGAACCGCGAGATCGTCGTCACCGGCGTCGGCGCCGTGACCCCGCTCGGGGTCGGCGCCCGCACGCTCTATGAACGCTGGCGGGCCGGCGAGTCCGGCATCCAGGACGGTGTCGGCGCCGCCAGCGAGTTCGACCCCACCGAGTACCTGACCGTCAAGCAGGCGCGCCGCTCGGACCGCTTCTCGCAGTTCGCGATGGTCGCCTCGGACGAGGCGCTCGCGGAGGCCGGCTGGAAGGACGGGATTCCGTATGACGTCGAGCGCGTGGCGACGCTGATCGGCACGGGCATCGGCGGCATCGGGACGCTCGAGGCCAACCACAAGAAGCTGCTCGAGTCCGGGCCGAAGGCGGTCTCGCCGCTGTCGATCCCGCTGCTGATGGGCAACTCCGCCGCGGCCGCGGTGTCGATGCGGCACGGGCTGCGCGGCCAGTCGTTCGCGACGCTGTCCGCCTGCGCGGCGGGCGCGCACGCGATCGGCACCGCCGCGCGCATGATCCAGTGCGGCGACGCCGACGCGGTCGTCACCGGCGGCTCGGAGGCGGCGCTCACGCCGCTCGCCACCGCCGCCTTCGCGGCGCTGGACGCGCTCAGCGACGAGGGCATCTCGCGGCCGTTCGACGCCAAGCGCGACGGCTTCGTCATGGGCGAGGGCGCCGCGGTGCTCGTGCTCGAGGACGGCGAGCGCGCGCGGGCGCGCGGGGCGAAGATCCTCGCCCGGCTCGCCGGCTACGGCGCGTCGTCGGACGCTTACCACCTCACCGCCCCGGAGAAGGACGGCGGGGGCGCCATCGAGGCCATGAAGGCCGCGCTCAAGGATGCGGGCTACGGGCCGCAGGACGTCGTGTACGTCAACGCGCACGGCACCTCGACGCCGCTCAACGACCGGGCCGAGACGCTGGCGATCAAGTCGGTCCTCGGCGACGACGTGCCCGTCTCGTCCCTGAAGTCGTCCATCGGCCATCTGCTCGGCGCCGCTGGCGCCGTCGAGGCCGTGGCAACGATCCTCGCGATGCGCGACCGGATCGCCCCGCCCACCCTCAACTACGAGACCCCGGACGAAGGGCTCGACCTGGACTACGTCCCCAACGAGGCGCGAACACTGGACATCAACGGCAAGCCTGCCGTGGCCCTGTCCAACGCGTTCGGATTCGGGGGGCACAACGCGGTGCTCTGCCTGGAGGTTGCATGACCGTCGAGATGATCCGCTCCGATCAGGAGCAGGCGCGGCTGTCGCCCGTCGAGCGCCTCGAGGCGCTCTGCGACCGCGGCTCGCTCACGCTGCTGCGGTCGGACGTGCGGTCGCGGCGCATGGGCGAGAAGGCGCGAGCCGGGGACGGCGTGATCGCCGGCGCCGGGCGCGTCGACGGCCGCCCGGTGTTCTGCTACGCGCAGGACCCCTCATACCTGGGCGGCTCGCTCGGCGAGCAGCACGCCGATTCGATCGTGAAGGTGCTCCGGCTCGCCGGCCGGGCGGGCGCGCCCGTCGTCGGCTTCATCGAGTCCGGCGGCGCCCGCATGCAGGAGGGCACGGCGGCGCTGGCCGGCTACGCCCGGATCTTCCGCGAGCACGTCGCGCTCAGCGGCAAGATCCCGCAGATCTCCGTGATCTGCGGCGCCTCGGCCGGCGGCGGCTCGTACTCGCCGGCGCTGACCGACTTCGTGATCATGACCGAGCGCGCGAACATGTTCCTCACCGGCCCCGCGGTCGTCCGCGAGGTCATGGGCGAGGACGTCAGCGCGGCCGATCTCGGGGGCTACAAGGTCCACGAGCGCAACGGCGTGGCGCACTTCGTCGCGCCCACCGACGCGGACGCGGCGCTGCTGGCGCGCGACCTGCTCGACCACCTGCCGTCCAACAGCGGCGAGCGCGCCCCGACGTGGCGCGCGGTCGGCCCGGTCGGCTACGACGCCGGCGAGCCGGTGCCGGAGGACGAGCGGCGCGTCTATGACGTCCGCGACGTCATCCGCGGCGTGGTCGACGGCGGCCGTCTGCTCGAGTGGAGCACGAAGTGGGCGAAGAACATCGTCTGCGGGTTCGCCCGCATGGACGGGCACCCGGTCGGCGTGATCGCCAACCAGCCGCGCTACCTCGGCGGCGTGCTCGACTCCGAGTCCGCCTCCAAGGGCGCGCGCTTCGTGCGCACGTGCAACGCGTTCGGCCTACCGCTCGTGGTGCTGGTCGACACCCCGGGCTTCATGCCGGGCACCAAGCAGGAGCGGTCGGGCGTGATCCGCCACGGCGCCAAGCTCGTGCACGCGTTCGCCGAGGCCAGTGTGCCGAAGGTGACGGTCGTGCTGCGCAAGGCGTTCGGCGGCGCGTTCATCGCGATGAACGCCCGCGACCTCGGCGCCGACTACACGTTCGCCTGGCCGCAGGCCCAGCTCGGCGTCATGGGCGCCAAGCAGGCGGTGACGATCGTCAACCGGCGCGACATCGCGGCCGCCGACGATCCCGCCGCCGCGCGCGACGAGTTCGCGGCCGACTACGCCGACGAGCACCTGAGCGCCGCCACCGCCGCCGCGGAGGGGTACATCGACGAGGTGATCCTCCCGGGCGACACCCGGCGCCGCCTGACCGAGGCCCTGTCCACCCTCGACGCGATCGCGCAGCCCGCGCAGGGCGTGCGCAACATCCCGCTATGACCCCGGCGATCACCGACACGATCAGCTGGTGGGCTCCGTTCGAGGCGCTGGAGCTCGGCCAGGAGTTCACGAGCCGCGGGCGCACGGTGACCGAGGCCGACGTCGTCGGCTTCGCGTCGCTGACCGGCGACTGGCACCCGCAGCACGCCGACGCCCAGTGGGCGGCGACGTCGCCGTTCGGCGAGCGGGTCGCGCACGGGCTGCTGGTGATCTCGCTGGCCGCCGGGCTCGTCCCGTTCGACCCGGGCCGCGTGCTGGCCCTGCGGCAGGTCGCGCAGGCCACGTTCAAGCGGCCGGTGCGCTTCGGCGACACCGTGCACGTGGAGGGGCGGATCGCCGAGCTGGCGCCGGCGTCGCAGGACGCCGGGCTCGTCACGTTCGCCTGGAACGTCGTCAACCAGGACGCCCGGCTCGTGTGCCGCGCGCGCGTGGACGTGCTGTGGCGGCGCGACACCGAGGTCGAGGCCGAGGTGGCCGTGCCCGAAGGCAACGGATTCGTCCCGATCCCGCTGTGATGCCGATGCTGGAAGGCAAGAAGCTCCTCATCACCGGCGTCGTCAACCGCGAGTCGATCGCCTACGAGGTCGCGCGCCAGGCCCAGGAGGCCGGCGCGGAGGTGGTCCTCACCTCGTTCGGCCGCGTGCGGCGCATGACCGAGCGGTCGGCGGCCAAGCTGCCGCAGCCGCCCGATGTGCTCGAGCTCGACGTCAACAACCCCGACGATCTCGCGGCGGTCGCGGCCGAGCTGCGCGACCGCTGGGGCCGCGTCGACGGCATCCTGCACGCGATCGCGTTCGCGCCGGAGGACGCGCTCGGCGGCAACTTCCTCGACACGCCCGTGGAGAGCGCCGAGGTGGCGTTCCGGACGAGCGCGTACTCGCTCAAGGCGCTGGCCGTCGCGCTCAAGGACCTGTTCCCGGACGAGGGCGCGAGCGTCGTCGGCCTGGACTTCGACGCCTCGGTCGCCTGGCCGGTCTACGACTGGATGGGCGTCGCCAAGGCGGCGCTGGAGGCGACGTCGCGCTACCTCGCGCGCGACCTCGGGCCGCGCGGCGTGCGTGTGAACCTCGTCTCCGCGGGCCCGCTCGGCACGCTCGCCGCGCGCGGCATCCCCGGCTTCGGCGATCTCGCGACGGCCTGGGAGCGCCAGGCGCCGCTCGGCTGGGACACCGACGACGCGGCGCCCGTCGCGTCGGCGATCGTGTTCCTGCTCAGCGACATGGCGCGGGCGATTACCGGCGAGATCCTGCACGTCGACGGCGGCTTCCACGCGATGGGGACCGCGCTCGCCCCGGTGATGGAGGAGGCGACGGCATGAGGCCGCCCGTGTTTCTCACCGGCGCGACTGGCTTCCTCGGCATGGAGGTGCTTGCGCGGCTGCTCGAGCGCGGCGACCGCGAGGTGATCGTCCTCGTGCGCGCGCGCGACAACGAGGCGGCCGCCGAGCGGATCGACGGCGTGCTCGCCCAGCTGTGGCGCGACCCGGCGCCGTACCGCGCGCGTGTGCGCGCGGTCGCCGGCGACGTGACGAGCGCCGGCCTCGGGATCGCGGCGGGCGAGCGCACGTCGCTGGCCGAGGAGATCGGGGCGATCATGCACTGCGCGGCGTCGATCTCGTTCGACATGCCGCTCGAGGAGGCGCGCGCGATCAACGTCGAGGGCACGCGCGAGGTGATCGGGTTCGCGCGCGAGTGCAAGTCGCTCGGGCGCCTGGAGCGCTTCGTGCACGTCTCGACCGCCTACGTGTCCGGCAAGTACGAGGGCACGTTCCGCGAGCGCCAGCTCGACTCCGGGCAGGAGTTCCGCAACACCTACGAGCAAACCAAGTGGGAGTCCGAGCACATCGTGCTCGACGCCACCGACCTGGCGCCGGCGATCGCGCGCCCGAGCATCGTCATGGGCGAGTCCGACACCGGCTGGACGCCGGCCTTCAACGTCCTGTACTGGCCGCTGCGGGCGTTCTCGCGTGGGCTGTTCGACGAGATCCCGGCGCTGCCGTCGGCGCACGTGGACATCGTGCCGGTCGACTACGTCGCCGACGCGCTCGCGCACCTGCTCGACGTCGAAGACCAGGGCGTCTTCAACCTCGTCGCCGGCCGCGAGGCTCCGTTCGCGAACCAGCTCGTCGAGCTCGCGTGCGACCGCTTCGATCGGCCGCGACCCGCGGTCGTGCCCCAGGGCGGGCCGGACGACGACGACCACGGCGCCGTCTACATGCCGTACTTCGACATGGAGGTCGTGTTCGACGACAGCCGCGCCCGCGCGCTGCTCGGGCCGGCGGGCATCCGCCCGCCGAAGCTGACGGAGTACTTCGGCACGCTGATGGACTACGCCGAGGAGGTCCGCTGGGGCAAGCGGTCGATGACCCGCGAGGAAGCGCACGAGCGCTTCAGCCGCGAGACGGCCGCCGCCTGAGCTCTATCTCGAGAGCCGAGTGGTCGCTGAGGCCGCCGTCACGCCAGTCGTGGTGGTAGGTCGCGGCGACCGCTTCGAGCTCGGCTGACAGGAACGCGTGGTCGAGCCGCCAGCCGCCGCCGTGGCTGAAGACCCAGCTCGGCTCCTTGCGGTCGTAGCCGTGCAGGCTGCGCCAGGCGTCGGCGAACCCGAGGTCGCGCAGGCCGGGGACGACGCCGAGCTCGGCGCGGTCCCACGGCTCGCCGCGCTCCTCGCGCAGGCGCTCACGGGTGTCGCGCGCGAACGAGATCACCGTGCCGTCGGGGTGCTCGCGCCGCGGCGTGTTGAGGTCGCCGCAGAGGACCCGTGGACCGCCGGTGGCGGCCAGGCCTGCGCGGATCGCGGCGAGCGTGTCCGGCTTGACCCAGCCATTGGCCGCGTTGGGGACGTGGGCGCAGTGGACGACGATGCCGTCCACGCGGGCGGCGGCCGTGCTCTCCGGCCACGGGACCGCGAGCGCTTCTACCGGCTCGAGCGCGCGGGCGGCGATCAGGACGACCGTCCGGCGCGGGCGGAACGGGTCCGAGCGCACGGCGTGGGGGAGGCCGATCGTCGCCAGCGCCGCCTGCCACAGCGGCCACGAGCGGGCGCTGATCTCCTGCAGCGCGACGACGTCGGGCTTGCGGCCGGCGATCGCCGCGGCCTGCGCGGCGAGCCGCTCGACGCGGCGCTGCACGTTCCAGCTGATCAGCCGCACATCGCCCGGCTTGCGGTACCGATCATCAGCCGCGCCGGCTCGTGGAACGTGTGCTCGACCCCTTCGGCGTCCGGCATGGGGAGGGACATGTCCAACACGCTAGCTGCGCTATCCTCAGATGCCGACCTCGCGCCGGAGCGGGGTTTTTCCTTGCCCGGCGCCAGCTGACCACGACCTTCGGAGCGCGCCGCATCATGGCCCGTGGAGACGTCCGGATCGCCGTCACCCTCGCGTGCGAGGAGTGCAAGCGCCGGAACTATCAGACCAACAAGTCCAAGCGGAACAACCCCGACCGCATCACGCTGCGCAAGTACTGCAAGTGGTGCCGGCAGCACACGGGGCACCGCGAGACCCGCTAGGGAGCGATTCTCCGTGGCCCGTGATCGACAGCGCGCGAAGCAGCGCCGGCGTCGCCAGGCGGGGTCGGGGCCGACCGGCCCCGCCCGCACGCGTCCGCGCCAGGCCGATGCCGAGCCGCGCGAGGCCGATGCCGAGCCGCGCGAGGCCGACGTCGCGCCGCGCGAGGCCGATGTCGCGCCGCGCGAGGCCGATGTAGAGCAGACGGTCGAGCAGGAGCCGGCGAGCACGGTCTTCCCGCAGCGGGGGGACGTGCAGCCGGTCGAGTCCGACGAGCCGGCCGTCGAGTTCGACGAGACGGTCGAGCCGGCGCCCGACGAGCTGGACCCGGCGGTCCGCGAGGAGGCCCACGAGCGGCGCGGGCCGCGGCGCTCGCGGGGTCGGCTCATCACGTTCCTGGGCCACGTCGTCGACGAGCTGCGCCGCGTCCAGTGGCCCGACCGCCGTCACGTCGGCCAGGGCACGGCCGTCGTCCTGGGTTTCGTGGTCATCGCAGGCGCGTTTCTGGGCCTGATGGACGCTATTTGGAAACCACTGATCGAAGCGATTTTGTAACGTCGCCGAAGGCAAGCGCGTCAGCGATTGCCTGGCAGGCGAAAGGATTCTTTTTTGTTCCGCTGGTACGTCATCAACACCTATTCCGGGCACGAGAACAAGGTCAAGCAGAACCTTGAGCACCGCGTGTCGTCGCTGAACCAGACGCGCTCGGTGCGGCGTGTCGTCGTCCCGACCGAGACCGTCCAGGAGATGAAGGACAACCAGAAGGTCACGGTCGAGAAGCGGACCATGCCCGGCTACGTGCTGGTGAACATGGATCTGAACGAGGACTCGTGGGCGGTCGTCAAGGGCACGCCGGGCGTGACCGGGTTCGTCGGCGCGTCCAACGAGCCGATCCCGCTGACGCAGGTCGAGGTCGATCGGCTCATGCACCGCGAGAGCCCGGTGCGCGCGCCGAGCCGCGCCCAGTTCTCGATCGGCGAGTCCGTCAAGGTCATCTCCGGTCCCCTGTCCGACTTCTCGGGAGAGATCTCCGAGATCAACGAGGACGCGAGCAAGCTCAAGGTCCTGGTATCCATCTTCGGGCGCGAGACGCCCGTCGAGGTGGGCTACGACCAGGTGAAAAAAATCTGAGACTGGATGTCGAAGTCTGATTCGCGGGCTGGATGCCCCGCGGAGGTAACTCCTTAATGGCCAAGAAAATTCTCACGACCATCAAACTGCAGGCCCCAGGCGGGCAGGCCTCTCCGGCACCGCCGGTGGGCCCGGCTCTCGGCCAGCACGGCATCAACATCATGGAGTTCGTCAAGGCGTTCAACGCCCAGACGGCGAACGACATGGGCACCACGATCCCCGTGGAGATCACGGTCTTCGAGGACCGCTCCTTCACGGTCATCACCAAGACGCCGCCGGCCGCGGTCCTGATCCGCCAGGCCATCGGCATCGAGAAGGGATCGGGCGAGCCCAACCGCAACAAGGTCGGCACGATCAGCAAGGACCAGGTCCGGCAGATCGCCGAGAAGAAGCTTCCCGACCTCAACGCGCACGACGTGGATCAGGCGGCCAAGATCATCGAGGGCACCGCGCGCTCGATGGGCGTGGAGGTGGTGGCGTAGTGGCCAAGCACGGCCGCAAGTTCACCGAGGCGCGCGAGAAGGTCGACCGCGAGCGCGAGTACTCCCCGCACGACGCCGTCCGCCTCGTCAAGGAGACGAAGGTGGCCAAGTTCGACGAGACCGTCGAGGTGCACATCCGCACCGGCCTCAACGTCCGCCACGCGGACGAGCAGCTGCGCGGGACGATCGCGCTCCCGCACGGGCTCGGCAAGGACGTCAAGATCGCGGTCTTCGCCAAGGGCGACAAGGCCCGTGAGGCCGAGGAGGCCGGCGCCGACTTCGTGGGCGCCGAGGACCTCGCCGAGCGCGTCCAGAACGAGAACTTCACCGACTTCGACGTCGCGATCGCGACGCCGGACATGATGCCGGTGGTCGGCCGCCTCGGCCGCATCCTCGGCCCGCAGGGCAAGATGCCGAACCCGAAGGTCGGCACGGTCACGATGGACGTCCGCAAGGCCGTCGAGGAGTCCAAGGCCGGCAAGGTCGAGTACCGGACCGACCGTACGGCGATCGTCCACATGATCGTCGGCAAGACCTCGTTCCCGGACGACCATCTGCTCGCGAACTACCAGGCGATCATCGAGGAGCTCATCCGCGCCAAGCCGTCCGCGGCGAAGGGCCGGTACCTGCGCTCGGTCGTGCTCGCCGCGACGATGGGCCCCGGCATCAAGGTGGACCCGTCCCGTACCCGTGATTTGGTCGAAGCGGAGGCTGCGCCCGCCTAGCCGCGCGCGACAGCTCCGTTTCTCCACAGACCCCGGGCGACCAGTAAGTCCCGGACAGGAGGAACCGCTTGAACCGAGACCAGAAAGCCGCGGTCATCGATGAGGTGGCCGCTCAGATCTCCGAGGCGGAGGCCGTCTTCGCGGTCGACTACCGCGGCATCTCCGTGCCGCAGGCCGCCGACCTGCGCACCAGGCTGCGCGACGCCGACGCCTCCTTCCGGGTCGTCAAGAACACCCTGACCGAGCGCGCGGCCGACAAGGCCGGCGCCGAGGCGCTGAAGGAGCTGCTCGAGGGCCCGACCGCCATGACGTTCGTG
Organism: Solirubrobacteraceae bacterium; assembly: GCA_036520135.1. Classification (GTDB taxonomy): domain Bacteria; phylum Actinomycetota; class Thermoleophilia; order Solirubrobacterales; family Solirubrobacteraceae; genus DASSUW01. The sequence goes on from DATDKF010000064.1 coordinate 44,296, forward strand.
CGCGGCGACGCCGCCGCGGCCGCCAAGGCGCTGTCGGACTTCCGGCGCGCGAGCGGCGGCACGCTGCTCGAGTTCAAGGGCGGCTGGATGAACGGCGCCCCGCTCGGCGCTCCGGAGATCGAAGCCATCGCCAAGCTGCCGTCGCGCGACGTGCTCTACGGGCGCCTCGTCGGCATGGTCGCCTCGCCGCTCACCGGGCTCGTCACGAGCCTGAACGGCCTGATCGGTGGCCTTGCGCGTCAGCTCTCGCAGATCGCCGACCAGAAGTCGTCGCAAACTGAGACCCCCCAGGAGGACTAGAAAGACATGGCCACCAGCACCCAGGAGTGGATCGACGAGCTCAAGTCGATCTCCGTGCTCGAGCTCTCCGAGCGCATCAAGGCGCTCGAGGAGGAGTTCGGCGTGTCCGCCGCGGCGGTCGCCGCGGCCGCCCCGGCCGCCGGCGGCGGCGCTGCCGCCGACGACGGCGGCGGAGCCGAGGAGCAGACGGCGTTCGACGTCGTCCTCACCGGCGCCGGCGACAAGAAGATCCAGGTCATCAAGGTCGTCCGCGCGGCGACGGGCCTCGGCCTCAAGGAGGCCAAGGCGCTCGTCGACGAGGCGCCGAAGCCCGTCAAGGAGGGC
>DATDKF010000065.1:0-21192 GCA_036520135.1 Solirubrobacteraceae bacterium
CGCGGACGCCGCCGTCGACGCGCTGGAGTCCGTGCCCGGCCGCTTCGTGCTCGCCTACGGGAACATCCAGCAGGGCCCGTGGGAGTGGTCGGCGTCGAAGGACTTCCGCTCGTTCGTCGAGCGCCGCTTCGGCAGCAAGGACGACATGCTCGGCTTCCAGATGGCGTTCGACGTCACCGGCGACCCCGAGTTTCCGGAGAAGGCGGCGTTCGAAGTCGCGCGCGAGCTCGGCGTCCCGGTCACCACGCACGCCGGCGTGTGGGGCGCGACCAACGACGACGGCATCAAGCTCATGCACGACCACGGCTTCATGGAGCCGGGTCACATCTACGTCCACGCGGCAACACTGACCGAGGACTCCTACAACCGCATCGCCGCCACCGGCGGCTCGGTGTCGGTCTCGACCGAGAGCGAGCAGAGCGCCGGCCAGGGCTACCCGCCGACGTGGCAGCTGCGCAAGCACGGCATCCCCGTGTCTCTGTCGATGGACTCGAGCGTGTGGTGGAGCGGCGCCCTCGTCGGCGCCATGCGCACCACGCTCGGCGCCGACCGCTCGCGCGAGCACCGGGAGGCGCCTTCGAAGCAGGCGACGGTCACCAACCACCACCTGCGCGCCGAGCAGGTCGTCGACTGGGCGACCCGCGGCGGCTCGAAGGCGCTCGGCATGGACGCGCTGATCGGCAGCCTCGAGCCCGGCAAGAAGGCGGACGTCGTGCTGGTTCGCAACGACGACTCGCCGGTGATGTTCCCGGTGCTGCACCCGTACGGCCACGTCGCCTTCCAGGCCCAGCGCGCCGACGTGCACACCGTGGTCGTCAACGGCCGCGTCGTCAAGCACGAGGGCAAGCTCGTGGGAGTCGATCTCACGCGCGCGCGAGCCGCGATCGAGGAGACCGTCGCGTTCGCGCAAAGTACCCTCGGTGATGCCTGGACAGGCGGCATGCACCCCGAGATCCCCGAGCGGCAGGTCCTCGAGAACCCGTATCAGTACACCGAGTGGGGGAAGGCTTCGTGAGCGTTTCGATACAGACCGATCGGCTGGCACAGGTCGTGCCGGACGCCCTGGCGGCGATCCACGAGGTGCTGGAGCGGCACCGCGTCACCGAGGACGAGTGGTACGCGGTGCTGGCGTTCCTGACCGAGGTCGGGCGCGCCGACGAGTTCATCCTGCTGTCCGACGTCACGCGCACGTCGGTCCTGATCGACGCGCTGTCGCACGGCGAGGACGAGTCCGGCGCCACGGCGAGCGACGTCGAGGGCCCGCTCTACACCGATGACCCGCCGTGGCGGGAGAAGCCCGCGCGGATCTACGAGGACTACGAGGGGATGGCGGACGACGACCCGCTGTTCGTCCGCGGCACGGTGACCGCGACCGACGGCACGCCGCTGCCGGAGGCGGTCGTCGACGTCTGGCAGACCGGCCCCGATGGTGGCTACGACATCTGGGACGAGCGCCAGCCGGAGGGCAACTTCCGCGGGCGCGTCCGCGTAGAGGAGGACGGCAGCTACGAGTTCCAGACGATGCTGCCGCGGCCGTACACGGTGCCGACGCGCGGCCCGGTCGGCCGCTACCTTGACGCGATGGGCCAGCACCCGTGGCGCCCGGCGCACATCCACTTCAAGGTCACCGCGCCCGGCCACAAGACGCTCGTGACGCAGGTGTTCTTCCCCGACGATCCGTACCTGGAGAACGACACGATCGGTGCGGTGAAGCCGGCGCTCGTGCGACCGGTCGCCAAGCACGACGACCACCTCACGTGCGACTTCGACATCGCGCTGGCGCCGCAGTCAGCCTGACGTTCGACAACCTCGGCGAGGTCACCGCGCTGGAGCGCGGCGAGTGGCCCGACGACGCGCCGCTCGGGCGCCACTGGTCGGTCACGCGGGCGCTGCCGCGGATCCTCGACGCGCTCGCCGAGTCCGGGATCGAGGCGACGTTCTTCGTCGAGGGACTGAACGCCGAGCTGTACCCGGACACGCTGCGCGAGCTCGCCGCCGCCGGCCACGAGGTCGGCCTGCACGGCTGGCGGCACGAGCCGTGGGGCGAGCTTGATCCCGAGCGCGAGCGCGAGCTGCTCGAGCGCGGCGTCGAGCGCTTCGGCGCGCTGGGGCTGCGGCCCGTGAGCTTCCGGCCGCCGGGCGGCGACCTCACGCCGGCCACGCTCGGGCTGCTGCGCGAGCTCGGCTTCGAGTACTGCTCGCCCGCGGGTGACGCCGTCGAGGAGCGGGACGGGATCACCGTGATCCCCTTCCACTGGCCGCTCGTCGACGCCTGGTACTACCTCCTGAGCTTCGCGGGGCCGCCGGAACCGGCCGCCCTGCGCGCGGCGGTGATGGAGGCGCTCGACGGCGGCGGCCACACCACGCTGATCTTCCACCCGTTCCTCACCGACACCGAAGAGCGGTTCGCCGTGCTGCGCGACGTGCTGGAGCGGATCCGCTAGAGCCGCTCGCGGACGATGCGTGCGCCGTCGACGAGCGCGCGCAGCTTGGCGAACGCGAGGTCGCGCGGCAGGTACTTCATCCCGCAGTCCGGGCCGACCTGGAGCCGCTCGGGCGGGATCACCGCGAGCGCCGCCTCGATCCGCTCGGCCACCTGCTCGGGCGTCTCGGGCTCGGGGTCGGACAGGTCGAGCACGCCGACCGCGACGGTCTTGCCGGCCAGCGGCTCGAGCACCGCGACGTCGAGCCGCGGTTGCGCGGCCTCGATCGCCAGGATGTCCGCCGCGCAGTCCTTGAGCTCGGCCAGGAACGGGTAGCCGGGCGGGCGGTCGTGGACGACATGCGCGTAGCCGAAGCACGTGTGCAGCGCGGTGGTGCCGCCGACGCCGTCGAGCGCGCGGTCGATCGCCGGGAGCGCGAACGCGCGCGCCTTCTCGGCCCGCGACTGCAGCCACGGCTCGTCGATCTGCACGATGTCGGCGCCCGCCGCGAACAGGTCGCGCACCTCCTCGTTGACCGCCGCGGCGAAGTCCAGCGCCAGCTCCGCCTCGTCGTCGTAGGCCTCGTTGAACGCCTGCTGGCTCATCGTGAACGGGCCGGGCAGCGTGATCTTGACCGTGCGGTCCGTGTGGGCGCGTAGGAAGCGCAGGTCCTCGACCTCGACCGGGCGGGTGCGCCGGATGCGGCCGACGACGCGGGGGACCGCGTTGGTGCCGCCGGCGCGGCCGGGCACCATGGCCGGGTTGTCGATGTCGAGCCCGTCGAGCGCGGTCGCGAAGCGGTTCGAGTAGCTCTCGCGGCGGATCTCGCCGTCAGTCACGATGTCCACGCCCGCCCGCTCCTGGTCGGCGATCGCGAGCGCGGTCGCGTCGTCCTGCGCCTGGGCGAGATAGGGCTCGGGCACGCGCCACAGCTCCTGCGCGCGCACGCGCGGCGGCAGCGTGCCGCGCAGCCGCTCGCGGTCGACCAGCCAGTCGGGCTGCGGGTAGCTGCCGATGACCGTGGTCGCGATCACGACGCCGTGCGCTGTCGGCACGCGCGGAAGATTAACGGCGTCGATCGTCGATGCTGGTCTACGATCGGCCGATGAGGGCGTTCATCCTCCCGGGCTTCGGCGAGGCCCCCCTGCGCGACGACGTGCCCGAGCCCGCGCCGGGCGACACCGAGGTGCTCGTGCGCGTGCAGGCGTCGTCGATCAACCCCGTCGACAGCGCGATCGCCGCCGGGATGCTCGACGGCATGGTCGAGCACGAGTTCCCGGTCACGCTGGGCCGGGACTACGCCGGGGTGGTCGAGCAGGCCGGATCGGGCGTCAGCGGCGTGGCTGCGGGCGACACCGTCTTCGGGTTCATCCGGCACGCGGATCCGACGGTGCGCGACGGCAGCTGGGCCGAGCTGATCACGGTGCCCGCGGCCGCCCGCGTCCCCGACGGCGTCGACATCGCCGCGGCCGGCGCCGCGCCGCTGGCGGGGATCACGGCGCTGGCGGCGATCGACGCGCTCGAGCTCAGCAGTGGCGACCGGGTGCTGATCGTTGGCGCCACCGGTGGCGTCGGCAGCTTCGCGGTCCAGCTCGCCGCCCACGCGGGCGCGACCGTCGTCGCGCCGGCCCTGCCCGAGGACGAGGAGTACCTGCGCGGCCTGGGCGCGGGCGAGCTGCCCGCGCGCGACGGCGACCTGAGCGGCCTCGACGGGGTCGACGCCCTGCTCGATGTCGTGTCCTACACGCCGGAAGCGCTGGGCGTCTACGAGGCGGCGCTCAAGCCGGGCGGGCGCGTCGTGTCGCCGATCGGCGCCGCCGGCGACGGTCCCGGGCGCACGAACGTGATGGCGCTGCCGACCGCCGCGAATCTGGAGCGGCTCGGCGCGCTGCTCGCCGACGGCACGCTGACCGTGCCGATCCGGCGCAGCTACGGCCTCGCGCAGGCCGGCGACGGGCTCCAGGCCCTGGTCGCCGAGCACACGCAGGGCAAGCTCGGCCTGACGATCTAACTCTCGACGCCGGTCGCCTCGTGCGAGGCGCCGATGGGCTTGGACTCCGGCGATCCGCGCTGGCGCAGGTAGATCGCGAGCACCGCCATCGAACCGACGGCGAGGAACTCGGACTGCCAGTTCTGCAGCGTGCGGTCCCAGAAGTCCGACGTGCCGAGGTACTGGAACAGCGACAGCGCCGCCTCGTGGTGGTCGAGCTGCTCGGCGTTGTAGGCGATCCGGCCGGTGACGCCTTGGGCGAACCACGTGAGCACCCAGATCGTCGTCATCACGAGCAGCAGCGAGTTCGACAGCAGGAACGTGCGCAGGCCGCCCGGCCGCGCCCACGCGGGCGAGTCCGTGGTGGCGTGCTCGCGCAGCTTCTGGTCCTCGTCGCTCTCGCGGCCGATCTTGTTCCGCGGCTTGGACTCCGGCGAGCCGCGCTGGAACAGCCAGATCGTGGCTCCGATGTAGAGCGTGAACTGCAGGTACTCCGACTGCCAGTTCTCCATCACGTCGACGGCGAACTCCGACGAGGTCACGTACTGCAGCAGCGTGATCGGGTCGCCCTGGTGCGCGAGCTGGTCGTGGTTGAACGCCGAGTGACCGACCAGCGCCTGGCCGATCAGCGCCGCCAGAAAGATCGCCAGGAAGAACAGGCTCAGGCCGTTGTCGCGCACGAACCGCATCGCCCTCACGCCCCCATGAAGCCGAGGACGAGCGAGTACGTGATGCCGACGGTGATCAGCACGAGGTAGAGCACGAAGACGGTGCGCATCAGGACTCCAGCTCGCAGTCCATCGGGATCTCGGTCGGCGGCCCCCCGGCGTCGCGGCAGCCGGCCGCCTCGATCCGCCAGCCGTCGTTGGTGCGCTCGGCGAAGACCGTCGCGCCGTTGTCGAGCCGGACCGCGGCGTTGAACGCGAACACCTCGACGCTGCGCGGGGCGCCCTCGGAGAGCTGCAGCCGGCCGACCGCGTCGGAGCAGTCGCTCTGCTCCTCCTGCTCGAGCGCCTGCACGGTGGAGTCGGTCAGCTGGGCGCACGCCTGCGCGCCGTCGTCGCTCGCCAGTGCGCCGAAGAAGTGCTCGGTCACCGCCTCGACGCGCGCGCGGTCGTCGTCGCGACCGCACCCGACCATGAACGGCGTCGCGAGCAGGACGCCCAGCACCAAGAGACGCATCCCGGACCTCCTACCCGCTGCGGTGCTTGCGCCACGCGCGTCTGGGTAGCCCTGGCGAAATCGATCCAGGAGGACTCTCATGGCCAACCCCGTCCCCGCCGGCAGCGACGTCTCAGCCGGCACGTACAAGTGCACGAACTGCGGTTACGAGCTCCAGGTCGGCTCGACCGAGCACCTGCCGCCCTGCCCGGAGTGCGCGAACGGCGAGTACGCGACCGTCAGCGGCGGCGACAGCGCGCAGGATCCGTATCCGGAGAGCTAGTGCCCCGCCACTAGAGCTGCGAGGCGTCCGGGGCCCGGTCGCCGCTGTTATGGCGACCGTGGTGGCACCCGTGGTGCCGGCCGCCCATCCAGTCGCCGCGGCCCTGCTCGCTCTTCGGCTTGGCCGGCGGCGCGGCTTCGTCGCCGCCGGTCAGCGCCGACGCGCCGGCGGCCAGCGCTCCGGCGGTGAGCAGCGAGGCGGCGAGGGCGAGCACCCAACGGCGGCGGCGGCGCGGCGGGCGCCGCTCGGGGCCGTCGATGATCCGGAACGCGACGTCGTCGAAGCGTTCTGGCTCCATGGCCGCAGCATACTCCCCTGGAGTAGGTTTCTCCCGTGAGGCCCAAGCGCGACACCAGGAGGAAGACATGGCTCTGACGATCGGCGACACGGCGCCCGACTTCGAGGCCGAGACCACGGAAGGCAAGATCCGCTTCCACGACTGGATCGGCGACTCGTGGGCGGTGCTGTTCTCGCACCCGCGCGACTTCACCCCGGTGTGCACGACCGAGCTCGGCTACATGGCCCGGATCAAGCCGGAGTTCGACCAGCGCAACGTGAAGATCATCGGCCTGTCGGCCGACCCGATGGACAACCACGCCAAGTGGGCCGCGGACATCGAGGCGACGCAGGGCGCCGCCCCGAATTACCCGATCATCGCCGACCACGACTTCAAGGTGTCCAAGCTCTACGGCATGCTGCCGGGCGAGGTCGAGGGCGACCCGACCTCGCGCACGCCCGCGCAGAACCAGACCGTCCGCAACGTGTTCGTCATCGGGCCGGACATGAAGATCAAGCTCGTCCTGGTGTATCCGATGACGACCGGCCGCAACTTCGACGAGGTGCTGCGCGTGGTCGACTCGCTGCAGCTGACGGCCAAGCACAAGGTCGCCACGCCGGTGAACTGGCAGCAGGGCGACGACGTGATCATCGCCGGCTCGGTCTCGGACGACGAGGCGCGCGAGCAGTACCCGGACGGCTGGGACGCCCCGCGCCCCTACATCCGGATCGTGCCGCAGCCAAACTAGGACTTCTTGCCGTCGACGGCGCGCTGCAGCTGGGCCTTGTTCATCGACGACCGGCCCTCGATTCCGAGGTTCTTGGCTTCGGCGTAGAGCTGGTCGCGCGTGCGGCCCTTCTGGCGGCTGGTGCCTGAGCGCCGGCCGCCGCGCCGCGACGACGACATGTCCTGCATCGACGTGCGCGAGCGCTCCCGCGACTCGCCGGAGCGCGCGCGCTCCTTGTTGACGGTGCGCGCGGCGATCTCCTCGGCGCGCGACTCGGACGCGCCCTGGTCCTTCTGACTCTCCTTGATGTGCTCGTACTGCCGGGCACGCTTCGTGCCGGGCTTGACTCCGGGAGGTGGCATGTGTCTGGCGTACCCGATCGCCGGGTAGGTGCGAACCCGTCATGCGCCGCGTATGGCTGACCTGGTGGGTGCTGCTCGCCGCGCTGTACGTGCTGATCGACGACAGCGTGCTGCTGCCGGAGCTCGTGGCCGGCGCGCTGGCGGCCGCGATCGGCGCGACCGGGGCCACGCTCGTGCACCGCGAGCGGCAGGTGCTGCTGAAGGGCGACGTGCGCTGGCTGCGCTCACTGTGGCGCCCGCTCGCCGGCCTGGTCGGTGACCTGTGGCCGCTGGTGCGCGCGCTGCCGCGGCGTGGCGGGACCGGCGGGATGGTGGAGATCCCGTTCGACGCGACGACCGACGGGCCGCGGGACACCGCGCGGCGCGCGCTCACCGAGGCGCTGGGGACGCTGGCGCCGAACACGATCGTCGTGCGGATCGACACCGACCGCGGCGTCGTGATCGCGCACCAGCTGGTGAGCACCGACGACCCGGCCGCCGGCGCGACCCCGGTGCCGCGATGAACGTCTGGCTGTGGGCGGCGGCGGTGCTCACGGTCCCGCTCGCGGGGCTGGCGCTGGCGGCGGTCCGCCTGCCGGCGCTCGAGGGCGTCGTCGCGCTCGAGGTCGCCGGCGTCGACGCGGTGCTGGTCCTGCTGCTGCTCGCCGAGGGCACGCGGCGCCAGGCGTTCGCCGACCTCGCGATCGTGCTGGCGGCGCTGTCGTTCGCCGGCGGGATCGCCTTCGTGCGCTTCCTGGAGCGGCTGCGCTGATGCGCGACGCCATCTACACGGCGCTGCTGATCGCCGGGGTCGCGGTCGAGCTGCTCGCGTGCGCGGGCGTCGTGCTGATGCGCGACGCGCTCGACCGCTTGCACTACGCCGGCGCGGGGACGCTCGCCGCGCTGCTGCTGGCAGCCGCCGTCCTGGTCCGCGACTCGTTCTCGCTGATCGGGAACAAGGCGATCGTCGTCGCCGCGCTCGTGCTGGTCACCTCGCCGGTGCTCACGCACTTCACGGCGCAGGCGCTCGCGGCGGAGCGGGAGCCGGAATGACCGCGCTGCACGTCGTCGCGCTGGCGGTCGTCGCGCTCACCGGCACGGCGACCGTGCTCGTCCGCGAGCCCGCGCGCCAGCTCGTGGTCGCCGGCTTCTTCGGGCTCGCGCTCGCCGTGCTGTTCTTCGTCTTCGGCGCGCCGGACGTGGCGCTCTCGCAGATCGCGGTCGCGACCGTGGCGGTGCCGGTGATGGCGCTGCTCACGCTCGCCCGGATGGCCGACCGGGAGAAGGACGAGTGAGGCGCGCGCTCGGCCTCGCCGGCCTGGTGGCGCTCGCCGCCCTCGCCGTCTGGGCGGTCACCGGCCTGCCGTCGTTCGGCCACCCGCGCGGCCCGTACGCGACCGACAGCGTGCCCGCGATGGTGCAGGAGCGCCACGTGAGCAACACCGTCGTTGGCATCACGTTCGACCTGCGCGGCATCGACACGCTCGGCGAGGAGCTGATCCTGTTCTCCGCGGCGCTCGGGTCGACGCTGCTGCTGCGCGCGCAGCGGCGCGAGGGGCGCGTCGAGGAGGCGGCACAGCGCGCCGACGAGCAGCGCACACGCATGCCGCCGTCGCTGCGGGCGGCGGGCGCCTACCTGGTGGGGCCGGCGCTGATGCTCGCCGTCTACGTGATCGCGCACGGGAACCTGACGCCGGGCGGCGGCTTCCAGGGCGGCGTGATCGGCGCCGCCGCGCTGCTGCTCGTCTACGCGGCGGGTCAGATGGTCGCGCTCGAGCACGTGCGGCCGGTCGCGCTCGTCGAGCTCGCCGAGGCGGTCGGCGCCGCCGCGTTCGTGCTCGTCGCGATCGGCGGGATGGTCTTCGCCACGGTCGCGATGGCCAACTTCCTCGGCTTCGGCACGACCGGTTCGCTGCTCTCGGGCGGCACGATCCCGGTGCTCAACGCGGCGGTCGGCGTCGAGGTCACCGGCGCCGTCACGCTGATCATCACCGAGTTCCTCGACCAGGCGCTGCTGCGCGAGGCGCGATCAGCGTGATCGCGTATCTCGTCGCCGTGTGGCTGCTCGTCGTCGGCATCTACGGCGTGATCACGAGCCGCCACCTCGTGCACCTGATCATCTGCCTCGGCGTCGCGCAGTCGTCGACCTACGTGCTGCTGCTCGCGGTCGGCTACCGCACGGGCGGCCGGGCGCCGATCTTCTCCGACCTGCCGCCCGGCACGCCGGTCGTCGACCCGGTGGTGCAGGCGCTGACGCTGACCGACGTCGTCGTCGAGGCGACGGTCAGCGCGCTGCTGCTCGCGCTCGCGCTGCAGGCGCACAAGCGCTTCGGGACGGCGGACCCGGACGAGATCGGCACGCTGCGGGGCTGACCGGTGGCGGTCGCCGCTCTGTCCGTGCTCGTGCCGCTGCTGGTCGCCTGCGCGATGGCGGGTGCGTCGGCGTTCACGCGCCGGCGGGAAGGCGCCGTCGCGGTCGCGGGCGCGCTCGCCACGCTTGCGCTGACCGTGGCGGTGCTCACGCGCGACGAGTCGCCGCTGCTCGTGTGGTTCGGCGGCTGGGAGCCGCGCGACGGCGTCGCGCTCGGCGTCGCGTTCGCGATCGACGGGATCGGCGCCGGCCTCGCCGTCTTCGTGGCCGCGCTCGGCGTCGTGGCGGTGGTGATCGCGGCGCGGGTGATCCGCGTCGAGGACGCGATCTTCGACGCGCTGATGCTCGTGTTCATCGGCGCGATGGTCGGGTTCTGCCTGACCGGCGATCTGTTCAACCTGTTCGTCTTCTTCGAGCTGATGAGCGTCGCCGCGTACGCGCTCGTCGGCTACGAGGTGCGCCGGCGCGCCGCGCTCGAGGGAGCGCTGACGTTCGCGGTGACCAACACGGTCGGCTCGATCCTGCTGCTGTTCGGGATCACGCTGCTGTACGGGCGCACCGGCGCGCTCAACCTCGCCCAGGTCGGCCGCACGCTCGCCGAGACGCCGGCCGACGGGCTCGTGGTCGTGGCGTTCGCGCTGATCGCCTGCGGCCTGTTCGTCAAGGCCGCCGTCGTCCCGTTCCACCTCTGGACCGCCGACGCCTACGCGGTCGCGCCAACGCCCGTGTGCATCCTGCTCGCCGGGGCGTTCTCCGAGCTCGGCCTGTACGGGATCGCGCGCGTGTACTGGACGGTGTTCGACGGCGCGTTCGGCGCCCACGAGGCCGAGCTGCGGGCCGTGCTCGTCGCCGCGGGCGCGCTCACGGCCGTGCTCGGCGCGGTCCTGTGCTGCGCGCAGCACCACCTCAAGCGGATGCTGGCGTTCGCGACGATCGCGCAGGTCGGCCTGTTCCTTATCGGCCTCGGGCTGCTGACCGCCTACGGGGTCGCCGGCAGCGCGGTCTGGATCGTCGCCGACGGGCTCGTCAAGGCGGCGCTGTTCGGGTGCGTGGCGATCGTCCAGCACCGCTACGGCGAGATCGAGGAGCGGGACCTGCACGGCCGCGCGCGCGAGCTGCGCCCTGTCGGCGTCATCTTCGTCCTTGGCGCGCTGTGCATCGCGTCGCTGCCGTTCACGGGCTCGTTCCTGGGCCGCTCGCTGGTCGAGGACGCGGCGCTCGAGATCCCCGGCTACGCCTGGGCGCCGACACTGATGGTCGTCGTCACGGCGCTCGTGAGCGGCGCGCTGCTGCGGGTGGCCGCGCGCGTGTTCTGGGGCCTCGGCGTGCGCGCGCCGCGTGATCCGGCGGGCGAGCCGGAGGACGAGGAGGGCGGCGACCGCGAGAGCGGCGGGACGCCGTCGCTGCTGTGGATCCCGGCGGCGGTGATGATCGTCGCCGCGGTGGTGTGGGGGCTCGTGCCCGGGCTGACCGACGCGGCGGGGCGGGCCGCGGCGCGCTTCGTCGATGGCCGCGGCTATGCGGCCGCGGTGCTCGACGGTCGCGCCACGGCGCCGGCGCCGCCGGAGATCGCGAGCCCGGGCCTCACCGCGTATCTGTACGCGGTCGGCTCGCTCGCGCTCGCGGTGACGGTCGCGGCCGTCGCGCTGGCGCGCGTCCCGGCGCTGCCGAGCCCGCTGCGCGCGGTGGTCGACGCGCTGCGCGCCGTCCACAACGGGCGGCCCGGTGACTACGTGGCCTGGACCGTCGCCGGCGCGGCGACGCTCGGCGGCGTGTTCGCGGTCGCGCTCCTGTGATCAGAGCGTCACTCCGCTGACCATTGAGCGGCGCGCCCAGCGGGTACGGATCGTTCGTGCCGTTGATCCTGGCTGCGGACACGCGCGACGCGTACAGCGACGTCGAGCGGCTGTTCCTGCCGATCGGCGCCGCGGTGTTCGTCCTCTTCGCCGGCGCGATCCTGCTCGCGGCCTGGCGCGGGCGGCGGCGTGCCGAGCCGCACGGGCGGGCGGAGAACCGGCCGCTCGAGGCGGCGTACATCGTCGCGCTCGTGCTCGTCGCGGCACTGCTCATCACGGTCAGTTTCCGCGCCGACGACCGCGAGCGCAGCGCGGTGGCCGGCGAGCGCGTGCGGGTCCACGTCGTCGCCGCCAAGTGGCGCTGGCGCTTCGAGTACCCGGACGCCGGCGTGGTGGTCCAGGGGCGGCAGGGCGAGATCCCGACGCTCGTCGTCCCGGCGGGGGCCGGCGTCGAGTTCGACGCGGAGTCGCTCGACGTCGACCACGGGTTCTGGATCCCGGAGATGCGCTTCCAGCGCCAGCTGTTCCCCGGCCGGCCGACGCGGTTCGCGCTGACGTTCCCCGAGCCGGCCGTGATGACCAGCGCGCGCTGCTCGTTCTACTGCGGGCTGCGCCACCAGGACATGCGCTTCACCGTCCGCGTTCTGGCGCCCGACGCGTTCCGCGCGTGGCTGGAGGCGCGGGCGTGAGCGCGATCGCGGTCCGCGGCGGGCTCGTCGGCGTCGCCGGCTCGACCGACCACAAGCGCGTCGCGGTGCGGATCGCGGTCACCGCCGCGGCGTTCTTCGCGGCCGGCGGCGCGATGGCGCTGCTCATGCGCGCCGAGCTCGCCCGGCCGGGCCTGCAGGTCGTCTCGACCGGCACCTACAACGCGCTCTTCACGATGCACGGCTCGACGATGATCTACCTGGTCATCACGCCGTTCGCGCTGGCGCTGGGGCTGTATCTGGTGCCGCTGCAGGTGGGGGCGGGCGGGATCGCGGGCGCGCGCTGGGCGCTCGCCGGCTGGTGGCTGTACGCGCTCGGCGGGCTGTCGATGTACGCCGGCTTCCTCACCCGCAACGGCGCGGCGGCGGCCACGTGGGCGGGCTTCGACCCGCTCGCGAACGCGGTCAACTCGCCCGGCGAGGGGATGGACCTGTGGATCCTCGGCGTCGCGCTCGCCACCGCGGGCGAGCTGCTGTGGGGGCTGTGCATCCTGCGCACGGTCCTGCGCGGCCGCGCGCCGACGATGACGATGCTGCGGCTGCCGGTCTTCACGTGGGCGATGACCGTCACGTCGCTGATGGTCATCTTCGCGTTCCCCGTGCTGATCGCCGCGATGGGGCTGCTGTGGTACTCGCGCCAGTGGGGCGGCGTGTTCGGCGGGCCGGACGGGCCGGTCGCCTACCAGCATCTGTTCTGGTTCTACGGCCACCCGGTCGTCTACGTCATGTTCTTCCCGTACGTCGGGGCCGTGGCCGAGTGCGTGGCGACGTTCAGCGGGCGGCGGTTCTTCGGCTACACCGCGATGGTCGCCTCGCTGCTGCTGTTCACGTCGCTGTCGATGAGCGTGTGGGCGCACCACATGTTCACGATCGAGGGGGTGACCGTGAAGTACTTCTCGCTCACGTCGATCGCGCTCGTCGTGCCCGCGGGGATGGAGTACTTCGACATGATCGGGACGCTCTGGGGCGGGGCGATCCGGCTGACGACCGCGATGCTGTTCGCGCTCGGCTTCCTCGTGCAGTTCCTGATCGGCGGCCTGACCGGCGTCTGGGTCGGCTCCTCCGTCCTCGACTACCACGTCAACAACTCGTACTTCGTGGTGGCGCACTTCCACTACACGCTGTTCGGGGGCAGCTTCTTCGGGCTGATGGCGGCGGTGTACCTGTGGTGGCCGAAGGTGACCGGCTGCCTGCTGCGCGAGGGGCTCGGGCGGCTGCACTTCGCGCTCAGCGTGCTGGGCGCGAACCTGACGTTCTTCCCGATGTTCTTCCTCGGCCGCGACGGGATGACGCGGCGCGTGGCCGACTACCCGTCGGACGCGGGCTGGAGCGCGCTGAACGCGCTCGCCAGCGCCGGTGCCGCGTGCATCGCGCTGTCGCTGCTCGTGTTCGCGGTCAACGTCGTCGTGTCGCTGCGGCGACCCGTGCCCGCGGGCGACGACCCGTGGGGCGGCCACACGCTCGAGTGGGCGACCCGCTCGCCGCCGCCGCGCCACAACTTCGCCGACCCGCTGCCGCCGGTGCGCTCGCACGCGCCCCTGCTCGACCTAAAGGGGACTGTCCCCCTGGCCCGCCGCGGCGTGACGGACCTGCGGCACGGGGGGACTGTCCCATGATCGTCCCGCTCGTGTGGGCCGGGCTGCTCGCGGTCAACGCGATCGTGCTCCTCGCGCTCGGCGGTGACGCGCTCGAGGTGCTGCTGCTGGCCGGGGCGGCCGCCGGCGCCGCCGTGCTGGCGGTGCTGATGCGCCTGCGCGGCGGGCGCCGCGCCGCGCCCGATCTGTCGCCGCCGACCGTGCTCGCGGCCGTCGCGGTCGCCGGGCTGGTCGTGGGCGCCGAGCTCGGGCCGTGGCTCGTGCTGGTCTCGGCCGGAGCGCTCGCGCTGGCGCTCGCCGGCCTGCTCCGGGAGGGGCTGTGGTGAGCGTCGCGGACCTGCTGACCCGATGGGAGCTCGGGCCGCCGCTCGCCACGCTCGTCGCCGCCGGCGCCGCGTACGCGATCGGCGTGCGGCGCGCGCGCCGCTGGCCGGCGCGGCGCAGCGCCTGCTTCGGCGCCGGGCTCGCGGTGCTGGCGGTCGCGCTGCTCAGCGGCGTCGACGTGTGGGCCGGCCGGCTGCAGTCGGTCCACATGGTCCAGCACACGCTGCTGCTGCTCGTGGCGCCGCCGCTGCTGTGCGCCGGCGCGCCGGTCTCGCTCGCGCTGCGGACGCTGCGCTCGCGGCGCCGGCTCGCCGCGGCGCTGCGCCGCCTGCCCGTGCACCCGGCGGTCGGCTTCGTGGCGCTCGCCGGCGCGATGCTCGCCGTCCACCTCACGGCGCTCTACGAGGCGCGCGGCGCGCTGCACGACGCCGAGCACGTGGCGCTGGTGTGCGCCGGCCTGCTGTTCTGGGCGCCGCTCGTCGGCGCCGACCCGCTGCGCCACCGCGCGGGGGCGGGCGGGCGGATCGCGGCGACGCTGGCCGCGATGGCGCCGATGGGCGCGCTGTCGGCGGTCCTGCTGACCGCGCCGCCGCGGTCGGCGCAGTACGCCGCGAGCGCCGCCGCCGCGGGCGTCGATCCCGCCGCCGACCAGCGCGCCGCGGCGGTCGTGATGTGGATCGGCGGAGGCTTCGTGATCACCATCGCCGTGCTCGCCCTGGCCGGCGCGGCGCTGTGGCAGGAGGAGGCGCGCATGCGCCGGCGCGAGGCGGTGGGCGCGCGATGAGGCGCGTCGTGCTGGCGATCGTGTTCGCCGCGGCGCTGGCGACGCCGGCGTCCGCCCAGGACGGCCGCGCGCTGTTCGAGGAGGGCTGCGCGACCTGCCACGGCGACGACGCGCGCGGCATCCGCGGCACGGCGCCGACCCTGCACGGCGTCGGCGCGCAGGCGCCCGACTTCTACCTGAGCACCGGCCGCATGCCGCTCGCCGACCCCGCGGACGAGCCCGTGCGTACGCGGCCCGCCTACACCCCCGCGCAGCGGCGCGCGCTGATCGGCTACGTCGCGTCGCTCGGCGGGCCGCCGGTGCCGCACGTCGCGCCCGAGCGGGGCTCGCTCTCGGAGGGGCAGGAGCTGTTCACCTCGCACTGCGCCGGTTGTCACCAGATCGAGGGCCAGGGCGGCGTCGTCCCCGGCGGCGTCGCGCCGGCGCTGCAGGAGGCGACGCCCGTGCAGATCGCCGAGGCGGTGCGCGTCGGCCCGTACCTGATGCCGCCGTTCACCGAGCGGCAGATCGACCGCGACCAGCTCGACTCGATCGTCCGCTACGTGCTCTCCACGCGCACGCCGCCGGACCGCGGCGGCTGGGGGATCGGCAACATCGGCCCGATCCCGGAGGGCATGGTCGCGTGGCTGCTGGCCGGGGCGGTGCTGCTGATCGTCGCGCGGCTGCTGGGGGAGCGCAGGCCGGCGTGAGCGACGAGACGCCGAACCTCGAGGAGGGGACGCCGTTCGAGCGCGAGGTCGGCGCCCGCCGCGGCGCCGAGCTGCTCGCCGCCGGGCTGCTGATCGGCTCGGCGATCACCTCGGTCGCGTTCGTCGTCGTGCTGCTCGCGAGCGGCGACACGCAGCTGCTCGGGCTGACGTCTGCGGCGGCGCTGCTGCTGCTCGGCGGGGCGCTGGCGGCGGCGGCGACCGGCATCGCGCCGCGCGAGCGGGCGATCGAGGACCGGCCGCGGCTCGCCGATCCGGAGGCGACGGCCGACGTGCGCGAGCGGCTCGCGATGCTCACCGAGGGCGTGTCGCGCCGGCGCCTGCTCGGCGCGGCGGGGCTCACCGCCGGAGCGGCGCTCGCTGCGGCGGTGGCGGCGCCGGTGACCGCGCTCGGCCCTTCGGTCGGCGACTCGATCGTCGACACGCCGTGGCGGCGCGGCCGCCGGCTCGTCGGCGAGGACGGCGCGCCGCTCGCGGCCGACGACGTGCCGCGCGGGTCGTTCGTCACCGCGTTCCCCGAAGGCGCCGACAAGCGCGAGCTGGGCTCGCCGGTCGTGCTCGTGCACGAGGACCCGGCGAAGCTGCATCTCCCGCCCGAGCGCGCGGACTGGGCGCCCGAGGGCATCGTGGCGTTTTCGAAGATCTGCACGCACGCGGGCTGCGCGATCGCGCTCTACCGCTCGCCGCTGTACGAGCCGACCAGCCAGCCGCCCGGGCTGGCGTGCCCGTGCCACTACTCGGTGTTCGACACGCGCACGGGCGGCGAGGTCGTCTCCGGCCCGGCCGGGCGGCCGCTGCCGCAGCTCCCGCTCGAGATCGGCGCGGACCGCGTGCTGCGCGCCGGCGGCGGCTTCTCGGGGCCGATCGGGCCGGCGTGGTGGGGGGTGCGCAAGGCGTGACCGACGCGCTGCGCTTCATCGACGAGCGCACCGCCGCGAGCCGGCCGCTGCGCAAGGCGCTGCGCTACGTGTTCCCCGACCACTGGTCGTTCCTGCTCGGCGAGATTGCGCTCTACTCGTTCGTCGTCCTCGTCGCGACCGGCGTGTTCCTCGCGCTGTTCTTCGAGCCGAGCCTGGACCCGCGGATCTACCACGGGCCGTACGCGCCGCTGCAGGGCCACGAGGTCACGGCCGCGTACGACTCCGCGCTCGGCCTGTCGTTCGAGGTCCCGGCCGGGCTGCTGATGCGCCAGACCCACCACTGGGCGGCCGACGTGTTCGTCGTCGCGATCGTCATGCACCTCGTGCGGATCTTCTTCACCGGCGCGTTCCGCAAGCCGCGCGAGCTCAACTACCTGGTCGGTGTCACGCTGCTCGCGCTCGCGGTGCTGGAGGGGTTCCTCGGCTACTCGCTGATCGACGACCTGCTGTCGGGCATGGGGCTGGCGATCGCGTACGGGGTCGCGATGGCGCTGCCGCTGGTCGGCGGCGACGTCGCGCACGCGATCTGGGGCGGCGAGTTCCCGGGGGAGGTCATCCAGTCGCGGCTGTACATCGGCCACGTGTTCCTGCTGCCGGCCGTGATCGCGACGGTGATCGCGCTGCACCTGCCGCTGATCGTGCGCACGCGCCACACGCAGGTCCGCGCTCCGCCGGCGTCCGAGCACCACGTCGTCGGCACGCCGATGTGGCCGGGCTACGCGCTGCGCTCGCTCGCCCTGCTGGCGTTCGTGGCGGGCGTGCTGGTCGCGCTCGGCGGGCTGATCCAGGTCAACCCGATCTGGCAGTGGGGGCCGTATGAGCCGTGGCTGGGCACCAACGGCGCGCAGCCCGACTGGTACCTCGGCTGGCTGATCGGAGCGCTGCGGATCGCCCCGCCGGTCGACGTTGTCGTCGGCGGCTACACGGTGATCCCGGAGCCGTTCTGGGGCGGCGTGTTCTTCCCGTCGGTCGTCTTCGGCGTGCTGTACCTGTGGCCGTGGCTCGAGCAGCGCTTCATCACGCGCGACCTGTCGCGCCATGAGCTGCTCGACGCGCCGCGCGACAACCCGTCCCGCACCGCGATTGGCGCCGCCTTCTTCGCCTGGGTCGTGACGGTCTTCGCGGCGGGCGCGGCGGACCGGATCTTCCTCAGCGTCGGCGTGCCGTACGACACCCAGGTGTGGTTGTTCCGCGCCGCGATCTTCGTGGTGCCGGCGGTCGTGTATTTCCTCGCGCGGCGTTGGGTAGTCCCGTCGTAGACCACGACTGAGGAGGCCTGCATGGCGGACAAGAGGGCACGCGATGTGATGAGCGACGACTGCACGTGCATCGGCGAGAACGAGTCGGTGCTCGACGCGGCCAAGCGGCTGAAGGAGCTCGACGTCGGCTCGCTGCCGATCTGCGGCGAGGACGATCGCCTGAAGGGGATGCTCACCGACCGCGACATCGTCGTGAGGGTGCTGGCCGAGGGCAAGGACCCGTCGTCGACGAAGGCCGGCGAGCTCGGTCAGGGCGACGGCCAGACCGTGACGATCGGCGCCGACGACTCGATCGACGAGGCGCTGCGCACGATGATCGATCACAAGGTCCGCCGGCTGCCGGTGATCGACGATCGCCGCCTCGTGGGGATCGTCAGCCAGGCCGACATCGCGACGAACATCGACGAGGAGCGCGTCGGCGAGCTGGTCGAGGCGATCTCCGCGGCGCCGTAGCGGGATGGACGCCGGCCCGTTCGTCCCGGACACCGGCAGCCTGAAGGCCCTCCGCGAAGCGGCCCGCGGCTGCCGCGGGTGCCCGCTGTACGGGCCGGCGACGCAGACGGTGTTCGGCGAAGGCCCGCGCCGCGCGGCGTTGATGCTGGTCGGCGAGATGCCCGGCGACCGGGAGGATCGCGCCGGCCACGTCTTCGTCGGCCCCGCCGGCCGCGAGCTGGACGCGGCGCTCGAGCGGGCCGGCATCGCGCGCTCGGACGCGTACGTGACCAACGTCGTCAAGCACTTCAAGTTCCGCGAGCGCGGCAAGCGCAGGATCCACGACACGCCGAAGAAGTCCGAGGTCGACGCCTGCTTCCCGTGGCTGCGCGAGGAGTTGCGGCTGGTCAAGCCCGAGGTGCTCGTCATCCTCGGCGCCACCGCCGGCAAGGCGCTGCTCGGCTCCTCGTTCCGGCTCACCCGATCGCGCGGCGAGCCGCTCGAGTCCGACCTGGCGCCGTGCGTGCTGGCGACCATCCACCCGGCGGCGATCCTGCGCGCGCCCGACGGGGAGGCGCGCCAGGCCGAGCGCGAGGCGTTCACGCGCGACCTCCAGGCCGTGGCCGCCGCGCTCGGCGCGGCGCGTAGATGATCAGCGCGAAGCGGCGGCCCGCTTGAAGGCAAGGGCGTTCCGCGGTTAGGCTTTGCGGAGCGCGGCCGGGGCCGCGTCCCGTCCGCGGGAAGGGCCGAGCCCACCTCGATGGAGTTGCCGTTGGCGGTGCACCTTCTTTCCGCCTGGTGATCGCGGACCACGGGCATCCCGGGAAGGAGGCTGTCGTGTCCGCATCGCTCCCCTCCGCTCCCAGCGTGGAGCAGCTGCGCAAGCAGGCGAAGGACTTGGTCCGCGCCGCGAACGAGCCGCTGAAGCTCAGCGAGGCACAGCGGATCATCGCGCGGCGGTACGGGTTCCCGAGCTGGCCGCGGCTGAAGGCGTACGTCGACCGGGTGGCCGAGCACGGGCCGGACCTTCAGCACGCCTACCACGAGGACGTCGACTACTACGAGGGGCGCGCGCATGGGCTGCTGGCGTCGGCGCAGGACGGCACCGGCGGCGCGGTCGCCGCCTTCGAGCGCCGCGGCGCGCCGCTGACCGAGGATGGGGCGCGCGCGGTCGTCGCCCACGCGCACGGGTTTGCGGGCTGGGAGGCGCTGCGCCGGCACGTCGTCTCCCTGCGGACCGGCGGCGAGCCGTTCGCGCGCGCGTACCGGGAGATCGAGGCGCACGACGTTGACGGGCTCGCCGCGCTGATCGACCGCTTCCCCGAGCTCGTCCACGCGCGCGGGACGAACGACAACGACCTGCTCGGCATGGCGGGCGCGACCCACGACGAACGCCTCGTCAAGGTGCTGCTCGACCGCGGCGCCGACCCGCGGCGCGGCAACGCCCACGGCTGGACGCCGCTGCACCAGGCGGCCTACAGCGACCTGCCGGCGATGGCGCGGATGCTGCTCGACGCGGGCGCGCAGGTGGACGTGTCGGCGCGCGGCGACGGCGGCACGCCGCTCATCGTGGCCCTGTTCTGGGGCAACCGGACGACCGCCGAGGTGCTCGCGGACCGAGGCGTATACCCGCGCAATCTGCGTGCCGCCGCCGGGCTCGGTCGGCTCGACCTGATCGCCGAGCTCGGACCCGAGGAGGCGAGCGCCCACCGCGCGTACTACCGGCCGCACAGCGGCTTCCCGGCCTGGCGGCCGGCGGACGATCCGCAGCAGGTGCTCGACGAGGCGCTCGCGTGGGCGGCGCGCAACGGCCGCGACGACGCGGTCGAACGGCTCGTGGCCCGCGGCGCCGACGTCGCGGCGGATGTCTACCGCGGCACCGCGCTCGCGTGGGCCGCGGCGTGCGGGCGCACGGCGACGATCCGGCGGCTCGTCGCGCTCGGCGCCGACCCGAATCAGCTCACCACGTTCGGCGGCCCCGGCCACGCCCAGCCCGCGACGGCGCTGCACCTCGCGGCCCAGAACGATGACCTCGAGCCGATCCGCACCCTGCTCGAGTTAGGCGCCGACCCGACGATCACCGACGGCGTGTACCACGCCACGCCCGCGGCCTGGGCCGAGCACGACCGTCGGATCCCCGCCCGCGACCTGCTGCGCGAGCACGGCGGATGAGCAACCGGCAGCGCGGCTCAGCTGCGCCGGTACATGGCCGCGATCTCGGAGAGGCCCTGCACGGGTAGCGCCGGGCCGTCGACGTGCACGACCGATGACGCGCCGTCGGCGCGCGGCGAGCGCCGCAGCGTCATCTGCCAGCTCGCGCAGAAGCGCTCGAGCTCCGGCATCACCGCGTCGGCGACGATGACGAGCGCGCGCGAGCGCAGCCCGGGGCGCTCCGCCTCCTCCCGCGCCGCGCGCCGCTCGAGCCAGCCGAGCAGCATCGCGTCGAGCTGCTCGGACAGCGTGAGGGGAAGGGCGTTGGCGGCGAGCATGTGTCCCGAAGGACGTGCCCGCCGCGCGGTGTATTCCGCCGCGCGGCGCGGACCGCGGCGGCCGATCATCTACAACTCAGCGGGGTCTGGGGCTACCACGGCGATCACGCGCCGCACGGCGACACGTTCTGGCAGCTGCGGCGGCGCGTGCCGGTGTGACCGTGGTCGTCGACACACCCGCGCGCACGCGCGAATGGTTCGCCGTCGCCGACGACCTCACCGGCGAGGCGGGCCCGGTCACCAGCGAGATCGTGCCGGTCGCCCGGCTGACGTACGAGCGCAACTTGTCAACGGCCGCCCGGTTGGAGTCCGAAGCAAACGAACCGGGAGGCACCACATGAAGAGCTGGTTCTCGCGCGCCAAGGCGCGCCTCAGCTTCGCGAACGTCACGGCCGCGCTGGCGCTGTTCGTCGCGCTCGGCGGCACGAGCTACGCGGCGGCCACGCTGCCGTTCAACAGCGTCGGCAAGGGACAGATCAAGGCCAACGCCGTCGGCAAGTCCGAAGCGGCGCCGAACTCGGTCGGCTCGTCCGAGCTGCGCAACAGCGGCGTCGCGGCGGCCGACATCAAGACCGGCGCGGTCGGCCCGTCGGAGGTCCGCCCGAA
>DATDKF010000066.1:0-20617 GCA_036520135.1 Solirubrobacteraceae bacterium
CCCTGGCCGCCCGTGATCGAGCGCAGGTCGGGGGCGTAGCTGAGCATCTCCGCCATCGGCACCTCGGCCTTGACCTCGGTCATGCCGGCGACGGCCTCGGTGCCGAGCGGGCGCCCGCGGCGCGAGGACAGGTCGCCCATCACGTCGCCGACCGACTCGTCGGGGACCGACGCGGCGAGCAGCATGATCGGCTCCAGCAGCACCGCGCCGGCCGAGCTGAGCGCCTGCCTCATGGCGAGCGCCCCGGCCAGCCGGAACGCCATCTCCGATGAGTCGACGGAGTGGTAGGAGCCGTCGAACAGCCGCACCCGCACGCCCTTGACCGGGTAGCCGGCGATCGTGCCGTGGTGCATCGCGTCGAGCACGCCCTTCTCGACGGCGGGGATGAACCCGTGCGGGATCACGCCGCCCTTGATCGCGTTGACGAACTCGAACTGGTCGTCGGCGAGCGGCTCGATCTCGATGTGGCAGTCGCCGAACTGACCGCGCCCGCCGGTCTGCTTCTTGTGGCGGCCGTGGGCCTTGGCGCCCCTGCGGATCGTCTCCTGGTAGGGGACCCGCGGCGGCTTGAGGATGACCTCGGCGCCGAAGCGGTTGCGCATCCGCTCGACGATCACCTCGACGTGGATCTGCGAGAGGCCGGCGACGATCTGCTCGCCCGTCTGGGCGTCGCGGTGCAGGTCGATCGTCGGGTCCTCCTCCTGCAGCCGCCGCAGGGCGGTGAACACCTTGTCCTCGTCCCCCTTGGAGGCGGGCTCCATGGCGAACGCCATGACCGGGGCGGGCAGCTTGACCGACGGCATCTGGATCGGCTCGTCGCGCGCCGCGAGCCAGTCGCCCGCGTGCGTCTCCTTGAGCTTGGCCACCGCGCCGATGTCGCCGGGTCCGAACGCGTCGGCCTGCTTGACCTCCTTGCCCTGGGGCACGAGCAGCTGGCCGATCCGCTCCTTGTGGTGGGTGCGGGTGTTCATCACCTGCGTGTCGTGGGTCATCGTGCCCTGGTAGACGCGGAAGAGGTTGATGCGGCCCGCGTACGGGTCGGCGCGCGTCTTGAACACGTAGGCGAACATCTCGCCGTCGGGGTCGGGCTCGAGCGTGGTGTCCTCGAGCTCGAGGCCGCCGTGCTGGACCGGCGAGGGCAGGTCGTCGACGATCGCGTCGAGCAGGCGGTTGGAGGCCAGGCGGCTGGTCGCGACGCCGCAGGTGACCGGGAAGATGTGCCCGTGGTCGGTGCCGTCCTCGAGCGCGGTGACGATCTCGTCGTGCGAGATCTCTTCGCCCTCCAGGTAGCGCTCCATCAGCGACTCGGAGTTCTCCGCCACCTCGTCCATCAGCTTCTCGCGGTACTCCTGCGCGAGATCGGCCATGTCGTCGGGGATCGGGATCTCCGAGCAGCTCCCGTCGCTGTACTCGTAAGCCTTCATGTCCACGAGGTCGATCACCCCGCGGATCTCGTGCTCGGACCCGATCGGGATCTCGGTCGCCACGACGTGCGGGCCGAAGGCCTCCTTGAGGGCGTCCAGCGTGCGGTAGAAGTCCGCCCGCTCGCGGTCGAGCATGTTCACGTACACCAGGCGCGCGACGCCGAGCTCCTGCGCGCGCTGCCAGAGGCGCTGCGTGCCGACCTCGACGCCGAGCACGCCGTTGACGACGAACACGGCGGACTCGCACACCCGCAGCGCGCCGAGCGCGTCGGCGATGAACGACGGCTCGCCGGGTGTGTCGATGAGGTTGACCTTCACGTCCCGCCACTCGAACGACGCGAGCGAGGCGGAGATCGACATCCCGCGAGCCTTCTCGTCCTCGTCGGCGTCCGAGACCGTCGTACCGTCGGCCACCGAGCCGAGGCGGGTCGTCGCGCCTGCCTCGTGCAAGAGGGCCTCGTGCAGCGACGTCTTCCCGCTCCCCCGGTGGCCGACTAGAGCCACGTTGCGAATCCTATCTGCGGCCTGCATGACTGACCTGACCTCCCTCTCGGTGGGAGCTGGGAGCCTAGCGTCAGTCCCTGAGGTTGTCCCCCTGGAGCCGGGACTTCAGGCGCAGGACGGCCTTCGTGTGCAGCTGGGAGATGCGCGACTCGGTGACGCCGAGGACCTCGCCGATCTCTCGGAGCGTCAGGTTCTCGTAGTAGTAGAGCGCGATCACGAGCTTCTCGCGCTCGGGCAGCGCGGAGATCGCGTCGGCGAGGCGGTCCTTGAGCTCGGAGGCGTCGAGCAGCTGCTGGGGATCGGGCGCGTCGGGGTCCTGCAGCGTGTCGAGCAGCGATACCTGGTCGCCGGACGCGTCGGACACGGCCCACAGCTCGTCGAGCGCCACGACCGTCGAGTTGGAGATCTTGACGAGCGTCTCCTGGAACTCGTCGGCGCTCAGGCCGAGCTCGCGCGCCATCTCGTCGTCGGTCGGCGTGCGGTGCAGCCGGTGCTCGAGCTTGGCGTGGATGCGCTCGATCTCGCGCGCCCGCGCCCGTACGGAGCGCGGCACCCAGTCGAGCGCCCGCAGCTCGTCGATGATCGCGCCCTTGATGCGCGTGATCGCGTAGGTCTCGAACTTGATCTCGCGCTCGACGTCGAAGCGCTCGATCGCATTGATGAGGCCGATCAGCCCATAGGAGATGAGGTCGGACTCCTCGACGTGGGCGGGCAGGCCCGACGACATCCGTCCCGCCACGTACTTGACGAGGGGCGAGTAGGCGACGACGAGCTTCTCCCTCGCCGGCTCAGACGCCTCTTCCTTGTAGCGGCGCCAGAGTTCCTTGAGCTCGAGGGCTTTGACGTTGGTGTCCAGAGAAGGCTCCCGTTATGCCCGCGGATGGCTGCGCAGGTACGCCGCGCGCAGGCGAGCGGACTCTACCCGAGTGTAGACCTGGGTCGTCGAAATGGACGCGTGTCCAAGCATCTCCTGGATCGCTCTCAGGTCTGCACCCCCCTCCAAGAGGTGCGTGGCGAAGGAGTGCCGGAGCGCGTGCGGGTGGACCGCGCCCTGGGTCGCCGCATGGCGCGCCCAGACCCGCAGGCGGCGCCGGACGTCGGACGTGGAGAGGCGCCGGCCGGACTTGGAGAGGAACAGCGCCGGGTCGCCCGTGGCGGCGGCGAGCGCGGTGCGGCCGCGCTCGAGGTAGCGGGCGAGGGCGGCGAGCGCGGGCTCGCCGGCGGGCACGAAGCGCGTCTTGGCGCCCTTGCCCTCGACGCGCACCTGCTCGCCGTCGAAGTCGACCGACCCGACCTCGAGGTTTACGAGCTCCTCGGCGCGCAGGCCGCACGAATACGCGAGCTCGAACAGCGCACGGTCGCGCAGCTCGAGCGGCGTCGTGGCGGGGATCCGGTCCAGCAGCGTCGCGATGTCGGTCGGCTTCATGGTGCGCGGTAGCGTCTGCGGCTTCTTGGGCGCCGGCAGCAGGTCGGCCGGGTTGGCGGCCATGTCGCCGTGCTCGACCATCGAGCGGAAGAAGGCGCGCGCCGACGCGATCTTGCGCGCCAGCGTGCGCGGCGCCGCTCCGCGGTCGGACATGCGCGCCGCGTAGCCGCGCAGGAGCCGGTACGTCATCGCCGCCGGCTCGATCCCCTGTGCGGCCGCCCACGTCGCCAGCTCGCCGACGTCGGCGCCGTATGCGCGGCGGGTGCGCTCGGCGGCGCCGCGGCGCTGCAGGTCGCGGTCGAAGCGCCGCAGCGCCTCGCCCCACGCCTCGCCGGCCGTCCCGGGCGTGCCACCGGGGCCGCTAGCCTGCGGCTGCGTGGCCGTGTTCTTCATCGACACCTCCACGGGTCAGGTGGCGACCCAGCGCCAGCTCGTGGAGGCGGGCGTCGCGCCGACCGACAAGCCGCCGGCCCTGCCCTGGCTGAGGATCCAGGGCACCGGCGACGCGACGACCATGTGGTATGCGGTGATGCGCAAAGAGGTGCGCGACGGGGTGTTCATCGGTGCCCTCTGCATTCGCCATCAGGACCACCACGCCTCCTTGCTGCAGGAGGGCTGGCAGGAGGTCCCACCCAGCGACATCGGGGTCTGACCGCTTGAGCCGCCGCGACTCAAGGGGTCTGATCCTTTTCCAGCACGTATAGGTCCTGGTTGGCCTGGAGCCGGCCGGGCTCGTAGAGCAGCGGCGTCCAGCCGGCGCGCACGCGCGGGAGCAGCCACTCGGGCGTCATGTAGCCCATCCCCCACTCGGGGTCGACGACGCCCCAGTCGCCGCCGGACCCGAAGCGCGGCTGGAACGCGTGCTCGCCGCGCAGCAGCGCGTGCGCGAGCGTCGCCGCGTCGCGTCTGCGCAGCATGTTCCTGCGCACGAAGTCGCCGACCGAGGTGAAGCCGTGCGTCGTGAGCAGGAGCAGGCCGCCGGGCTTCAGGACGCGCCGCATCTCCGCGATCCAGCGCAGCCCGGCGCCGGCCACGAAGTGCGACCAGATCGAGATCGCGTAGACGAGGTCGAGCGTGGCGTCCGGCAGCGGCAGCGGCGGCCGCTGCGGGCTGGTGAACAACTCGAGGCCGGGCAGGTTGGCGCGCGCCCAGTCGATCGCGCCCGCGTTGGGGTCGCTGCCGACCCAGCGCACGTCGGATCGCCAGGCGGCGAGCAGGCGCAGCACGCGCGCCGACGAGCAGCCGAAGTCGAGCACCGTGCCGCCGGCCGGGATCTCCCGGCCGGCGCGCCGGACCGCGCCGGCCACGAAGTCGGCGAGCCACGGGTCGCCGCCCGCGGTCATCGCGCCGCGCGTCATCGCGTGCACGTCGGCCGGCGGGGTCGCGGGCGTGAGCCCGGTCTTCTCGAGCACCGCCGGGACGCGGTGGTGGGTGCCGTAGGTGACCGCGAGCCGCGCGCGGCCCGGCTCGGCGTCGCTGTCCCAGACCGCGCACTCGTCCGGATCGAGCCGCCGCACGATCTCCGCGACGTCGGCGACGTCCAGCCGCCCGCGCAGCTCGCGCGAGGGCGCCTCGAGCACGTCCTCGTAGACCGCCGGCCGCCGCTGCTCGAGCGTCATCACCACGCGGCCGCCCCACCCCAGCCGCGCGGCCAGGCGCCGGGTGCGCGGCCGCCGGTGGAGGCTGTCGAGCACGCTAGATGATCGATCCCGCGGAACGCGCCCAGGCCGGTGCGCCGGTCGCGGGATCGGTCATCACCTAGGCGATGTAGATCGGCGCGCCGACCGGGACCTGGTCGTAGAGCTGGATCACATCCGGGATCAGCATCCGGATGCAGCCGTGCGAGGCGGCGCTGCCGATCGAGCTCGCCGCGTCGGTGCCGTGGATGCCGGCGCCGTCGAAGATGCCCAGCCAGCGGGCCTTGAGCGGGTTCTGCGGCGTGCCGCCGGGGACGACGGTGCCGGCGAGGCTGCCGGCCCACGCCGAGTTGGGCACGTGCCAGGCGGGATTGACCGCCTTGTTCTGGATGTGGTACAGGCCCGCCGGGGTCTCGAGGCCGATCTGGCCGACCGCGATCCCGTATGTCTTCGCCAGCTTGAGGTTCTTGTACAGCGTCAGCTTGAAGGCGCCGCGATTGACCACGAGGATCGCCGGATACTTCTTGGCGAGCTCCGCGGTCGTGACCTCGGGCTTGACGACGGAGGTCCTCACGCGGGCGATCCGCGTGGGGCCGGCGTCGAGCAGCGCGGCCTTGATGTCGTGCCGCAGCCGGTCCGCGTCGACGTGCAGGCCGTCCTTCGACGTCACCGGGTCGACGGTGCCGTGCTCGAGATCGACCGACGCGTTGCGCGGCTCGATCGTCAGCCGGTCGCGCACGCGGCGCACAACCTGGCGTACAGCCGCTCGGTCATAAGAGATCTTGGCCTCGACGCGTGTGTTGAGCGGGGTGCCGCGCACCTCCCGCCAGGTGCGGGTGAAGAGGTTGCCCTCGGTCGAGACGGCCATCGCGCGGTCGACCGAGCCGTCGATGTCGACCGCGATGTTCGCCTTCGTCTTAGTGAGCGTGAAGCGGCGGCCCTTGTAGCGGACGCTCACCGGCCGGTCGAGCGGCTTGAGCAGCGCCTGGCTGAGCTTGGCGCGCGCCTGCGCCGGCGTGAGGCCGCCGACGTCGATGCCGTTGACCGTCACTCCGTCGGCGATCTTGGTCGTGTGCGCGCGGTCGAACGCGTACAGGCTCCCGGCCCCAACGAGGAGGACCGTCACGGTCAGGACGAGTACGGCGATCAGACGGCGCGGCATGGGGCTCCGTGATGGTAGGGACAAAGCCGGATAGAGAGAACCCCTGCAACCCCGCTGGCGTTACACGGTGCCTTTTCTGCGGACACTGGGGCTCCAGCGCAGGAACTCCTCCACCTCGCGTTCGTAGCGGTACGGCTCGCCCTCGTCGCTGCGCAGCGAGCGCACGCGCATCGCTTCGGCGTGCTTGAGGACGGCCTCGCGGCTGGTGAAGCCGAACGTATAGCCGGCGCCCTTGAGCTTACGGTTGTCGAGGCCGCGGCCGAAGCGCAGCTGGTTGAGGACCTCGGCCGGCACGCGGATGCCGACCGGCCGCAGCGCGGCGGCGGCGAGCGACGTGCCCCACGGCGGCAGGATCGGCGCCAGCGGCCGGCCGAGCAGCGACGAGACCTCCGACAGCGCGAGCACGCCGTCGCCGGCGGCGTTGTAGATGCCCGGCAGGTCGTTCTCGACCGCGAAGCGCAGGACGTCGACGAGGTCGTCCTCGTGGATGAACTGGTAGCGCGGGTCGAACCCGAGGATGCTCGGGATCGCCGGCAGCGCGAACAGATCGGTGTGCGAGGTGCGCTGGCCGGGGCCGAGCGCGTTGCAGAAGCGCAGGACCGTGACCGTGACGTCGGCGTTGCGCGCGGCGAAGCCCTCGACCGCCTTCTCGGCCTCGAGGATGTCCGCCTCCAGGCGCGTGCGCGGCGGATGCGGGCGGCGCATGCCCTCGGTGAAGAACGCTGGGTCGTCGCGCTCGCAGCCGTAGTAGTGGGCGGAGGACTTGAAGACGACCTTGCGGACGGGCGTCCTTGGCCCGCCGCAGGCGGTGAGGATGTTCATCGTGCCGATCGCGTTCGCCTCGTGGGCGACGCGCGGCGACGCGCTCAGCGAGTCGACGACCAGCCGCGTGTCGACGACCGTGTCGATCTCCGCCGCGTGGACGATCCGCCGCAGCAGTGCGTGGTGCACGCCGACGCGCACGTACTCGGTCCGCTCGAGCGGGCAGCTCGGGTCGTCGGGGCTGACGCCGATGATCGTTTCGACGCCCGGCTCGCGCTCGAGCGCCTGCGCCAGCCGGCCGCCCCAGAAGGTCGACACGCCGGTGATGAGGATCCGCTTGGAGGTCATCCGAACCAGATCGAGCGCCGGTGCGAGACGAGGTCGATCAGCTCTTCCTGGATCCGCGAGCGCACGTCCTCGCCGACCGTCTGGACGAGGCCCTTGTCGTCCCACGGGCGCTCGCCCCACTGGTCGGTGGGGATCGGCTCGAGGAAGCGGATGCGGAACTTGGCCGGCAGGTAGGCCGCGCCGACGAGCGGGCCGAAGTGCGGGAAGAGCGGCGTGATCGGGAAGTAGATCAGGCCTGTGAGGCGCCGCAGCAGGCCGACCTGCGCGAACGTCGGCATCGCCTCCTCGGCGCCGACCACCGCGATCGGGACGATCGGCGTCCCGGCGCGCATCGCCGCCTCGACGAAACCGCCGCGGCCGAAGCGCCGCAGCCGGTAGCGGTCCTTGAAGAGTTTCTCGGTGCCCTTGCGGCCCTCCGGGAAGACGAGCACGAGCTGCTGCTCGTCGCACAGCAGCCGGTGCACGTTGGCCGGGTGGGCGGGGACGCCGCCGATCTTGTTGACGAGCATCGAGAGGCCGGGATAGCCCTTGAAGAAGTGCTCGACGGTCAGGTGCAGCGGCCGCGGGCGCGGGTGCTCCTCCTTGATCGCCTTGGCGATCATCGCCGCGTCCGGCGGCAGCGCGCCGGCGTGGTTAGAGACGAGCAGGGCGCCGCCGATGGACGGCACGTTCTCGATCCCCTCGACCTCGACGCGGAACCAGTAGTGGTAGAGGAACTCGTAGAGCGTGGCGTCGAGCAGCCCCTCGACGCGCTCGGACCGCCCCCAGTCGGTGACCTGGCGGTCGGGCTCGATGGCGGGGAGCAGCGACCGCGGATCGCTGTCGGTCGGAACCGGGAGAGCGGGGCGCTCGGGCATGGGAGGCCACTACCCTAGAGCGCCGTGGCGAACGTCTACCGCGATGTGGTCGAGCGCGCCCGGAACGGGATCGCCCGGCCGGGTGCCGACCCGACCTACGCCGACGGCGACGACAGCACGTGGATGAGCGTCGACTGGCCCGCGATCTCGCGCGACATCGAGATCGACGGCCACAGCGTGCATGTGGTCGACAGCGGCGGCGACAAGCCGCCGCTGCTGTTCATCCACGGGCTCGGCGGCGTCTGGCAGAACTGGCTGCTGAACCTGCCCGCGTTCATGGACACGCACCGCGTCGTCGCGTTCGACCTGCCCGGGTTCGGCGAGTCCGAGATGGTGAGTGAGGAGTCGATCCCCGCGTTCGCCAGGACGGCCGACAGGCTGTGCGCGGAGCTGGGGATCGACTGCCCGGTGGTGATCGGCAACTCGATGGGCGGATTCGTCGGGGCCGAGCTCGCCGTGTCGTTCCCCACGCGCGTCGAGAAGCTCGTGCTCGTGTCCGCCGCGGGCCTGTCGACCGAGCACGTCGCGCGCGAGCCGATCCTCGCGGTCGGCCGCGCCTGGGCCGGGCTGATCACCCGCGCGGGGACGCAGTCCGACACCGTGATCCGGCGCCCGCGGCTGCGGCGCATCTTCCTGCAGGCGGTCGTGCGCTACCCGGAGCGGCTGTCGGGCCCGCTCACCACCGAGCTCGTGCGCGGCGGCGGCTCGCCGGGGTTCAACGAGTCGTTCCGCGCGCTGCTCAGCTACTCGTTCCGTGACAAGCTCGAGCGCGTCAAGGTCCCGGTGCTGATCGTCTGGGGGCGCAACGACATCCTCATCCCGGTCGAGGACGCGGAGATGTTCGAGCACCTGATCGGCGAGAACGCCCACAGCGTGATCTTCGAGGACACCGGGCATCTGGCGATGCTCGAGCGGCCGGGCCGCTTCAACGACCTGCTGGCGGGGTTCATCGCCGGCGAGCGCTCGCCCGAGGCGGGCGTGGAGGGCGTCAGCGCGTGACCGCGCCCTGGGAGGCGCTCGAGACGAGCTTGGCGTACTTGGCCATCACGCCGGTGCGGTGGCTCGACTCCGGCACCTCGTAGGCGTGGACGCGGGCGGCGATCTCCTCGTCCGGCACGTCGAGGTCGATCCGCCGGTTCGTCACGTCGATCGTGATCGTGTCACCGTCGCGGACGGCGCCGATCGGGCCGCCGAGCGCCGACTCGGGGGCGATGTGGCCGGCCATGAAGCCGTGCGTGGCGCCCGAGAAGCGGCCGTCGGTGAGGAGCGCCACCGAGTCGCCGAGACCCTCGCCGACGATCGCCGCGGTCACCGCGAGCATCTCCCGCATCCCCGGGCCGCCGGCCGGGCCTTCGTTGCGGATGACAACGACGTCGCCCGCTGTGATCTCGCCCTTGGTGACGGCCGCCATTGCCGCCTCCTCGCCGTCGAACACGCGCGCGGGGCCGGCGTGGTGGACGCGCTCGTGGCCGGACAGCTTCACGACGCAGCCCTCGGGGGCGAGGTTGCCGCGCAGGATCGCGAGGCCGCCGGTGGGCTTCAGCGGGTCCGACAGCGGCCGCACGACCTCCTGGCCCGGGGTCTCCTGCGCGGCGGCGGCGTGCTCGCCGATCGTCTTGCCCGACACGGTGATCGCGCCCTCATGGAGCTTCCCAGCCTCATTGAGGCGTGACGCCACGAGCGCGGTCCCGCCGGCCGCGTGCATGTGGGTGGCGACGAAGCGGCCGAACGGCTTGAGGTCGCACAGCAGCGGCGTCGTGGCCGCGATGCGGTCGAAGTCGTCGATCGACAGCTCGACGCCCGCCTCGCTGGCGACGGCCAGCAGGTGCAGGACGGCGTTCGTCGAGCCGCCGCTCATGGCGACGCCGGCGATCGCGTTCTCGAATGCCTCCTTGGTGATGATGTCGCTGGGCCGCTGGCCGCGGGCGAGCACGTCCATGACCAGCTTCCCGGCGTCGTAGGCGGCCTGCGCCTTCGACTGGTCCTGGGCGGGCACGTCGCTCGGGCCGATCGGGCTGATCCCGAGCAGCTGGAACGCCATCGCCATCGTGTTGGCGGTGAACTGGCCGCCGCACGCCCCGGCGCCCGGGCTCGCGACCCCTTCGATCTCGTGCAGCTCCTCGTCGGTCATCTTGCCCGCCGCGTGCGCGCCGACGGCCTCGAAGACCTCCTGGATCGTCACCGTCTCGCCGTGGAAGGTGCCGGGCGGGATCGAGCCGCTGTAGAGCATCAACGACGGCAGGTCCAGCCGCGCGAGCGCCATCACGGTGCCGGGGATCGTCTTGTCACAGCCCGAGATCGCGACCACCGCGTCGAACAGGTGGCCGCGCGAGACGAGCTCGATCGAGTCGGCGATCACCTCGCGGCTGATCAGCGACGCGCGCATGCCCGACGAGCCCATCGTGATCCCGTCGGAGATCGCGATCGTGTTGAACTCCATCGGCGTCCCGCCGGCGTCGCGGATGCCCTCCTTGACCTTCACGGCGAGCGCGCGGTGGTTGAAGTTGCACGGCATCGTCTCGGTCCACGTCGTGGCGACGCCGATGATCGGCTTGCTCAGCGCCTCGTCGTCGAAGCCGATGCCCTTGAGCTGGGCGCGGGCCGCGGCGCGCGCGGGGCCGTCCACGAGCGCGCGCGAGTTGTGCCTGGGGTCGAGACCGGCCATGGACGGCCGGAGCTTACGGGTTGTCGTGGCGCGCCGGAGGCGGCGAGGGCGCCGCGGGATCGGAGCCCGCGCGGCGCTCCAGCCGCTCGCGCTCCCAGCGCCCGAGGCGCCAGATGTCGCGCTGGACCTGCTTCGGGTCGATCTGCCGGCCGGGCAGGTGCAGGTTGGCCTCGGCGATCAGGCGGCGCTCGTCGCCCTTGAGCGCCATCCACTTGGCGAGCACGTCGTCGGAGTCCGGCAGCCGCGCCGAGCCGTACGGCCGCGTCTCGTCCGGGAACTCGACGCAGTACTCGTTGAGCAGCTGGCCGGTCTGCGGCAGGTAGGCGACGATCGGCTTGTGCGGGTAGACGAGGTACGCGTACGGGACGCCGCGCAGGTCGCGCGCCGCGTCGGCCGGCAGGCCGCTCTGGCCGCCCCAGACCCGGATGAAGCCCAGGTCCGCGTACATCCCCCACTCCTCGTCGTTCACGCACGACTTGAGCAGCTCGCGGGCGCGCTGCTCAGCGCGCCGCTCGCGGCCCGGGTCGTAGGGGGCGGCGACGCCGCGGCGCCGGGCCTCGCGGTTGGCGCGGCGGCGCTCCAGCCTGCGCTCGATGTACGGCCAGCTGATGTCAGAGAGCAGCGCGATCACGACGATCGCCGTGACGCAGAGGGCGACCGTCACGTCCTGTCCTATGCGGCGCCGCCGGCGGCGCGCGGGAAGAAGATGACGCGGTCGGTCGTGCTCGGGATCTCGTCGAACGCCCGGACCAGCTCGGCCTCGCGACGCCCGGTCTCCGTGGTCAGCGGCACCGCCGCCCACATGCCCTCGTCGAGCAGGCGCCGGAACTCCTCCACGAGCCGCTCGACGTCCTCGGCGACGTCCGGATCGCCCTCCGCGATCAGCTGCTCACCGTGTCCCGGACGCATGCGCAGGAACTTCATCGCGGCCGATTATGGCAGAGGACCGGTGGCGGCCCGCCGCCCCCGCGTGCCGGCTCGGGCCCGCTCGGTCAGAGCGAAGACGTCGACCGGCCCGGCGCCCGCCCCGAGGCCTCGGATGCCGTCCCTGACCGCTTCGCCGGCGATCCGCTTCGCCGCCCTGGCCGCCTCCAGCGGACGGTGGCCGAGCGCCAGATGGGCGGCCAGCGCCGACGAATGCGTGCAGCCCGAGCCGTGTGCCGCGCCGTCGGGATAGCGCTCGCCCGGGATCGGTTCGATCGTCGTGCCGTCGAAGAAGACGTCGGTCGCCGTGTCGCGGTGCCCGCCGGTCACGACCACGACCTCCGGCCCCAGCTCGTGCAGGCGGCGGGCCAGCGCCTCGACGTCGTCGGCGTCGTCGGCGCCCGCCAGCACACGCGCTTCGGGCACGTTCGGGGTGATCACGGTGACGCGCGGCAGCAGCTCCTCGACGATCGCCGCGCGCGCCGGCTCGTCCAGCAGCACCGCGCCGGACTCGGCGACCATCACCGGGTCGAGCACGATCGGCGTGCCCGGCTCCAGCAGCTCCAGCGCCTCTCGGACCGCCCTGACCGTGGCGGCGGTCCCGAGCATCCCGATCTTCACCGCGTCCACCCCGATGTCCTCGGCCACGGCCCGGACCTGCTCGACGATGAAGTCGCCCGGCACCGTGTGGATCCCGGTGACGCCGACGGTGTTCTGCGCCGTCAGCGCCGCGATCGCGGTCATCCCGTGCACGCCGCAGCGGGCGAACGCCTTCAGGTCCGCCTGGATGCCGGCGCCGCCGCCGGAGTCCGACCCGGCGATCGACAGCACCGCGGGAACCGGCCGATCCGTCACGCCTGATGAGGTTAGCCCCGGTCCGGCTCTGACCGGCGGCGCAGATGAGCCGCGGCTCAGGGAGCGCGTTCATAGCGGCCTCCGAATCCGCGTCGCACGAGCCCGCGGGCCTCGAGCTCGCCGAGGCCGGCGAGCACCGTCCGGGCGTCGAATCCGCAGCCGACGAGCATCGGCAGCGTCGAGTGACCCGCGCCGATCGCGTCGAGCACCTGACGCAGCACCGGGTCGAGGCCGTTCTCGCCTGGCGGCCGCACCTCGTACTGCGCGCCGGTGATGTCGGCGAGCTGCTCGAGGACGTCGTCGACGTTGCGGACGAGCACGGCGCCGTCGCGGATCAGCGCGTTGACGCCGGTGGCGGTCGCGCACGTCACGCGGCCGGGCACGGCGGCGACGGTGCGGCCGAGCTCGGCCCCGAGGTCGGCAGTCGTGAGCGAGCCGGAGCGCTCCGTCGCCTCGACGACGACCACGACCCGCGCGAGCGCGGCGATCAGCCGGTTGCGGGCCACGAACGCCCAGCGGTGGATCCCGAAGCCGGGCGGCATCTCGGACACCACGGCGCCGGCGGTCCTCACGGCCTCGTAGAGCTGGCGCTTGGACGCGGGATACGGGCGGTCGGCGCCGCCGGCGAGCACGGCGACGGGAGGAGCGGTGCCGGCGAGCGCGCCGCTGTGGGCGGCGGCGTCGACGCCCAGGGCGAGGCCGGACACGACGCTCACCCCGGCGGCGGCCAGCCCGCGCCCGAGGTCGTCCGCCACGGTCAGCCCATAGTGGGTCGCCCGGCGGGCGCCGACGACCGCCACCGCATCATCGAGCCCGACCGCCTTGGGCGCGCCCGCGACGTGCAGGACGGCCGGCGGGTCGGCGAGCTCGCGCAGGCGGTCCGGGTAGGAGGCATCGCAGCGGCAGACCGCGGCGAGCCTGGCCGCCGCCACCGCCGCGCGCGCGGCCGCGGGGTCGAAGCGGTCGTAGCGCGTGCGCGCCGCCGGCAGGTCGCACGCGTCGAGCAGCTGCTCGTCGCTGCGGGCGAGGACGCGGGTCGGCGCGTCGCGGTTGCGCCACTCGATGTCCAGCCATCCCGCGAGCGCGGCGATGAGGTCCGTGCGGCGGAGGCACGCGTCGCAGGCGGTCATACCATCGCGGCCAGCGCGGGCTGCTCGAGGCGGAGCCCGGCGGCGATGTGGACGTGGTCGGGGCCGATGCGGTCGCTGCCCTCCAGGTCGGCGACCGTGCGGGCGACGCGCAGGACGCGGGTGTGGCCGCGGGCGCTGAGGCGGTGGCGGTCGTGCAGCTCGTAAAGCAGCCGGAGCGCGCTCGGCGCGGGCTGAGCGACCTCGCGCATCACCCGCGGCGTCATCTGCGCGTTGCAGGCGAGGCCGAAGGCCGACAGGCGGCGGGCCTGGCGCTCGCGAGCCTCGATCACGCGGTCGCGGACCGTGGCCGACGGGGGCGCGGACTCTTCGCGCAGCGCCGCCGCGCTCGGGCGGCCGACCGGGATCAGGACGTCGATCCGGTCGAGCAGCGGACCGCTGAGGCGCCGCTGGTGGCGCGCGAGGTCGGCCGCCGTGCAGCGGCACGCCTCCTCTCCCATCCCGCACGGACACGGGTTCGACGCGGCCACGAGCATGAAGCGCGTCGGGAACGCGACGACCTGCTGGCCGCGCACGATCGTCACGTGCCCGTCCTCGAGCGGCTGGCGCAAGGCCTCCAGGCTCGAGCGCACGAACTCCGACAGCTCGTCGAGGAGCAGGACTCCGTGGTGGGCGAGCGTCGCCTCCCCGGGCTGCGGGTGAGCGCCGCCACCGACCAGGCCGGAGGCCGAGATCGTGTGGTGGGGCGCGCGGAACGGCCGCCGTGCCACGAGCCCGCTGCCGCCGTGCAGGCCGGTCACCGACTGGATCCGCGTCACGTCGAGCGCCTCGGCGGGCGTCAACGGCGGCAGGATCGACGGCAGCCGCCGCGCGAGCATCGTCTTGCCGGTGCCGGGCGGGCCGTGCATGTAGACGTTGTGGCCGCCTGCCGCGGTCACCTCCAGCGCCGGGATCAGGGCGTTCTGGCCGCGCACGTCGGCGAGGTCGAGCATCGGATCGGGCTCCGGCTCTTCGGCCGCCGCCGGCGGCGGAGGCGGCTCGGCGCGCCCGGCCAGGACGTCGACCGCCTCCTGCAGCGAATCGATCCCGAGCACCGTCACGCCGGGCACGAGCGCCGCCTCGGCGGCCCGGGCGCGCGGCACGAGCAGGCGCGGGAGCTGGTGGCGGCGCGCGCCCTCGGCGATCGCGAGCGCCCCGCGGATCGCCCGCACGTCGCCGGTCAGCGACAGCTCGCCGACGATCGCGCAGTCCTCGACCTCCGCCGGGTCGAGCTGCTCGGACGCGACGAGGATCGCGACGGCGAGCGGCAGGTCGAACCCCGGGCCGATCTTGCGCAGGTAGGCGGGAGCGAGGTTGACGGTGATCCGCAGCGCCGGGAACACGTGGCCGGAGTTCGTGATCGCCGAGCGCACGCGCTCTCGCGCCTCGCGGATCGCCTTGTCGGCGAGCCCGACGATCGTGAACGCCGGCAGGCCCTGGCGGATGTCGGCCTCGACCCACACGCGGCGCGACTCCACGCCGTCGATCGCAAACGTGGTGACACGGGCGATCACGGTTCAGAACGCCCCCTCCATATGGTCGAGCCGGACGAGCTCGTCCCGGTGGTCGAGCGTTACGCCGACGGCGTCGAACCGCAGCTCGGCGCCCCACGGGCGGTCGCTGACCTCGTTGAGCCACGCCGCCGCCATCGTGCGGACCTGCTTGCGCTTGTGGTGGTGCAGATTCTCGCGCCAGTCGCCCTGGCCGAGCCGCCGCGACTTGACCTCGCAGAACACGATCGTCGCCTCGCCCTCGTCGGCCAGCACGAGGTCGAGCTCCCCGAAGCGCGTGCGGTGGTTGCGCGCGAGGACGCGGTAGCCGAGCCGCGCGAAGTGCTGCGCGGCCAGCTCCTCCCCGCGGCGGCCCAGCTCCTTGGCACGGTCGCTCGACATCGAGCAGCGACCGTACGGCCGGGAGCAGAACGGATCACCACGTGTCTGTGACGATTCCGTCGCGACTCTGCGAAATGAGTCGCGCAGGGGCCTCAGCGGGTTCGGCGAACGTCAACTGCTTGCTGGGTAGGGCGGTGGGGGGAGCCGGCGCGGGTGCGTGCATTTCGTCGCACTCGCGACGCCGGCGGCGATCGTTGTTGCGAAACGCACCCAGAGCGTGCGTTTCGCAGCACCCGCGGCTCACATGGCGATCGTTGCTGCGAAATGCACACGCGCCGCGCCAGTTTCGTCGCAATCGCCGGCGGTCGCGCGATCGTTGCGACGAAACCGTCCTGTGGCGTGGGTTTCGTCTCACTCTCGCGGCGGCGGGCGATCGGTGCGACGAAACCCACACGCTCGCCGCCTCGGGCGGCGAGATCAGAGCGCGAGCTGTTGGTACGCCATCGACTGGAACGACAGCCGGTGCAGCGGCGAGACGCCGAGCTTCTCGATCGCGGCGCGGTGCTCAGGCGTCGAGTAGCCGACGTGCATCGCGAAGTCCCAGCCGGGGTACGTCTGCTCCATCCGGTGCATGAAGCGGTCGCGCGAGACCTTCGCGATCACGGAGGCGGCGGCGATCGCGGCGCTCGTGGCATCGCCGCCCACGACCGGCCGCTGGTCGAACCCCGTCGGCGGCACCGGGAACCCGTCCGACAGGCACAGCGCGCCTTCGCAGGCCACGCGCCGCAGGACGGCGGACAGTGCTGCGAGGTTGGTCTTGTGCAGCCCGCGCTCGTCGATCCCGCGGACGCAGCGCGAGGTGACCGCCACGCGCGTGGCGACCCGCAACACGCGCGGGTACAGCTCCTCGCGCATCTCCGCGGTGTGCTGCTTGGAGTCGTTCAGCGCGGACAGCGCCCGCAGGTCCGACAGCGTCAGTCGCTCGTAGTCGAACAGCACGGCGGCCGCGACCAGCGGGCCGGCCAGGCAGCCGCGCCCCGCCTCGTCGGCCCCCGCGACGTACCGCACGCCCAGGCAGCGATCGAACCGGAACAACCGCGACCCCGACGTGCGCTTGCGCTTCTTAGAGGAGCCCGATCCGTTTCGGTGGCCAGTAGGTGGCGAATGCTTCGCCGATGACCCAGTCCTCAGGGACCGGTCCCCAGAATCGGCTGTCGTCGGAAGACCCACGATTGTCGCCCATCATGAAGTAGTGACCGGCGGGAACGGTCACCTCCTGTGGGAAATCGCACCCTTCGCCGCCCCCGCAGGGCTCGGCGAAGCTCTCTTTCTGGCGCTTCCCGTTGAGGATCACGTGCCCGTCCTCGACCTTCAGATGGTCACCGGGACCAGCCACGACGCGCTTGATGAAGTTCACGTCAGCCTTCTCGGGCGTGGGCGTGTCGCAGACCTGCGTCGCCGGATGCGACGCGCCGCACTCGTTGCCCTGCTCCGCGCCGGCGGGCGGGTGGAAGACGACGATGTCGCCGACCGACGGATGCCCGAACCGGGCGCCGATGCGGTTGACCAGCACGCGCTGGCCGACCTGCAGCGTCGGCACCATCGACTCGCTCGGGATGCGGTACGGCTTGACGAGGAACGCCTGGATGCCCAGCGCAAGGCCCAGCGCGACGGCGACGATCAGGACCAGCTCGATCAGCGAGCCCGACGCCGACGACGTCTTTGCCGCCACCCCTGCCTACTTGGGCTCGTCGTCCGCCGCCGGCGACTCGGTCTCAGCCGCGGCGGCGGCCTCGGCGTCGGCGGACGCCTCGACCTCGGCGGTCTCCTCGGCGGCGACGTCGGCCTCCTCGGCCGCGGCGTCGGCCTCCTCGGCCGGAGCCGGAGCTTCCTCGACCGCAGCCGCCTCGGCCTCGGCCAGCGCCTGCTCGTCGACCGCCTCGCCCGGCACCTCGTCGTCGGCGGCAGCGGCCGCGGCGGCCGCGGGATCGTGCAGCAGCCCGGCCTGCACCACCTCCTCCGGCCCCACGTAGCGGCGCTCGCGCACACGCGCGCGCTTGCCGACCCGGCCACGGAGGTAGTAGAGCTTGGCGCGGCGGACGTCGCCGCGGGCGGCGACCTCGATCTTCTCGATCTTCGGCGAGTGCAGCGGGAACGTGCGCTCCACGCCGACGCCGAACGAGTTCTTGCGGACCGTGAAGGTCTCGCGCACGCCCTCGCCCTGCCGCTTGATCACCACGCCTTCGAAGACCTGGGTGCGCCGGCGGGTGCCCTCGACGACCTGGAAGTGGACGCGGACGCGGTCACCGGCGGCGAAATTCGGGACGCGGCGGAGCTGCTGGCGCTCCAGGCTGTCGATGACGATGCTCATGGCAAAGAAAGACCGCGGCGCCAGACGGGGTAAACAGCGGCGGCACGCGGGCGAATCATGGTAGCGAACGCTGACGGCTCTGCTCCCGGCGCCACTCGCCGATGCGCTCGTGATGG
This sequence comes from Solirubrobacteraceae bacterium, assembly GCA_036520135.1. GTDB lineage: Bacteria > Actinomycetota > Thermoleophilia > Solirubrobacterales > Solirubrobacteraceae > DASSUW01. Next base: position 18,011 of record DATDKF010000066.1, read on the forward strand.
CCGGATAGCAGCACCTCGGGCACGCTCCAGCCGCGCCACTCCGCGGGCCGCGTGTAGTGCGGGTACTCGAGCCCGCCGTCGAGCGCCGGGGAGAACGACTCCTCCACGGCCGACTCGTCCTTGCCCAGCGCCCCCGGGAGCTTGCGCAGCACCGTGTCCGCGACGACCATCGCCGCGAGCTCGCCGCCCGCGAGCACGTAGCGGCCGATCGACACCTGATCGGTGCAGAAGTGCTCGAGGATCCGCTCGTCGAAGCCCTCGTAGCGCCCGCACAGCAGCGTCACCGCCGGCTCGGCGGCGAGCTCGGACGCCAGCGCGTCGTCGAGCAGGCGGCCGCCCGGCGTCAGCGCGATCACCCGCCGGTCGGGCGCGGCCGGATCGCCGCCGTAGCGGGCGCGCAGGGCCGCCTCCATCACGTCGACTCGTAGCACCATCCCGGCCCCGCCGCCGAACGGCGTGTCGTCGACCTGGCCCCACTTCAACGGCGTCGTCGCCCGCAGGTCCACGGCCTCGAACGTATGGCCGAGCGCCAGCGCGTTGGTGACGTGCCGCTGCTCGCGGAACCAGTCGAACCACGGCGGGAACAGCGTGAAGACGTCGAGGTTCACGGCTCCAGGAATCCCATGTCGACGTCGATCCGGCGCGCGTCGACGTCGATCGACCGGATCGCGTCGCGCACCATCGGGATCAGCAGGTCGCCGACCTCGAGCGCCTCGCACGAGGGCAGCGCGATCATCCGCGCCACCACGCCCACCTCGCGGTCGCCGTCGATGACCACGCAGCCCGCGAGGTCGGACGCCCAGAACTCGTCCTCGGCCAGCGTCTCGTGGCGCGGCACCTCCAGCGTCAGCCCGCGCAGCGCCTCGGCATGCTCGCGCGAAGAGCAGCCCGCGAGCCGCACGATCGGCTTGTCGCGCGTGCCGGCCAGCCGCTCGATCGTCCGCGGCGCGCCGTCGACCCACACGGTGCCGCCCGCCGCGAACTCGCCGGGGCGCGTCACGTGGAACGACCCGTCGAGCCCGTGCGGCCGCCCGACGCGGCCGGCGCTCACGCGCTCACTCGACGATGTCGACGAGGACGCGCCGGTTGTCCTTGACCGCGGCGGCCTTGACGACCGCCCGGAGGGCCTGCGCGGTGCGTCCCCCGCGCCCGATGACCTTGCCGTAGTCATCGTCGGCGACCGACAGCTCGAGCACGAGCGTGCCGTCGTCCTCCTCGAACTGCTCGACTTCGACCTGCCCGGGCTCGTCGACCAGCTGTTGCGCCAGATAGACGAGCAGCTCGCGCACGGGGCGCTACCGAGCGATGCCCTGGGTCTTGAGGAGCTTCTTGACCGTGTCGCTCGGCTGGGCGCCGCGATCCAGCCAGTGCCGGATGCGCTCCTCGTCGAGCACGATCGTCGAGGGATCGGTCTGCGCGTTGTAGCGGCCGACCGTCTCGATGAAGCGCCCGTCGCGGGGAGAGCGGCGATCGGCGACGACGACGCGCCACACCGGATCCTTCTTCCCGCCCACGCGGGTGAGTCGCATGCTGACTGCCATTTCGGCGCGGCAGGATAGCGGACGATGACATGGGGGCCCGCCCAACCGCCCACTCCGTGTAGAGCGGTGTCCCGTTGGGCATCCCCTAGCGCTGGCGCATGAGCTGCCCGAGGTCGGGCATCTTGCCCTGCTGGATCCCGCGCATCATCTTGCGCATCTGGTCGAACTGCTTGATCAGCTGGTTGACCTGCTGCACGTTCGTGCCGGAGCCCTTGGCGATCCGCAGCCGCCGCGAGCCCTTGATCGCCTCGGGGTGATTGCGCTCGTAGGGGGTCATCGACAGGATGATCGCCTCGACCCGGTCGAGCTCGCGGTCGTCGACCTGCATCTTGGAGAGCTGGTGGCCGGCGAGCCCGGGGATCATCCCCAGGATCGAGGTGAGCGGACCCATCTTGCGCACGCGCTTGAGCTGGTCCAGGAAGTCCTCGAGCGTGAACTGGTTCTTGCGCAGCTTGCGCTCGAGGTCCTTGGCCTCCTCCTCGTCGACCGACTGCTCGGCCTTCTCGATGAACGACAGGACGTCGCCCATCCCGAGGATCCGCTGCGCCATCCGGTCGGGGTGGAAGCGCTCGAAGTCGCCGAGCTTCTCGCCGGTGGAGGCGAACATGATCGGCTTGCCGGTGACCGCCTTGACCGACAGCGCGGCGCCGCCGCGGGCGTCGCCGTCGAGCTTGGAGAGCACCACGCCGTCGAACTGCGCGACCTCGGCGAACTGCTCGGCGACGTTGACGGCGTCCTGGCCGGTCATCGCGTCGACGACCAACAGCACAACGTGGGGCTTGATGCGCTGCTTGATCCGCGCGAGCTCCTCCATCAGCGCCTGGTCGACGTGCAGGCGGCCCGACGTGTCGACGATCAGCACGTCCTTGCCGTCGCGCGTGGCCTGCTCGAGCGCCCAGCCCGCGATGTCGACGGGATCGCGATCCGTGCCCTGCTCGTAGACCGTCGCTCCGGCCTGGGTGCCGACCTTGACGAGCTGCTCGACGGCGGCGGGCCGGTAGACGTCGCAGGCCGCGACGGCGACCGACGAGCCGTGCTGCTCGCGCAGGTGCTTGGCGAGCTTGGC